>CAYSDI010000089.1:0-14918 GCA_964429745.1 uncultured Chitinophagales bacterium | reverse complement strand
CGCGGTGCGCTGGCCGGCAGGCTTGCTGCTGGCTGTCTTGGGGGGGGGAACATGGTTGCTGCACAAGCGCCGGGTGCAGGCTGCGGCTGCGTTGCTTTTTGGCGGTACGGCGCTGTTTGTGCAAAGTGCCCTGTTTACCTACATTGTTCGCGCGGAGGAAATTTCGCAAGGCCCGGCCATGCGCTGGTACGAATCGCTGGCGGGTGAACCCGTGTACGTCTATTCGCGTTTTCGAAGCTATGCCCCGTTCTTCTACTTTGAACAGCCCGCGCCGTCCGCTGAATACATGGCCGGTGCCACGGAGCGCGCCAAACAGGACTCGCGTCGCGATGCGCAACATACCTTTTTCCGCCGTCAGGAAAATGACCCGGCCTGGTTGCTGCACAGCCCGGAACTGGATCGCGACGTGTACATCGTGGCCAAAGTTCAACAGGTCCCGGACTTACTGACCATCCCCGGCGTTCAGGAAATGTCGCGCGAAGGGGGATTCGTGCTTCTGCGACGGCGCGCGGTTAAAAATTAGGGCTTGGCGCAAATCAGGAGGCACTCCAGCACGGAGTGCCGAAGCCCGTTCAATCGGCTTACTTCTCCAGGATTACGAAGACATCTTCGTTCTCGCGCTTCATGAGGTAGCGCTCGCGGGCAAATTTCTCGGCTGTGGCATCGTTGACCAACAACTCGTCCAATTGGCGTTTTATCTCGACGATCTCGGTGTCGTAATAGCTAAGCTCCTCGCGCGATTCGCGAAGCTGGCGGCTCAGCTTGACCCGCTCCACGATGTTGAACGAATCAAAAAATAGCACAAATGCGGCGAACAAAATGCCCACCACAAAGTATTTGTTGGCCACCCAGAATGGCAGCCGGAAAAGGCGCATTTTGCTCCACCAGGATCCTGCGTTTTTGATCTTCACGCACGGAAATTACACCAGCCTATGCCCGGTTCGGACAGCCCTGCTGACAAGATTCTGTGGAAAACCCTGGTTTAGCTACTGGCGCCTTAGTGCCCTGACCGTTTAGCGACGGCGGTACACGTTGCCGGCAAAAACTGCTGCATCGCCTAATTCCTCTTCGATGCGAAGAAGCTGGTTGTACTTGGCAATCCGGTCGCTGCGCGAAGCTGACCCGGTTTTAATCTGGCCGGTATTTAAGGCAACCGCAAGGTCGGCTATGGTGGTGTCTTCGGTTTCACCGGAGCGGTGGCTCATCACGCTCGTATAGCCGTTGCTGCGGGCAAGCTCCACGGCCTGAATCGTTTCGGTCAATGTGCCAATTTGGTTGACCTTAATCAGGATGGAGTTGGCGATGCTTTCGTCGATGCCCCTGCGAAGCCGCTTAACATTGGTCACAAACAAGTCGTCGCCAACGAGTTGGCAGCGATTCCCCAGTGTCTCGGTCAGCAATTTCCAACCGCTCCAGTCGTCTTCGTCCATACCATCTTCTATGGAGACAATGGGGTATTTGTTTACCCAGTCTGCCCAAAGGGCCACCATTTCTTCGGAAGTCAATTGCTTGCCAGAAGACTTCTTGAGCGTGTACAATCCAGTTTTGGAATCGTAGAATTCTGAACTGGCGGCATCCATGGCAATGAAAATATCCTCACCGGGGTGGAAACCTGCGCGCTCGATGGCCTGGAGCACCACTTCTATGGCTTCTTCGTTGCTCTGGATGTCCGGCGCAAAGCCGCCTTCGTCGCCTACGTTCGTGGCGTAGCCTTTTGAACTCAGCACCTTTTTCAGGTGGTGAAAAACTTCCACACCCATGCGAAGGGCTGTAGAGAAATCCTCCCCTCCTGCGGGAATGATCATAAATTCCTGAAAGTCGATGCGGTTGTCAGCGTGTGAACCTCCGTTGAGGATGTTCATCATGGGGGTGGGCAATACCGAAGCATTGACACCGCCAACGTAGCGGTAAAGCGGCTGGCCGGTGGCTTCTGCACCTGCTTTTGCCGCGGCAAGCGATACGGCCAACATAGCATTGGCGCCCAATTTGGACTTGTTCTCCGTGCCGTCCAACTCCAGCATAATCTGGTCTATGGCCTTTTGGTCGAGCACGCTCATGCCCTCCAATTCCGGAAAGATAACATTGTTAACGTTATCCACAGCTTTTGTTACGCTCTTGCCGAGGTAGACATTGTCAAAGCCGTCGCGCAATTCAACAGCTTCGTGCTTGCCCGTTGACGCCCCACTGGGAACGGCTGCCCGGCCCAAAAAGCCTTCTTCGGTAATTACATCTACTTCAACGGTGGGGTTCCCGCGCGAATCGAGGATCTGGCGGGCGTGGATATCGGAAATGCTGCTCATGGTTACTGGAATTTTTTTCCCGAATTTGCCTTGGGTATCCTTTACGCGTTAGCCATCATACCGACAAATTCGTCGAACAGGTAGCGGCTGTCGTGTGGACCCGGCGAAGCTTCGGGGTGGTACTGTACAGAAAAGGCCGGCTTGTGGTTCAGCCGGATTCCTTCGATGGTTTGGTCGTTTAAGTTTACGTGTGTGATGGTCAAATCCGGGCTTGACCGGATGGCGTCAGGATCAACACCAAAGCCATGGTTTTGCGTGGTGATTTCACCCTTGCCGGTTTGAATATTGAGGACCGGATGGTTGGCCCCGCGGTGTCCGTGGTGCATTTTATAGGTGGGAATACCGCAGGCCAGCGCGAGGATCTGGTGGCCTAAACAAATGCCGAACAGCGGCTTGCCTTCGTCGAGGATAGCCCGCGTCGTGTCCACCGCGTAGTGCATTGGCGCAGGGTCACCGGGGCCATTCGACAGAAAATAGCCATCCGGGCGAAAGGCCTGCATTTCAGCAAACGGCGTTTTGGCGGGAAAAACCCGGACGTACACGTTTCGCTCGGCCAAGGATTGCAAAATATTGGTCTTGATGCCAAAGTCCAGAGCCGCGACCCGGTAAGGAGCATCTGCTGAACCAAAGTCGTAGGCATTGGCGGTACTAACCTTGCTGGCCAATTCCAAACCGTCCATGGAAGGGGCCGATTCAAGGCGCGCCCGAAGCTGGTCCAGATCCGTGATTTCGGAAGAAATGATGGCGTTCATCGCGCCTTTGCTGCGTATGTGGCGCACTAACTGCCGGGTATCGATGTCCGAGATTGCGATCAGGTTCTGCGCCAACAGGTATTCCTGGATGGAGCTGTCGGCCATTTTGCGCGAGTACAGGTTGGTGAAATTCCGGACCACCAACCCATTGATTTTAGTCCCGGACGACTGGGCATCGGCGGCCAATGCCCCGTAATTGCCAATGTGTACATTGGTCATCACCAGAATCTGCCCGAAATACGAAGGGTCAGTAAAAACTTCCTGATACCCGGTCATGCCGGTGTTAAAGCAGATTTCTCCCCAGGTAGTGCCGATGCGTCCGGCCGACTGCCCGCCAAAATAGGTGCCATCCTGGAGAAGAAGAACGGCTGGCACCTTTTCAAAATACTTCATCAGGAGGAAGTGCTTGAACCGGTCCAGGTGCTGGAACCCGGTTCTCTAAAGCCCTGCAAAGGTAAGCCTTGAAGCTGTAAGGCCAAAGGGCGGGGAAGGGGTATCCGGATGGTTAATGGCTGAAAGGCAAGCACGTGGCATTCATCAGGTCCATCCAAAAAACAACCGCAGCCGTTTCTGGCTGCGGTTGGGGATCTTAAACCAATATGTGCGGCTGTTTTATGGGATTAACAGAACCTGTTGCCGGGCAAAAAGATCTGCTGAATCACCGCAATCGCAGGTGCACTTATTCCGCGGTTTCCGTGGATTCTCCGGCATCAGCGGCGGGCTCCTCTGACTTAGGTGCTTGCTTTGGGGCTGCTGCCTTTGGGGCTTTGGGAGCCTTAGCTGCTGAAGCTTTTTCTGCGGCGGGCCCGGCATCAGCGCCATCGGCGGTACCGCCCTTGCGGGAACGGCGGCTGCTGCGGCGAACTTTCTTCTTGGCATCTTTCTGCATGCCTTCGTTGTAGTCCACCAATTCAATGTACACCATCTCGGCTGCGTCACCAGAACGAGTTCCGATTTTCAGGATCCGGGTATAACCACCCGGACGGGCAGCTACTTTGGTGGCAATGTCGTCGAACAATTCCGTAACAGCCGCCTTGTCCTGCAGGTAGCGGAAGGCCATCCGGCGGGAGTGCGTGGTGTTTGTCTTGGAACGGTTGATGATCGGCTCCACGAATGAACGAAGGGCTTTGGCCTTTGCGCTCGTGGTCCGAATCCGCTTGTGGGTGACCAGGGCAACCGCCAAGTTGGACAACAACGCTTTGCGGTGCCCGTATTTGCGGCCCAGGGAATTTACTTTATTACCGTGTCTCATGGCTCAGATCAGTCTTCCTCCAATTTGAATTTCGAAAGATCCATGCCGAAGGTCAAGCCTTTTTCGTGGATCATGTTTTCAATCTCCACCAGCGACTTTTTACCGAAGTTGCGGAACTTCAAAAGTTCGTTGGTGTCGTAGCGAACCAACTCAGAAAGCGAGTTGATTTTAGCTGCTTTCAAGCAGTTGTATGCGCGCACACTCAGGTCCAAGTCTTCCAGCGAAGTCTTCAGCACCTTTCGCATGTGCAGCACATGCTCATCCACGATGTCCCCTGAACCGTTGTCCAGTGAATCGAAGGTGATGTTTTCATCCGTGATCAACATCAGGTGCTGAATCAGGATTTTGGCAGCTTCTTTGATGGCCTCTTCCGGGTGTATAGTGCCGTCGGTTTTGATTTCCAGCGTGAGCTTTTCGAAGTCAGTCTTCTGCTCCACACGAGTGTTTTCGACCGAGTACTTCACGTTCTTAATCGGCGTGAAGATGGCATCCATAGGAATGAGCCCGATGGGTGCATCTGCAGGGCGGTTTTCTTCAGCGGGAACATAGCCGCGGCCTTTGCCGATGGTTAGTTCCAGCTCAAGCTTAACCTTCTTTTCCATCCGGCAGATCAACAAATCCGGGTTCATCACGCGGAAGGTGTTGGTGTGCTTCTCAATGTCGCCAGCCTTGAACGTATCCTGGTCGCTGAGCGACAGGAAGATTTTCTCTGAAGTAACGTCGTCGTTGTCCACCTGGCGCTTGAGACGAACCTGCTTGAGGTTGAGGATGATTTCGGTCACGTCTTCCATCACCCCTTTAATGGTGGAGAATTCGTGATCCACCCCGTTGATCTTGATGCCGGTGATGGCATGCCCTTCCAGCGAAGAGAGCAGTACCCGACGCAGGGCGTTCCCCACGGTCACTCCAAAACCGGGCTCCAGCGGCTTGAACTCAAAGAAACCTTCAAATTCAGTCGCCTTCTGGAGGACGATTTTATCGGGTTTTTGGAAAGCAAGGATTCCCATATTCGGATTCAGTTTTTGATTCAGGGTAGCAGAAAAAAGGAAAAATCACTTGGAGTAAAGCTCGACTATGAGCTGCTCGTTGATGTTTTCCGGAATGTCCTCGCGCGACGGATATTGGACCAGTTTGCCCGTCATCTGTCCGGCGTTGAATTCCAACCAGGGGTATTTGCGGCCAGAGGAACGAACGGAGTCGCTGATCACCTGCATGTCTTTGGATCGCTCCTTAACGGTGATCACGTCGCCGGGGTGAAGCGTAGCGGAGGGGATGTTAGTCAACACACCATTCACTTCAATGTGGCGGTGTGTCACCAGCTGACGGGCAGCGCGGCGCGTAGGGGCAATGCCCAAACGGAATACCGTGTTGTCCAGGCGAGCTTCCAACATCTGAAGGAGGTTCTCACCAGTAATCCCGTGACGGCGGTTGGCCTTGTCGAACAGGTTTGCAAATTGCCGCTCTAACAACCCGTAGGTGAACTTGGCCTTCTGCTTCTCTTTGAGCTGCAGGGCATATTCGGATTTAGTCTTGCGACGCTTGGAAGTTCCGTGCTGACCGGGCGGGGTCTTGCGGCGCTCGAAAGCTTTGTCGTATCCGAAAATCGGTTCCCCGAAGGATCGGGCTTTTTTGGTCTTTGGTCCTCTGTATCGTGCCATTCCGTGTGTGGAATTATCAGTAATCGGTTTCTTACAGCGCGAGCGTTAAACGCGGCGCTTTTTGGGTGGGCGGCAGCCGTTGTGGGGCAGCGGAGTGATGTCGCGAATCAGCGTGACTTCGATACCGCTGTTGTTGATGGTGCGGATGGCCGACTCGCGGCCCGAACCCGGACCTTTCACGAACACCTCAGCGCGGCGCATTCCGGCATCGTAAGCAACGCGGGTTGCATCCGTAGCGGCCACCTGAGCAGCATAAGGGGTGTTCTTCTTGGAGCCGCGAAAGCCTGCTTTGCCAGCAGACGCCCAACTAATCACCTGCCCTGCCATATTGGTAAAGGAGATGATGATGTTGTTAAAGGTGGCCGAGATGTGAATCTGGCCCTCTGCGTCTACTTTAACGTTGCGCTTTTTTGTCGGTCTTCTGGTTGTCTTAGACATCGGTCAAAGTTTCAATCTGTATTCCTGGGGAGTTACTGCCTGGTTAAGCCGCAGTTGCGGCGTTTCTCAAGCCATTGTTTCGGGCGAAGGGCTGCTGCGTGTACGGCAACTTTTCGCCCGGAAATTCCGGCTTTAGAAAGGGTTTACTTAGGCGCTTTCTTTTTACCGGCAACCGTTTTGCGCTTGCCTTTGCGGGTTCTGGCATTTGTGGAGGTCCTTTGGCCACGCACGGGCAAACCTTTACGGTGGCGGATACCCCGGTAGCAACCAATGTCCATCAACCGCTTGATGTTCATCTGCATCTCGGAGCGGAGTGCACCTTCGAGTTTGTAATCGGCAATGACCTGGCGCAGGCTGGTGACCTCTTCGTCGGACCAGTCTTTTACCTTTTTGTCGGGATCAACCCCGGCTTTGGCCAAAATTTGCGCGGCCCGGGTGCTCCCGATGCCATAAATGTAAGTGAGGCTAATGCAACCTCGCTTAACAGGGGGTAAATCTACGCCAGCAATCCTTGCCATCGCTTATTGGTTTATGCAAACAGGGTCAACCCTGACGTTGCTTGAACTTTGGGTTCTTCTTGTTAATGATATAGATACGGCCTTTGCGCTTCACGATGATGCAATCCACGCTCCGTTTCTTGACTGATGCTCTAACTTTCATGATCGGTCACTTTTTGTACCGGTAGGTTATGCGCCCACGGGAAAGATCGTAGGGACTCATCTCCACCGCTACACGGTCTCCGGGGAGAATTTTGATGTAGTGCATCCGCATTTTACCGGAAATGGTCGAGATTACTTCGTGCCCATTCTCCAACTTAACGCGGAACATTGCGTTGGAAAGGGCTTCAGAAATAGTCCCATCTTGTTTAATCAGGTCCTGCTTAGCCATTCACCATTTCCATTATGTCAATTGCGGTCAATTCCAAATTGCTTCGCTCCGCCTCTTCGATGCCCGAAAAAGTGGACAAAACATCTGCCGATCCTTTACGTACAACCACGTCGTGCTCGTAATGGGCCGCCAGTTTTCCGTCTGCGGTAGCCACGGTCCAGCCATCTTTGCGCTGCACCACTTCCCGCGTTCCCAGGGTGATCATCGGCTCGATGGCGAGCACCAGACCCTCCTGAAGTTTCATTCCTTTTCCGCGCCTGCCGTAATTGGGCACTTGCGGATCTTCGTGCAGGTTGCGACCAATTCCGTGGCCCACCAGCTCCCGAACGACGCCGTAGGGGCGCTCCAACTCGGTGTACTGCTGGATGGCGAAACCAATGTCACCTATTCGGTTGCCCGAAACTGCCTGGTCTATTCCCCTTAACAGGGATGCTTTGGTCACGCGTAACAACTCATAAGCTTCAGGAGTTCCCTGACCTACCAAAAAAGAGTAGGCAGAATCTCCATAGTAGCCGTTAAGCTTGACCCCGCAATCCACCGAAAGAACATCACCCGGCCGAATTTCTTCGTCCGATGGCATACCGTGAACCACTTCCTCGTTCCTGGATATGCACAATGTCCAAGGAAAACCTTTGAAGCCTTTAAAGGCTGGCTCTCCACCGTGATCGCGGATGCAGGTTTCGGCCAATTCGTCCAGTTTGCGTGTGGGCAAACCCGGCTTTATGGCCTTTGCAACCTCCGTCAGCGTTTTAGAAACTAACAAAGAACTCTGCCGCAGCGCTTCAATCTCTTCTATGGTTTTGTAAGTCACCATAGATTAGACCGTCGCTCCTGCCCCTGCGCGCCCTTTAATCCGGCCGGTCTTCATCAAACCGTCGTAATGGCGCATCAACAGATGGCTTTCAATTTGCTGCAGCGTATCCAACACGACGCCGACTATGATGAGCAAGGACGTACCCCCAAAGAAGAGGGCGAACGACTGGCTGATGCCAAAGCTCCCGGCAAATGCCGGCATGATCGCGATTAAACCAAGGAAAATGGATCCCGGCAGGGTAACTCTGGACAAAATATTGTCCAAAAACTCAGCCGTCCTTCGACCGGGTTTTACTCCGGGAATAAAACCGCCGTTGCGCTTCAAATCATCGGCAATTTGCACGGGGTTAACCGTAATGGCCGTGTAGAAGTAAGTGAAGATGACAACGAGGAAGAAGTAAATGAGGTTGTAAGGCCAAGAGGTATAATCATTCAACAGCGCCAGAACACTGCTTTGCGATTCGGGCATCATCTGCTGAAAAAACCCGGGAATGAACATCAGCGCTTGCGCAAAAATGATAGGCATAACACCAGCGGCGTTCACCTTAATGGGAATGTACTGGCGATGTCCAACGACCATCCGGTTGCCGCGCATTTGCTTGGCGTACTGCACCGGAATCCTGCGAACCCCCTGGACCAGTGCAACCGAAGCCATCACGATGATGACCAGGAACACGAGCTCCAACACGAACGACATAATTTGACCCGCCTGTTCACGCAAACCAAATTCGGCAATCAAGCCCCCTGGCAAACCAGCAACGATACCGATCATAATCAGCAAAGAAATGCCGTTGCCAATGCCCCGATCCGTGATCTTCTCACCTAACCACATACAAAACAGCGTACCCGCCGTTAGCACCACCACTGCGGTAACCCAAAACAACGTTGGATCGAGCATGATGAACTGGGCACCATCCATGCCTGATTGCAGGGACTTCAGGTATACGTAGTAACCCGAAGCCTGAAAAACGGTAACGATCACCGTGAGGTAGCGAGTAATCTGATTCAGTTGGCGGCGGCCGCTTTCGCCTTCCTTCTGCAATTTCTGAAAATACGGAACAGCAAAGGTCAACAACTGCACGGCGATGGATGCGGAGATGTAGGGCATAATACCCAGCGCAAAAATGGAGGCGTTATTAAAGCCACCACCGCTGAACAAGTTGATCAGGCCAACCAGTCCCCCGCCCCCACTGGAGCCGATGACTGCACGGTATACCTCCGCATCGATGCCCGGGAGCACGATGAATGAACCTAATCGGAAGACCAGGAGCATTCCGAGCGTGTACAAAATCCTGTTGCGCAGCTCTTCAATCTTCCAGATGTTGCGCAGGGTATCGATGAAACCTTTCATAGAGGCTTAGATGATGGTGGCACTGCCGCCAGCGGATTCAATGGCCTTGGTGGCCGAGGCGCTGAAGGCGTGTGCTTGCACGTCGAGCTTTTGGGTGAATTCTCCGCGACCCAGGATTTTGACCCGGTCGCTGCTGCGCACGAATCCGCCCTCAAGGAGCATATCCATGGTAATGGAAGACCAATTGTTTTTTGTAGCAAGTGCGCCGAGTTGGTCCAGGTTAATGGCCTTGTACTCAATGCGGTTGATGTTCTTGAAACCGCGCTTTGGGACGCGACGCTGCAAGGGCATCTGGCCTCCTTCAAAGCCAACTTTGCGCGAATAGCCAGTCCGGGATTTGGCACCCTTGTGACCAACAGTCGAGGTACCGCCTCTACCGGAACCTTGTCCGCGCGCGATCCGCTTTCTTTTCTTAATCGACCCGCTGGCCGGTGTTAGTTTATGCAATTCCATGGTCAGATCTCTTCGACTTTGATCAAATGGAGAACTTTGGCAATCATGCCCTGCACCTGAGGAGTCCCTTCATGCTCCACCGTTTGATGCAACTTGCGAAGACCCAGGGCCTGCAAGGTCCGTTTCTGGCGCTCTGTACGGTCGATGCCGCTCTTAACCTGGGTAACTTTCAATCGTGCCATAGGGATTATCCGTTGAATACCTTTTGAATACCGACGTTGCGATCGCGGGCTACGGTGTTGGCGTCGCGCATTTGCGTCAGCGCTTCCATGGTAGCCTTAATCACGTTGTGCTGGTTGGACGAACCCAAGGACTTGGCCAGCACGTCCTTGATCCCGGCGCTTTCCAAAACAGCGCGCATGGCTCCTCCGGCAATAACACCGGTACCACTTGCAGCGGGCTTGATGAGCACCTTACCGGCCTGGAATTTTCCAAACTGGGTGTGAGGTACCGTGCCTTTGTGAATAGGAACCTGCACCAAATTCTTTTTAGCATCTTCGATGCCTTTGGTAATGGCTTCGGTCACCTCACGGGCCTTGCCAAGTCCATGGCCGACGATGCCATGTCCGTCGCCAACCACCACAAGGGCAGAGAAGCTGAACGTACGGCCGCCTTTCGTAACCTTGGCTACGCGCTTAATCTGGACCACCTTTTCGGTGAGCTCGAGCTCGCTAGCCCGGACACTTTTAACGTTTTTTCCTGACATGGTTCCTTTCAGAATTTAAGGCCACCTTCGCGGGCGCCGTCAGCCAGGGATTTCACCCGGCCGTGATAGAGATACCCACCGCGGTCAAAAACCGCCAATTCCAACCCTTTGCTTTTGGCAATTTCCGCGAGGCGCAAACCCACATTGCGGGCCTGTTCCACTTTGTTGCCTTGTCCCTGAATCCCTTCTTCGCGGGAGGAAGCAGCGGCCAGGGTGTGGCCATTCAGGTCATCTACGAGTTGTACGTAGATTTCCTTATTGCTGCGGAAAACCGAGAGGCGGGGACGTTGCGCGGTGCCCGTAATCTTGTTGCGGATACCGTGACGGATGCGCCTTCTTCTTGCCAGCTTCTTCGCTATCATGGATGAACCGTTGTAGCTGTTTTTTAATTATTTCGAGGAAGCAGTTTTGCCAGCTTTGCGGCGCAACACTTCATTGGTGTACTTGATACCCTTGCCTTTGTAAGGCTCCGGCTTGCGAATCGAGCGGATTTTAGCCGCCATTTGACCTAACAATTGCCGATCATTCGACTCCAAAGTGATGGTGGGGTTCTTACCCTTTACCGTCTCTGAAGACAACTTAATTTCCGGGGGAAGGGCCATGTAAATCGGGTGCGAGTAACCTACTTGCAACTCGAGAACCTGGCCTGTGGTGGCGGCGCGGAAACCAACGCCTACCAACTCCAGTTCCTTTTTGAATCCGGTGGAAACCCCAATGACCATGTTGTTGATCAGCGCCCGGTAAAGACCGTGCATGGCCTTGTGCCGCTTTTGGTCGGTGGGGCGAGTCACCTTGACCACACCGTCTTCAACCGTCAGCGACATGTCGGCTTCCATGGTCTGTGTCAATTCGCCTTTTGGGCCTTTGACACGGACCACATTACCGGCGCCGAGGGCAACGGTTACCCCCTTGGGCAGGGTGATTATGGCATTTCCTATGCGAGACATCTGCTTGGCTTTAAGCGCTTGGAGTAATTCGGAATTCGATCAGTAAATCAGGCAAAGGACTTCGCCACCGACATTCTGCTCACGAGCAGCTTTATCAGTCATGATACCCTTGGAGGTAGACACAATAGCCACACCCATGCCGTTTAGAATGCGGGGCAGGTCATCTGCTCCGCGGTATTGACGGAGTCCCGGACGGCTGATGCGCTCCAACTTTCGGATAATCGGGTCTTTAGACACCGGATCGTATTTAAGAGCGATCTTAATAGTGCCCGTCGGGCCAACTTCATCCTCAAACTTGTATTTGAGGATATAGCCTTGGTCGTAGAGAATCTCCGTCAGCCTCTTTTTGGTATTGGAGGACGGAATTTCAACGATACGATGCCCTGCGATTTGCGCGTTGCGAATCCGGGTCAGGTAGTCTGCTATAGGGTCAGTGACAGCCATGCCTTTTTTTTGATTCCACCAGTGAATAAACACCGGGAGGATTTATTGATTACCAACTGGCTTTTCTAAGCCCGGGAATATGCCCTTTGACCGCAAGATCGCGAAACTGATTTCTACACAATCCGAAATCGCGCATAAACCCACGGGGGCGACCGGTCAACAAACAGCGGTTGTGCAGCCGAACAGATGAACCGTTCAACGGCATGGCGTCCAGTTCGTCCAAACGACCATCAGCCTTGAGCTGTTTGCGCTTCTCGGCGAATTTGGCGACCATGCGCTCGCGTTTGCGCTGCCTTGCTTTGAGGGATTCCTTTGCCATGATCTATTTCTTAAACGGTATTCCCAATTCCTTGAGCAGCTCGAAAGCTTCTGCGTCGGTTTGGGCCGTGGTAACAAAAGTGATGTCCATTCCATTGATGCGGCCAATCTTATCGATGACCATCTCCGGGAAAATGATTTGCTCGGTAATGCCAATCGTGTAGTTGCCACGACCGTCAAAACTCTTGTTGTTCACTCCTCGGAAATCGCGAACACGCGGCAGGGAAATGGAAACCAAACGGTCTAAAAATTCCCACATCCGATTAGCGCGCAAGGTTACTTTAGCACCAATGGGCATCCCCTCGCGGAGCTTGAAGTTTGATACCGATTTCTTGGCGTAGCAAGGCACAGCCCTCTGACCAGCAATCATCGTCATCTCCTCCACAGCGACATCAACCAGTTTCTTATCCTGGGTGGCGGCGCCGATACCCTGGTTGATGCTGATCTTAACCATGCGGGGAACCTGCATGACCGACTTGTACCCGAAGTGTTCCCGTAATTTGGGGACGACTTCAGCCTGGTACCGTTTCTTTAATCTGGGTTGATAGCTCATTTGTCAATCACCTCCCCTGATTTTTTAGCGTATCTGACCATTTTACCGTTTACTTCTTTGCGACCAACGCGTGTCGGCTTTCCAGTCTTGGGATCCTTCAACATCACGTTGGACATGGAGACCGATGCCTCCTTCTTAACGATGCCACCATTGGGGGTAGCTGCATTGGGACGGGTTGCTTTTGACACGATGTTAACACCGTCTACAAGCACTCTGCCACTGGCATACACTTGCAGAACCTTGCCTTCCTTGCCGCTGTCCGCGCCAGCCGTCACCAGAACGATATCGTTCTTGCGAATGCTGTATTTGGGTTTCTTATCAGTCTTGTTCATGATTGTCGCAGGTTCAAAGTACCTCAGGGGCGAGTGATACAATCTTCATGAAATCCTTCTCGCGCAACTCGCGAGCAACAGGACCGAAAATTCGGGTGCCGCGCGGCTCGTCAGAAGCAGTTAACAGCACGGCGGCATTGTCATCGAAGCGGATGTACGATCCATCCTTGCGGCGAACCTCTTTGCTCACCCGAACCACGACGGCCTTGGATACCGTACCTTTCTTTACGTTGCCATTGGGAATGGCGTCTTTTACGGTCACGACAATTTTGTCGCCAACCGAGGCATACCGCTGACGGGAGCTGCCAAGCACCTTGATGCAGAGAACTTCGCGGGCTCCGCTATTGTCAGCGACTTTCAGTCGTGTTTCTTGCTGGATCATAAGACTTTACTTAGCGCGTTCGAGAATGTCAACTAAGCGCCACCGCTTTGTTTTGCTCAGAGGACGGGTTTCCATGATTCGGACGCGATCGCCTTCAGTGCAGGTATTCTTTTCGTCGTGAGCCGTGTATTTTTTGCTCCGCTTTACAAACTTGCCGTAAATCGGGTGCTGAATCTTCCGCTCCACAACCACCGTAATGGTTTTGTCGGACTTGTTGCTGGAAACCAATCCAATGATGGTCTTTCGCAGGTTTCTCGTTTCGGTTGCCTGTTGGGTCATGGTTGCTTGACGGTTTGGGCGGCCCCATCGGCGCGTACATTCAATTCGGTGTTGAGCCGGGCAATCTCCCTGCGCAGGCTGCGAAGCGACATGGGGTTATCCAGTGGCGAAATGGCGTGGTTAAACCTCATTCGCTGAAGGTTTTCCCGGTCATCGCTGATTTTCATGCGGATATCCTCATCGCTCATTTGCAGGATATCCTCTTTGCGCGTCTTTGACATGGCTGAACTTTGGAACGTTATTGTTCGGCTGCGTAATCCGGACGAGTGACAAATTTGGTGGCAATCGGCAGTTTCTGAGCTGCCAGGCGCATGGCCTCTTTTGCGGTTTCCATTGGAACTCCATCCGCTTCGAAGATGATGCGCCCCGGTTTCACGACAGCTACCCAGCCCTCCGGGTTACCCTTTCCTTTACCCATTCGAACTTCGGCAGGCTTTTTGGTGATTGGTTTGTCGGGAAAAATATTGATCCAGACCTGGCCTTCCCTCTTCATGAAACGCGTTACCGCGATACGGGCAGACTCGATCTGACGGTTTGTAATCCATGCGGATTCTAAGGCTTTGAGGCCGAAGGATCCGAAACCCAATTCCGTTCCGCGACCTGAATTACCAGGCATGCGGCCCTTCTGCATTTTTCGGAACTTGGTGCGCTTTGGTTGAAGCATCGCTCTTAGGCTCTTATTCGTTGGTCAATCTGTTCTCCTAAACTATTTCTGCCCTGGAGATCAGGCACCGGTGCGCTTGCGACCGCCACCGCCTCCGGCATTCCCCCCACCCCCGGCACCGCGATCTCGAGAATCGCGAGTGTCTCGGTTATCGCGGCCCTCGCGGCCACCGCCACCTTCACCACCACCGGGACGGCGACGTGGCTGCGGTGCGCGTGGATCCTGCTTCTCGACAATACCAGGTGACAAGTCGCGCTTGCCCAACACATCTCCTTTGCAAATCCAGCACTTGACGCCGATTTTGCCGTAAATGGTCTGTGATTCGCGCAAAGCATAGTCAATGTCCGCGCGGAAAGTGTGCAAAGGTACGCGTCCTTGCTTATACTCT
>CAYSDI010000088.1:12606-15126 GCA_964429745.1 uncultured Chitinophagales bacterium | reverse complement strand
CCACCGTCCCGCCCAGACCCCGAAAACGCGAACGCGTCCAGCCCTTTCACCTGCACCCATTGCCCCGCCCCGACGGGATTCGGGAAAACCCGCAGCAACGTGCCTGACACGGGCTGCAGACCAAGGGGTGGAGGCGCTGTTGTGGTATCAAGCACAAGAACACAGGAATCGGCCCAGAGCGTCAACTCCGCCGCGCTCGTCCACGGACCGCCGTTGATCTCGCTGTACGCTTCCAGTCGAAAGTAGCGCGCATCGCGAGCGGCAAAGCGCAGGCTGCGCAAAGGGAGCTCATCCGTCCAGCTCCAATGTCCGGCCGCAACCCGCGCGGCAGCACCGCCTACAGCACCAGACCCCAGCCCGGCGCTGTTTCCAATAAACAATGCATAATCCGCGATAATGCCATTCTCGCTACTGCTCTGCCGCGGCAGGTAGTCCAACCCGCCGATGCGGTAAACGGCACCTAGATCCACTTCCAAAAAATGGGGGTGCGGCGGGTCAGCCGCCGACCACTGGGTATGCCAAAGAGTAGCGGGATCGCCGTCAAAGGCCTGCCAGGCTTGGTTCGACACGGCGTCCGTCTCCTCGCTGTCTACGGCAGAAACGACCCAGGATGTTGTAGAAACGGCCACCAGCGGGCACTCCGCCAGCTCAAACGAAACTACCAGATCGCGCTCCCGCCCGTCCGGGTGAACCACAAGCATCCGGAAGCGCTGCATGCCGTATTCGGCTGGAGTCCAGGAAGTTTGCCACGCGCCGTCGAGCGTAGGCAAGAGAGCCAATTCCCCCGTTGGCGCTGACAGCGCAAAAACCCGCAACTCCACGGGGGCTTCATCCAACGCGGCTGCCGAAAACACCAAATTCAGCGCATTCAACGCAGGCTGCACCACCCGGCTGTCCGCGATCGGCTGCTCCAGGGCGGCAATCAATTCCACACAATCCGGCGCAGGCCATCCGTCAATCGGCGACGGAAAATCGGGCGAAGGCACCCGCATGCACACCATATAATTAGCCATGGTAGCCGCCAACTCCGGCAGGTCACGCGCGCGGTCCAGGCTTTCGCCCGGATCATCCGGCAAGTAATACAATTGCACAGGGGCCGTATGTCCATTGCGCAGCGCTTTCCACGGACCCATCCGCACGGCCTGGCGCAAAAAAAGATCGTCAAATTCCCAATACAGCGCAAAATGCCGCTGTTGCCGGCCGCTTGCCGTCAGCGTGGGCGCAAACGATAACCCATCCAATGCCGGGTCAAGGGCCGCGCCGCTTAACGCAGCCAACGTGGGCATGACGTCCCATGCAGCGCAGGGCAAGTCGCTGACACTGCCTGCCGCTACCGCGCCGGGCCAATACGCCAACAAGGGAACGCGAATGCCTCCCTCCAGCAACTGACGCTTGCGTCCGCGGAGCGGAGTGTTCTCGTCAAAAAATTCCCAATCGTGCACCGGCGTAGTGCCCAGGTTACCAGTCTCGTCGTGCGGGCCGTTGTCGCTGCTAAAGAGCACCAGCGTTTGCTCCGCAATGCCAAGGCTGTCCAAGGCGCGCAGCACGCGGCCTACTTGCTCATCCATCGAGGCCACCATGGAAGCATATGCTTTCTCATGGTCGGGCCAGGCGCTCGAGTCTGCGAACAACGGCAACCCGGACGGTGGAACTTCCATGCGGGCGTGGGGTGTTGTGAGCGAGAGGTACAGGAAAAATGGCCCTTCGTCGTATAAGTCATCAATGACACGAACCGCCTCACTCCCAAACAGATTGTTGGCATAGGTTTCCGGCACATCTACGCCCGTCTGCAAGCGACTGTAGTCGCGCCAAATGCCGCCATCCGGATTTGACCCCGTGACCCGATCCAGGTATTGCTGGTGGCATTGCGTTTGATCCAATACACCAAAGAAGGCATCAAAGCCCCGGCGAAGCGGATGGCCTTCGTAATTCTGGTTGACTTCTCCACCCAGTCCCCATTTGCCGATGGCCACCGTTCGATAGCCTACTGACCGCAAGACATCTGCCAGCGTGGGGATGCTGTCCAGAGGCTCGTTGCCCGGATTGTAGCCTCGGTTAGCGCGGATGTTTACATGACCCGTGTGCAAGCCGGTTAACAGCGATGCGCGGGCCGGGGCGCACGTGGGGGCACCGGCGTAGTGGTCGGTAAAACGCATGCCGCGAGCGGCCATGCTGTCCAGGTTTGGGGTTTGCATCGCAGGCAGCCCGCCGGCAGCACGCCCGGCCTGTCCGGTGCAGCCCAAACTGGCATAGCCCAAGTCATCGGCCAGAATGAAAACAATGTTGGGAGGGCTTTGGGCGAGCAGGAACGGGCTGCCAGCAAGGAGCCCACCTAAAGAAAACAGTACCAACAAAAAGCCTCTCCTGAAGCTCGGGAGCTCAATTAAACGCCGAACTGGAGCATGATCATGGAAGCCGCGCATCTACCCCGAAAGATACACCAGACAGCAGGGAAGCCTGATGATTAAACGAAAAACCCCACCACACCGCCTTAAAACCCCCGCCACGCTACTCCAAAAC
>CAYSDI010000088.1:3289-12506 GCA_964429745.1 uncultured Chitinophagales bacterium | reverse complement strand
CTACTCCAAAACCCCGCCACACTACTCCAAAACCCTAACCCGCGCAGTGCACAGGCTGGTCAGTCCACCAAAAAGGGGTAATTGGCCGCAACAGCCCTTCCCCCGTCTTCATAGAGGTATACGAATAGACGAAAAGACCCTTTTGCACGCGGGGCGCGGAACGAAAAACCGCTCTCCAAATCGCCGTTGATAGAAAGAGGGACCGCTGTCGGGCGGCTCTCGCGATCTCCACCGGCTTTGATGTCCTGGCTCTCGGGCAGCAGCTCCCAACGAATGCGCAAGGGTCCGCTACCGGGGTCTTTGGCCACGAGCTGAATGCTGACGGCCTCGCCGGGAGCCAGGCGCAGGCTGGAGTAGGGATCGCGGTTTTGCAGCGTATAGGTTTCTATGACCGGAGCCCGGTTGGTAGGGGGCATACCCCAGGAATCCGCCAGCGCGTCGATGCTGGCTGTCGGGCTGCCGTCTTCCAGAAAAACCCCGTACCAGGTAGGTGTGGTTTCCTGCTTCTGCGACCACAAAAACGCATAGGAGCCCAGGCATTGCGCACTGTCGGCGGCAATAGCGTTGCGGTAGCGCTCGGCGTACAACGTCGCTTTTTGCGTACCGGTCAATTCCACCGGAACACCCCAGTCCGTTTTAGGCACTTCCCAGTGGCCGTCTGTTCCCCATTCCGTGATCAGGTATGGGCCCGTATAGCCGTAGCGGTCCACCAGGCGGGGTACACGCGGCAAGTCGCCGTAAGTGTTGAAGCCGAGCATGTCCACGGAGGGCGCGCGCTCGCGTATCAATTGAATTTCCGCCACGTCGATGCCCGCGGTGACCACGCAGGTCGGGTGAAGGGGGTCCTCCTCGTGAATCATGGCGCAGATCTTTTCTACGGCGTCCCAGACATTGAAATCCGTGTAGAACAGGTCTACTTCATTGCCGACGCCCCAAAGCAACACAGCAGGATGGTCCTTGAGTTCGCGCACGTCGTCGCGGAAAGCGCGCAACTGATCTTCGACCGCATACGGATCGCTGTAGTCAAATCCCTGGCGCTCCTGGCCCATCCAGAGGCCCACCATGACGCTGATGCCGAGGGAATGGGCCTGGTCCAATATGGGCCGCGCATCGGCAGCGCTCCAGGTTCGAATGCTGTTGCCACCACTGGCCACGAGCAGTTCCAGATCGCCGGTTCCGCCCCCGCCGCGGACATAATAGGGTTCACCACCGCGAAACATTTGCCAGCCCTCCGGGGTTTGTCGCAATTCAACGGGAATGGGCTGCGCAAACAGCGAGCCCAACCCGGCAAATGCAAAACATAATAAAACTAATGTTTTGTTCATCGCTCAGAAAAATTACTCAACCGGTACGTAGACCAGCCTGCCTCGGTGCGGACGCGCAGCCAATAGGCCCCGGATGCTAACGCTGGCAGGTTCCAGGTCAGGGTGGTTGATTGTTGAACGGGCAGGTTGAGCACCAGGCGACCCGAGGCATCGAGCAACGCTGCCTCCAGGGCAGGCTGGCTTCCGGACCAGTTCAATCCACCCTGAAACGGATTAGGCCATACGCTGCCGCTTTGCACGCCCTGCACGGGCTCCAGTCCGCTGGCCAGACAGGAAGCATCAGAAACCCGCAGGTTGTCGAACCAAAACACGTTGCTGGAAGAAGTTCCGGGCTGGAACAAAATCAGAAACTGATTGATGCTGTTGTCCGCGAGCAGGCCATCCGGTGCCATGCTAAAAGCAAAACGCATGGTCTCCCAGGCATTGGTCCGGGAAGTTATGGCTTGGTAAACGCTATTGCGTCCGCTTGGATAGGAAAGCGCAGCCAACTGCATGTTCTCCATTTGCATCGTGATCTGTGCTCCTGCCGGCGCGTTGGTATACACGTCCATTTCAAGAATCAGCGAATCGTTCTTGTAGGGACCGGCATCGCTGAACCCGTCTGCCGTGTAGCGCAAAACGTTGTACGACACCGCCGGATTGCGCTCATAGCGCGCCACACTGGTTGAGGAATTAACCCCGTCCGAACCCGGATTGACGTCGTCGTCCTCGTACACCCCGTCAGTAGAAATCCAGGAAATCAGCGCTTGGCCTTCAAAATCGAGCAGGGTGTCGGAGCAGTCGGGCTGCAGCATGGCGATGGGGCGCGTCAACGCAGCACTGCAACCCGGCGAGGTTATCGCCACTTGCAGCGCACCCGGCGTCTTGCCCCAGTTTACGGAAGCAGCCGTGGTTCCTTGCCCGGAAGCGATGCTGGCTCCCGACGGAGCCGTCCAGGTGTACAAGGCCCCTTCCACCGGTTGCACGTAATAGCGCACATCTTCCGAGCTGGGCGAAACCAACGCGGGTCCGCTGATCGTGGTGGTGTTGACGTCCTGGTACACGCGCACGTAATCCACTTCCATGACTTGGGGAAACACGGTAGTGGCATCGGGGTAGCCGGGAAAATACCCGCCCACAGCCACGTTGAGTAGCAGGTGGAAATCGCGGTTAAAGCGCCACGGATAAGGCAACAAATTATCCGGGTTCATGGTATGGTAAAGCGCGCCGTCTATGTACCAGCGAATCTCTTCGGCCTCCCACTCCACTGCGAACTCGTGAAAATCATCCGCGAGGATACCGGAAGGCAGGGTAGTGGTATTGCCCGCGTATTGATTGGCCGGATAGGCCGGACCGTAATGAATAGTACCGAAAGTAGTAGCCGGCTGGCTGCCGATCATCTCCATGATGTCGATCTCGCCGCTCATGGGCCAGGTGCCGTAATGGCTTTCTTCAGGGAGCATCCAAAAAGCAGGCCAAAGCCCCTGTCCGGTTGGCATTTTCATCCGGGCTTCAAAACGCCCGGTGGTCCAATGCATCTTTTCAAAGGTTCGAATGCGCGAAGAGGTGTAGGAGTTGGTGCCGACCGTTTCCTCGCGGACGTGAATCTTCATCGTGCCTCCGCTGACCTCCAGGTTGTCGCGTTGGTACCATTCCTGTTCGTCATTGCCCCAACCGCAGAGTGCGGGGCAACCATTGCCGATTTGGTAAGACCAGGCGGTGGTGTCCAGGGCAGTGCCATCAAATTCATCGGCCCAGACCAGGCGGTAGCACTGCGCTTGAGCCGACGAAGCCCATGCGGCCAACAAGACCAAACAACTAAACTTGAGGGAGGTATTCATAAGCAACGATTCGTGTAATACTTTAAGGTTTGGCAGACTCCAAAAGTTCAAAACGCAGTTCCTGATCGCCAATTAACACCCGAAATGTTCCGGCCTCGGTGCGCGGAAGTCCGTCGGCACCAATAAAGGCCAGGTCCTTGAGCCTGAGTTGGAACGAAACGGTGGTGCTGCCACCAGGGGCAAGGCTAACTTTTTGGTAAGCCACGAGCCGCTTGACAGGCGGGGTGATGCTGGCCACTTCGTCGTCCAGGTAACAGGCCACCAACTCGCTGCCCTCGCGACGTCCGGTATTGCGCAGCTCTACCTGAATGTTCAGGGTGCCCTTGCCGTCCCACGCAGCGGGCGAAAGGGCAGGGTTGCTCAACGCAAACGCGGTGTAGCTCAAACCCTCTCCGAATTCAAAAAGCGGATCAAAGGCCGTCCATCCGAACTTGACATCCAGACCATCGGTTTTCTTATGGTCATAGGTCAGTAAGGCATTGGAATAGCGCGGATAGGTAAAGGGCAGGTGTCCCCCCGGACTGCGGCGGCCCAACAGCACATCAGCCAGAGCCCGGCCGCCTTCGTCGCCGGGCAAGTAAGCCATGACCACCGCATCGGGCAATTCAGCTACATCGTTGAACGTGCGCGGTCGCCCTTCGACCAACAGCAACACCACTGGTTTGCCGGCAGCCTTTGCGGCACGCAGCAAATCGCGCTGTGCGACAGGCATGTCCAGGTCATTCAGATTGCCGACCACTTCCGTGTAGGGCATTTCACCTAAACAGACCAAAATGACATCGGCGTCGCGAGCCAGCCGGGCAACTTCATTCAAGTCGCCGGGCTGATCGATTCCGCTACCTGGCGTATACGTAACCCGACCAGGCAAGGCATCCCGCAAAGCTTGCAAAATGGTCTTTTTGCCCGGGGTATTGTAGGTGGTGTCTACTCCCTGCCAGGTGTGTGTCCAACCGCCGTTTAGCGCGTTGAGCGAATGCGCCACAGGCCCGGTAACCAGAATTCGGGTTTGGTCGGAGAGGGGTAGCACGTTATTTCGATTGCGCAATAATGTGATGGCTTCTACAGCGGCCTGGTAGCTGACCTGCGCATGTTCAGCCGAACCGAAAAGCGGATAGGTTTGCGCGGGGCCTGTCGGATGATCAAACAAGCCTAGTTCCTGCTTAAGGCGCAGAATGCGTCCTACTGCTTCGTTGATCCGGGCTTCAGAAACCCTGCCCTCGCGCACCAATTCCAACAGCAACACGGGAAAGTCCAGATCGGTTGGCACCATACTCATATCTATGCCAGCATTGATGGCCATGGCGATGGCGTCTTTGTAGTCGCGGGCCACCCGGTGGCGCGTGTACAAGTATTTGATGTCTTCCCAATCCGAAACAGCTACGCCAGTGAAGCCCAGCTCGTCGCGCAGCAGGGTTTGCAGAATCGCGGGATTGGCGTGGACAGGCACGCCGTTAATCTCGCCGGAGTTAATCATGATCGTGCGGGCACCGGCATCAATGGCTGCTTGAAAAGTGGGCAGAAAATACTGCCGCAATTCCCGATCAGGAAGCCAGGCCTGCGTCCTGTCGCGACCGCTGAGCGAAACGGAATAACCGAGAAAGTGCTTCATGCAGGCGGCTACCGCTTCGCCGCTGCTGATGTCGTTGCCCTGGTATCCTTCTACCATCGCCTGGCCCATCTGGCTGGCCAACAGAACATCTTCGCCAAAGGTCTCCCAAAAGCGGGGCCATTGCGGATCGCGGCCGATGTCTAGCACGGGAGAGAAATTCCAAGGAATGCCGGCTGCGCGCGTTTCATACGCAACAATCTGGCCCATGCGGCGTGCGAGCGAGGTATCCCAGGTAGCGGCCAGCGCAATCTGCTGCGGAAATAAGGTAGCCCCTCCAACATAATTGGCGCCGTGAATGGCGTCAATGCCGTACAAAACCGGAATGCCGCTGGCTTTTTCCTGCGTAGCCATCGTCTGAATAGCCTCTATGATTTCGAGCCAGCGCTCCCGCGGCAGCGTGTGGTTCGGAGCGTTTAGAATGGAACCGACGCGCAAGTCCACTAACACTTTGCGCATTTTTTCAGGACTCAGACGAACCGGCGCGTCCAGCATGTAGGGATCACCATAGCACAACATATCCAACGTGAGCTGCGTCATTTCGCCCACTTTGTCCTCCAGCGTCATACGCCGCATCAAGTCGGCAATTTGCTGTTCCTGCATCTCGGGTGAAGGGCGGTTGATGGGTTGCGCAACGGCAGAAAAAACGGTCAGTGTGAGCGTTGCGGCTAAAAGGGTGAAGAAATGTTGTGTTTTCATGGCAGCATAATTCAAGGCAGTTTTTCCAAACGGATGGAACGGATCCGTGCCTTCCCTTTTCCGCGTACATCCAGCATAAAATGTTTTAGGTTACCGGATTGAACCCCTTTATCGGCCAACGCAAAATCAGCCAGAGGAATGCGCAGTAACCCATCCGATCCAGGCGAATAATCGCGCAGGTTAAGCAGCGAAGAGCGCCCTCCGTAATCTTCAAAACCTGCCAACAAAGCACCCTGACCGGGCTCCAGGTCTACGTCCACGACAAGCGCGGTGCCGCTGAGCAAGCTGCTCAAATCCACGCCCAGCCAGCGGTTCCAGCTAAAGCCCATGTTGCTGTACGGGCACTGGCCCCACCAGTCCAGGCTGAGTTCACCGGATTTCAGGGAAAAATCGCGGCAATCATTGCGCTCCAGGCCCCAACTGTTGGGAAGGCTGCCTTCAAAGAGTACAAAAGGAAGGGATGCAGGCGCCGTTATGCTTGGACGGATAATGCGCGAGTCCGAAACTGGCTGATCCACGTTGGGAACGATCTCCATGTTGTCCAGCATCACGTCGCCCTTGCCTTGCAATTCAACAATCAATTGTTTGATGTTGGTCAGGTCCAGGCCGTCCTTTAACGCCGGAAAGTCGCTCAGTGGCAAAATCACTTCGCGCCAGGTGGTATCCAGCGGATAGCGCTCCATGTATCCGGCGCGCAAAGGTGCCGCAGACATGGTGGTGGCGTAGTCTTCCAGCAGGAAAATCATGATGGGGATGCGGCTTTCGCCTTCGGAAGCCCGCATTTGAAAGCGCAGCGAGGCATTGTCCATGATGCCGCTGAGGTCTTTGGGCTGCCAGCCGTCCCAGCCGATGCCCATGCCAACCCAATCGCAAGCGGGCGTTTGGTCCCAACGCACGCGAATGGCGTTGCCTTCAAAAGCACCCTTTTCTCCAATGTTTAAATCGCCACAAGCCTCCGGCCCCCAAACTTCGTCTCCGGTAGTGTTGTTGTAAACCGACCGGGCGCTGAAACCGGCAAAAGCGTTGGTATTGGCTCGCTCACCCGGCAATTCCTTCAACGCCATCGGCGCAAACTGTACACCGCAGGAGCTCAAGAGCACTGCCGCCGCGCAACATCCGGCTATCCAAAAGTGACGTTGGTTTTTCACGGTTCGTAGGGGCCATTAATGGTGAACAAGGCCTGGTCAAGCCCAAAACCTACCGAGTTATCACTCTGGCCACCCGCAGAAAGCAAAATAAACTGCAAAGCGATGATCCGGTTCACTTCGCGCTGACCGTTAGCATCAACGTTGCCAAGCCCACCGTTGGTAGAAATTGCTGTAGCAGAGTAAGGGAAAGAAAGGATTCGCCAGCCGTTCCAGTCAATGGGAACCTGGTAATTGTAGGTGCCCTCCTGCGAAGCAACATAGGTTCCGTTCAGGTTGTCATCCTCCTGAAAATCAATCACCAGCACCGTGTTGGCCGTACCCGTGCCAAACACAAACATATTAAACCATACCTTTTCCTCGTTCTCCGTTGGAAATTCAAAGACCGGGGTTCCTTGTGCCGAGGTAGCGGTAATTCTCAAGCCGCAAACAAAAACGCTGCCGTTGTTGTCGCGGCCGAACATGTACCAGTATTTGTCGCCTATGGCTGCTGGAAAAAGGGAGTCCACACCGTTGTTGGTTTCTTCAAAGGAAAACTCGCTGAAAGCTTCAAAGACCTGATCGGGGTTCTCAAAGTCACTGACGAGAATGCCACCTTCTGGCAAGGGGCGCGAACCGGTTATCAGAATGGTGTCGGAGAACATGGTGGAATCCGGAAATGCGGCAAACTGCATGCTGGCCACTACATGCTCGCCGGCTGAAAACAGGGGTGCAAACGTGACCGAGCCATTCCACCGGGCAACATCGCCCATGATGAGTTTCTCGTTGCCCTGGATAATTTTCCGCGCGCCGGTTTCTATGCTCCGGATGGTCAGGGTCCAATCTGTTCTGACGGAAAGTTCCGCGATAAATTCCACCGTTTCACCGGCTGAAAAGTCAACGGTGGTGCGGTCTTGCGTCAAAGGGCGCAAAATTTGGAATTCCCCGAAAATGTCCTCCAATTCCGGTCCCTCCGGGGCCAGTTCGCGGCAGGACCCCAGTCCTATTACCCCCAGGAGGAGGAGCGAACCAAAGGGGACTAAAAGGTAATGTTTCCAATTGTTCATCAGAAGAACAGGTTGTACAGCACTACTGCTTGTTGCAGCGTGTAGGCCGTGGTGGGGTCAAGATTGTTGAGGCGGTCCAGGTAGAAATACTGCGCGCTTAGCACCATGTTATCGGTGAATCGATACCGAAGCCCGCCGCTGATCCAGGTCTCGCGCAAATCGGCATCGTAGGCATCATAGAAAACAATACGGTTGAAGTCGTCGCGATCCGCAACGTATTCGTTGCCGCTGCTTTGCAAAAACAGCATGCCGCCGAGTACATCGAGGCGCGGGTAAATTTCCCATTGCAGGCCGATCTCCGCTTGCAAAGAACCCAGCGAAACATCATCAACGCCCTGCGTGCCCGAACGCGTGGTCTGTTGGTTGCGCAGGCCGGCGTGAAGGTCAAGTGCCTTTTCCCAACGGGCGTAGCGGGCCAGGTGCACAACCCCTGCGGCTTCCAGGGTCAGAAACCGGCGAAGGGCTTCCGTTCCTTCGCCGCGAATTTCGGTCAGGAACGAAGCCTCGCCGCGCCACTCCATCCGGCGGGCGCTATCGCCTGTCCAGTTGAGCCCGGCGTGGACGCCGCGGCGGTTCGGTGTGGCCTGTCCGTAGGGCTGAGCATTCTCCCAACTTGGATTGAAGTTGCTCAACTCAGGAGCAATGGTTCGGTTGTACAAGGTTCGGTCGCGCACCACATCGGCGATGCTGACCGGGCGCTGGGTTTCGCGGTTGGTGTAGAACGAAAAGGCCGCTGCAGAAGCATTCGGGTCTAAACGGCGGGACTGCGCTCCAGGTGCCCGGTAATCCGGCGCGACATCGCGGTAAGACAAGCTGGCCTGAAGGTTTTGCTCCGGCCATTGAAGGCGCGCCGTACCGTCGACAAAAAAGTCTTCGGTGGGTTCCTCCGGGGCTTCGTCCAGATTGGCGTAGCGCACGGAAGACAGCCCTGTTTCCACGTCCAGTCGCCAGTTCATGCTGCTGCTGGAGGCCCCGGTGCTGGCCAAAATACTGCCGGCGCGATGCGCGCGTTCTGCTTCGTTAAACTGCGCCGACTCCGCGATTTCAAACAAGTTGATGCCCTGCACTTGCAGGGTAAGGGCCGGGTTGATTACCGCCTGAACCCGCGCGAAGCCCAACAGCCGGTCCGGCAGGGTAAAGTAATCGGTGTTGCGGTTTTTGCTCACCAGGCCGTGAAAGGTCAGCGATTCAATTCCCCGGTCAAAATCCAATTTCCATTCTGCCTCCAGCCCTTGCTGGCGCCAGGTGGAATCGGCGTAGTAGTTTTCGTAGTCCACGATGTCGCGGAATACTTCAAAGGCCGGGTTGCGCATAAGCCGAAACTCAGAGGAAGAATTCCACAGCGTGTAGGGCGTCAGCGCGGCGTCAATGTCACCGATGGCGTAGCGCACTACTTCGCCGGCAACGCCCCGGGCGGTGAGCTCGCGCAGTTGAAAGGTGATGCCCGCCCCCCAAAAACCGTCGATGGCGTTTTCGACACGCGTCACCGCCTTGATTTCGGTGTCCTCGTTGGGCCGAATGGTGATGCCAAAGTCGAACAGCGCCAGGCCGTTGTCGGCGCCAACCAGCGCGTATT
>CAYSDI010000088.1:0-3279 GCA_964429745.1 uncultured Chitinophagales bacterium | reverse complement strand
TCGCGGCGGGCAGTTGTGGTGTCGGTCTCCAGCAATTCCCCGTCAATGCGGCCTTGGTCTAAGAGAAAGCGGCCCGCTCCCCCAAAACTGACCTTGTTGCTCAACTGAGCATGCGCTGAGCCTGCAAAGAGGCCGAGCAACAGAGTAAGATAGGTAATGTTACGTTGCATGTCAGAAGAAAATCTTGAATTCCAGGGAACTTTCCTGCCCGCGAATGTTATCCAGCACAAAGCCGTCGTCGCGCTGTTGAAAGCGCCGATGCCGAAGGTAGAGGCCAACTTCTTCGCTAATCTTTACGTCCATGCCAAAGCCCAGGTGCCGGCTTTTTTGGTCAAGTGTGCTGTTTTCCGGATCGCCGAGCTCACCGGTCACGTCATCGCCACGCGCGGTGCGGTCATTGCCCTGAATGCGCTCCCTGCCGTAAGAAACCAGCAGGTTGAGCCAGTCTGTGAGCTCCAAATAGGCGTCCAACTCGTGGTATTGAGCGCGCAAGTAGGCGGCATCACCAAAGACCGGAATGGGCGAAACTTTGTCCTGCACCGAGCCCAGCGATCCGAGGTACGTCAGGTACAGCGAGCGATTCCCGGCGCGCACGCGCTGGATCGCCTGCACCTGGAGCGTGTTAAACCCGTTGCGCGTCAGCGGCAATCCGGCAGTATCCACATCCGTGATCACCAGTGTTTCAGAGACTCCGCGAAAGAACGAATTCCAACGGCTGTAAGACCCTACCTCATTGCTGAAGGGCACAAAGCGGGAAAGGGGCAACGCGTTAATCTTGTGCCCAAACGACAAAACATCGCTGTTGCGCTCCAACTCCTGGCTGGCTTGAATACCAACATTGATCTTTAAACTGCTGATGTTAAAGCGGGTGTTGAAGGCCAACCCCTGCTGGTTGTTGCTGAACTGTCCCACGTCAGTAATGCTACCGGCGAAAGACGCTGCCGTTCCAGTGGAAACGCCTGAGGGAGCAGTCTGCACATTCTGTTGAATGGTGGCGTTAAAAGCCAAAAAGGAGCCGAAGAAGTTGGTGAACTCTGAGCGGAGCCGGAAGATCTGCAACTCCATCGGTATGCCTGTATGTCGTGCCGGGCTGGCTATTTTAACCACGATACCTTCGCCCCACTTGCCCTCACCGGCGATGGCTCTGCGGCCTAAGCCCGCTTCAGCACGAAGACGCCAATCTTTGACGCTAAAGTCGGCAGATAGCGTGTGCAAGGCGACCACCGTACTGACTTCGGCGAGCGAATCAAAGAAGTTGATGTAGTTGATGGTGTTGTACGCAACATGGTTGCTACCAAAGTACTTGCGCAAATAGCCCCCTACCGTGTAGTTGGGTGCGTTGCGGGCTAAATTGGCGTTGACCGGTGTTTTGCCGTAGAGCAACCGGAACGCTGTGTTGCCGGGCAGTTCGGAACCGTCCAGCCAAAGACCTTTAAACGCCTGTTGACCAAAGCGCTCATCCACATTAATCTGGCCGCGGTCATAAAGGAAATCCACCCGCTCAATGGATGTCTGGTTGTTATCCCAGGGGCTGCGCTCAAAAAGGCTGTAGCGAAAGAGCTCCGGTGCGCCAAAGGTGAGGGGGCTGAGGCTGGTCCAATTGATCCCTCCCGCCTGGATGCCGAAGCGTCCCAACTCGGTGTTGAAACTGCCCGTCAGGTTAATGCCTAAGTTCAGGTTAATGGGGGGGCGTTGGTCCAGGTTACCGGTAAAAAAGTTGGGCAGCGCAAAGTCCATACCCACATAGGTCCGGGAATTAGGTCGGGCCCCGATGTTGAGCAACGCAATGGGCGGATCGCGGTAGACGTCACCAATACCGATGACATAAGGTGGTGTACTGGCGAATACATTAGAGGGGATGACCACAAAAGGATCGTCCAGTTTTCGCTGCCAGCCATACAGTCGGACGTAACCAGCTACCGTGATGCGGTCCAGCACTTTGTCTACAATGCGCGGATCGCGGTAGCGGCCCGGGTCAAGCCCGGGAATGCTCTGCGGCAACTCCCACAGGAAAGGTGCCTTGCCCGCAACCAGCGTATCTGCCGTTGCGGAAGGAGCAGCGACGGCAACAGGGGCAGGACCGTCCGGCGTATCCGGTTCAGCCCTCAGCGGAGTGCTGAAGGCGACCATAAAAATACCATAAAGTATGTTACGTAAGTTCATGGAAGGTTGCCCTGCTTGAATTATCCTGCCACCAATGGACTAAACCACACCCAAAGTGCGAGTACCCCCAGGATCAAACCCACACTGATGACTACATCGATTCGGTTCACGCCAATAGTTGCCCGGCGATACACCAGCCCTTCCAACTGAGCAGGGCTTTTGACCGGATGGCCGATGCTAAAGGCCACCAGGACGACACTGCAGAGGACGAATAATAAAAAAGCGTAGTGCAAAAAGTTGAAGCTGGCAAAGCTCACGAGCGCTCCGCTGTTAACCATAGCGACGCCTTGCTCATGCCCTTCGGTAACAAAAATGGCCATCAATTTACCCACACCAAAAACAAAGCCTACCCAAAGGGCGGCCATTGCGCCGCGGGCATTGAGTCGTGGAAAAAAGAGCCCGAGCATGAATACGGAAGCAATGGGAGGCGAAATGTAGGCTTGCACTTCTTGCAAGTATTTGAACAGACCACCGCTTTGCTGCATACTTCGCATGAGCGGAATCCACAGCAATCCGATAACCACCAGCACCGCGGTAGCCCATTGTCCAAAACGCACCAGTTGTTTCTCAGATGACGCTGGTCGAAAACGGCGGTAGAAGTCAATGGTGAGCAAGGTGGAACAGGAATTGAACACCGACGAAAGCGAGCTCATTAGCGCCGCCAGAAGACCCGCGGTAACGAGTCCTTTAAGGCCAACTGGCAGGTAATTCATGACAAGGGCGGGCAGCGCGCGATCCGTTTCCACTGCACCTCCGGCACTCAACAGCAATTGAGTATCTCCCCCAGCGTAAATACCGTAAGCAATGATTCCGGGGAAAACGAACAAAAAGATGGGCAACAGCTTTAGTCCCCCCCCAAACAAGGCCCCCCTGCGGGCAGCAGGGGCGTTCTTGGCGGACAACACCCGCTGCACAATGAACTGATCCGTGCACCAATACCAAATGCCCAAAATGGGCGCCCCGAAGAGGATACCCGTCCAGGGATAATCGGGATCGCTAGCGGGACGCCAGAGGTTCAGGTAGTGATGGTCGGCGCCCTTGGTTTGCTCAATTGCCGTGGTGATAGCCCCCCACCCGCCCGCGGCGTCCAACGCAAAAAGTGTGACCGTGATGGAC
>CAYSDI010000087.1:0-15295 GCA_964429745.1 uncultured Chitinophagales bacterium | reverse complement strand
CTACAAGCCTACCTTGATCTAACCTTGCTCTTCCCAATCCAGTCTCAGTCTATTGATTCAACTCGATACCAAAATCTCTCCGTCATGACGACAGCCCTGACTCTGTTGCGGTCCACTTTCTTAATTGCCGGCCTGCTGCTGGCAGCACCGACCCTTTTCGCGCAAGCGCAAAACTGCTCTTTGCCCTCCGGCTCCGGCGGCACCATCAGTCCCACCAGCAGCACCGCCCTGATCGGCTACCTTAGCCCCAACCTGAATTTTGCCGGTGAAAGCTCCGGACTCGATCTGGTTCAATTCGTTTTTACCAACCCGAATGATCTGGTGTTTGACGACTTCTCGGGCAGCACTGGTCCCCGCATCCTTTTGGCCAACGAAACCGGCCGCGTCGATCCCGCCGCTGACCTTGCTCTCGTGCGCGGCGATGAATTCTGCGTTTATTCCTGGTCCTTCAGCCTTTCCGTGTTGCAGGCCCAGGTAGACACGTTGTTCAACAGCTCTTTTTTGGGCGTTCCGTGTTGCCTTTTTGCTGAAGCCACCCAGGGCGTTGACGTTTGCTCCCTGTTGATTGACTCGGACATTGACGAAGGTTCCGACCTGCAAGATTTCAACGACATCGCTGACTTTGCCGTGGCCTACGGTATCCAGGGCACCTTCCCGTCCATCCAGTTCCTGGTAGACTCCTTCATCAACATTGTGCCGCTCGGTTCGCCATGCACCCCCGGCCAGCGCATGTGTTGGGCAACCTCCAACACCGCTTGCTTTACCGTTGACACGGGCACTTTCATGGGTCTTAGTCCGGTGGAAGGGCTCGGTTCCGCTGCGCCATTCATCAGCGAACTCCAGGGCGGTCCTAACCCGGCCAGCGATTTCTACCAATTGAGCTTTAAGAGCCTTTGGAGCGGCCTGGCAGAAGTGCAAATTCACGACGCGACCGGTCGTGTCGTCGCTCACCAGCAAACTGACCTCTACCTCGGCTACAACCAACTTCCCATCACTCTGGCCGGATACCCGGCAGGCTATTACAGCGTTCGCCTTATCACCCAGACTTGGACTACTGCGCTACGCGTTCTCATAAACTAAACCATTGAACAGCATGACCATGACTTTACCCCCAATTTCCAGCACCCTGCGTCCCCTGGTGGCCGCCGGCCTCCTGCTGGCAGCAAGCCTGAGCGCAACAGCCCAGGTCCAGAATTGCAGTTTACCCGCCGGCTCCGGCGGAACGCTCAGCACGAGCCAGCCCAGCATTTGCGCAGATGGCTCGCTTTGGGCACCCCCCTCGCTGACTGGTTACACAGCCGGTCTCACCCGCACCGAATACCTTTTCCAGGATCCTTCGGACATTGTCTACAACGACGACAGCACTGTGTTTGGTCCACGCATTCTGGCCATCAACCTGACGGGTGCGTTTGATCCTCAAGCTGCCGGCCTTGTTGACGGCGACCAGTTCATTGTCACCGCTTTTAATTACAACATTGCCGACTTGCAGGATTTTGCCCAGGCCCTGCTCAACGGCAGCTTCCTGTTCACCCCCTGTTGCACGTTTGCCGAGCTGGTCCAGGGCATTGACGTGTGCAGTGTTTACAACTCCATTGGAGTTTTTAACGGAAGCGATATTACCAACTTGAATGTTTGGGTTTCCAGCATCCAGGCTTTCGGTGGTCCCGCTTCAATCAACAACATCATTTTCTCCTTTAACGAAATCAACGCTCAGGCCGGTCAGCCTTGCACCGATGCCTTGCCATTGTGCTATGCCACCTCCAGCAGCATCACGGTAGATATTACCTGCTCCAGCACCTGCTCTTCCGCAACTGCCCCAACTGGCCAAAGCCACACCACGCTGTCTAACCGGATTCGTCTGGATTGGACGCCAAACGCTGGCGCTGTCGGTTGCCAGGTCAATGGCAAGCGCGTTCCTACCGGACCACAGCCCAGCGTGAATGTGCTCAGTGCGCCGTACAACACTACTAACGTGCCCTTCTCGGTTGCCGGTGCCGGCACCACCTGGACCTGGCGCGTTCGCTGTGCCTGCAGCATCACCCCGCTTGACGTATCTCCTTACACCGTTTACGGAGACACGTTCTCCATTCCTGTTGCCCGCGAAATGCAGGATCTGCCCAGCGCTGAGCAGCTCAACATGCTCTCGTTGTACCCGAACCCTGCCACGAACCAGTTGACGGTCGAAGGGGGCATGGGCCTGAACAGCCTGGAGATCATCGACGCCGTTGGTCGTTTGCGCCAGGTCATGCAAATCCAGGAGTGGAGCGGTGGTCAGCAAACCATCCAGCTCAACAACCTGGAACCCGGCTTTTACATGCTAGTGGGCCGTTACACCAGCTTCGGCGCTGAGTACACCGAAACGCTGCCCTTCTCGGTGCAGTAACCATTCCCCGCGGTCCGAACGGCCGACTTGACCAATAAAAAAAGGCCGCTTCTTTAGAAGCGGTCTTTTTTTTGGATCCCGCGCTATGACGGCCCTCGGGGATGCTCAACGGCAGGATCAATCCACCTTAAAAAGCGCCTGCAGAGCAGGAGTATCGCTTGGCTTGAGACGGCCGCCGAGTAACAGCCGGAGTTCGCGTCGGCGAAGAGCCCCTTCGAACCGGAGGCGGTCTTCATCGGTTTGCGGCTCAATCGGCGCCACCAAAGCGGGTTTTCCGTCCTCGCCCAGTGCCACAAACGTGTAGTAGGCCGTATTGGTGAGCAGCTTTTCCTGGCTCGCCATTGTCTCTGAAAACACCTCAATGTAAACTTCCATCGAGGTATTGAACGCCCGCGTCACGCGGCTGTGCAAGGTCACGATGGCACCGCGGGCAATGGGGTGCTGGAAGGAAACGTTGTCCACAGCAGCAGTTACGGCAATGGTATTGGCGTGTTTACCAGCCGCAATGGCGGAACAAATGTCCATCCAGTGCAAGAGGTTCCCTCCCATGAGATTGCCGAGGTTGTTGGTGTCGTTGGGCAGCACCATTTCGGTCATGACTGTCTCCGATTGCGAGGGAAATTTGGGTTGCAGCATACCGCAAACTTACGCTCATGAAGCGTCATTGATGCCTTTGGGCAACAAGCTGCGCGTTGAAAACACGCTAACTTTACGGCATGGCCACGTCCATCGATTACCCTGCAGTAGAAGACATCTTGCGCGACTACCTGGACCAGAACAGCCTCCGAAAGACCCCGGAGCGATTCAATATCCTGCGGGCCATTTACGGCAAAAAGGGGCATTTTGACGCTGAGGCCCTTTACCTCGAGCTCAAAAAGCAGGACTTAAAAGTGAGTCGCGCCACGGTCTACAATACCTTGGACATTCTGGTTGATTGCAGCCTGGTGAGCAAACAGTACTTCGGGGACTCCATCACCAAGTACGAAAAATCCTATGGCTACAGGCAGCACGATCACCTGGTTTGCACCACCTGTGGCCGAATTCTGGAATTCTGCGACCCGCGCATCGAACGGATCAAAACCATGGTCGAAGAAGTCTATAATTTTCGCATCGACAGCCATGCCCTGAACTTCTACGGAGAGTGCAACGACCCGGTGTGTGCGGGCAAAGAACAACCGTCCAAACCGGAACTTTCAGCAGAGTAACGCAAGGAACCCCTTCACCCGTAACTACCTCGCTGCCAACTGCCATGCGCTACCCGCCATTCGCCACCTTTCCTATGCTAGCTGCCAACCGCTACCTGCCAACCGCCATATGCCCTACCTATGCTGAAAATTGACATGCACACCCACCTGCTGCCGCCCGATATGCCGCTGTGGGCCGAAAAATTTGGGTACGGCGATTTCGTCTGGCTGGCTCCCGGCAATGAAGGGCGAAAACGCATGATGAAGGGCAATCAGTTTTTTCGCGAAATCGGCGCGAACTGCTGGGATCCCGAGCTGCGCATTGAAGAATACGCCCGGTTTCAGACGCAAGTACAAGTGGTTTGCACCATTCCGGTCATGTTTTCTTATTGGGCCAAGCCTCAGGATTGCCTGGAATTGTCGCGCTTTCTCAACGATCATTTGGCCGACATACAAGCCGCGTACCCCAAACATTACCTGGCGCTGGGAACCGTGCCGATGCAAGATGCTAAACTGGCCATCGGCGAGCTGGAACGGCTGGTTTCGCTGGGCGTGCGGGGCATTCAAATCGGTTCCAACGTCAACAACAACAACCTCGGCGACCCGGAGTTCTACCCCATTTTCGAGGCGTGTGAACAGTTGAACTTGGCGGTGATGGTGCACCCGTGGAACATGATGGGCTTTGAATACATGACCAAATACTGGCTTCCGTGGCTGGTGGGAATGCCAGCGGAGACATCGCGCGCCATGTGTTCCATGATTTTCAGCGGCGTTCTCGAAAAACTCCCCAACCTGCGCGTCAACTTCAGCCATGCCGGTGGTTCCTTCATGGGCACTATCGGCCGCATTGAACACGGCTACCATTGCCGTCCCGACCTGGTGGCCGTAGACAACACCCGCAACCCCCGCGAATACCTTGGCCAATTTTGGGTTGACAGCATCACGCACGATCCGCGCATGCTCGAATACATTATGGACCTGCAGGGCACGCGCCGGGTTTGCCTCGGCTCCGACTACCCATTTCCCCTCGGCGACCTCGAAATTGGTCGTATGATTGAAGGCATGCAATTGCCGGAAAACACCGTCGAAGACCTCTTTCACAACGCCACCATGGAATGGCTGGACCTGGAACCGGACTATTTCTCCGCCCCGATTTAGCAGTTCCCACCACTCCAAACCCATTCCATATAAATTTATATGTTACAGGATTTGACCCCGTTGCACGGTCCCTATACCTGGACCCGCCTTGACCGGCAAGGCTTTCAGCAGCACTTTCAATTGATCTACCGCCAAGCATTGGCCGGAACCGGTGCCTTTGTGCTGCCGCAACACCGCTGGCGCAACAAGTCGCTGGCCGATGGGGAATGGTACTTTGGCGTGTTCCTGGGGCAGGAACCTGTGGCCTTTCACTATGGTACACCCGTAGAGCCTCGGGTGTACCGCATGCGCAACAGCGCGGTCGCCGCAACGCATCAGGGACGCGGCATTTACAGCGCCTTGTTGCGTGTGGTCATGGCGGAGGCCATTGCCTCGGGTTACCGCCGCCTGGAATCGCAGCACCGCGCGGACAACAACGGCATTTTGGTTCCCAAACTCAAAGCGGGATTCCATATCTGCGGCTTGGAAATCAATCCCCGATTGGGCACTTTGGTTAAGCTGGTGCACTTCACCGACGAGTTGCCGCGTGAAATGCTCGCTTTTCGCACGGGTTCGCTGCCACTGACTGCCCGGCTGGCCGGGCTGTTGCCAAAGCCAAAGCCAAAAAGAGGCGGCCTCAGCGAATAATGCTGAAATAAAACGTACTTCCTATTCCTTCGTCAGACTTGACCCAGATTTCGCCGCCGTGGTTGAAGACGATGCGTTTGCAGAGCGCCAATCCTATGCCCAGCCCGTCGGCATTCTGCTTGCTCTGCACCCTGCTAAACACCTCAAAAACTCGCTCCTGGTACTTTTTCGGGATGCCGATGCCGTTGTCGCCTACAGAAAAACGCCATCCGTTTTCGATGCTCACCACATCAATTTCTATGATGGGTGCGCGCTGCTCATCCCGGTACTTAATGGCATTGGTAATGAGATTTTGGAACAACTGCCCCAGCATGCTGCGGTCACCCAGAATTGCTGGCATAGAAGAGTAGCGTATACTGGCGTCCGATTCGTCTATAGAGACCTTTAAACTGTCACTTACCTGCCGCAGCACTTCGTTCAGGTCCACCTTATCCGCGTGGAAGTTCTGCGAGCTAACCCGGCTGAACTTTAGCAAGCCCTGGATCATTTCCCGCATACGGCCGGTTGCATCTACGGTAAAGTGGATAAATTCATCAGCTTCTTCGCCCAGGGATCCCGCGTAGCGTTTTTGCAAGAGCTGCACATAGCTGGTCACGGTCCGCAGAGGCTCCTGCAGATCGTGCGAGGTAGCGTAGGCAAACTGCTCCAAATAAGCATTAGAACGGCGCAACTCTTCTGCCGCATCCTGCAACCGATCGCGCTGCCTAAAGATGTAATCCTGGATGGCGTAAGCACAGACGTTCATAAACACGTACAAAATCAGAAAAAGCGGAACGTCTACCTGGGTATCTTTACCTGCCAGAAAGGATGCCTGCGTTACCAACAGGAACATACTGGCCTGAAAGATCAACAATTGAAAACGCGTCCGAAACACCAGCGAAGCGCCCAAAATCAAGCTAATGAGCAAACTGCTGAGGTAAAAGGTGAACCCATTAACGTAAGTGAGAAAAATCATGTGCGATATAACCAAGTATATCGTCACGTAGTTGATGAACGTAAAGTCACGAAGGATAACCGCCACTCGAAACGAAGCCAGGTAGATGCCCAACGAGACAAGGGCCATTCCCCCGCGCACAAACGTATAATGCTCCAGTTCGGGGAGCAGCGAGTACTCCAACAGCAACATAGCCGGAAGTCCGGTGAACAAAGCCAGATGCAGGAAACGCTCAAAGGTGAACTTTTCCAGTCCTAACCAGCGTTTCAATTTAGCGCGAAGGGTCAATGCGGGGTGGGAATTGCCCGTTAAAGATACAAACCAATGCCAAAATTTCTTTATATCTTACTGCTTGTCAATTTAGCGAATGCGTGCCAAAGCGAGCACAGCAGCGGCACAGCAAACCAGGATTCAGGCAATGAACAGGACAAAGACAGCCTTTTGCACGACGCCAACGCATCGCAAGCAGAAGAAGAGACGTTTCGGCCCTCTTCTTACCAGCGCACGCCTTCAACTCCCGAACGTTCTGGATCAGCGCAATTGCAGGCAAATGCCGTAAACGATAGCCTGACCAATCCAGCCGATTCCGAAGTCAACCCTGGCAGCGGCAAGGGAAACACGGAGGCTCCAAGCGGAGAGCTATCTGTGCCATCACCTAAAGAAACAGTCCCTCAGCAGGTCTTTACCAAATGGGATGCGCTGTTCGCTGATCTGGATCTGTTTCTAAAAGAAGCGGTGTATGGCGGCCGCGTCCGATACGGTGATTTGGCGGTGGCACCAGTGATGCTAAACGACATGGTCGCCCGGATCGCTTCGGCCGACCTGGAAAAAGCCGGCACTGAACAGATTAAAGCATTCAATATAAACGCATACAATGTATTAGTTATTCAACAGGTAGTTGAACACTATCCCATCCCTTCCCCAATGGATATTGCTGGATTCTTTGACCGGCAGACCTACTTAGTTGCCGGTAAAAAAACCACCCTGAACGATCTGGAAGCCGGCTTGCGCAGCGACCCGCGCGTTCATTTTGCGCTGGTTTGCGGTGCCTTAGGCTGCCCAAAAATTCTGGACGGAGCCTTTATGCCGGGCAAACTGGACCAACAATTAGACGCCGTTACCCGTTCGGCCCTCAACGATCCTATGTTCCTTCGCTACCAGGAAGGCGATCAATACGCGGAACTTTCGCAGATCTTCAATTGGTACGCAGTTGACTTTGGCGGCAAGGACGCAATAATCGCCTACATAAACCCCTTCCGCAGCCTGCCCATACCAGAAGAAACCGCCATCAGTTTTTACGATTACAGCTGGAAATTGAACAAGACCCCTTAATGTTTAAGATTCATTCGGGCGAAATGGTCCCTTTGCGTTGAACGAATCTATTGTTTATCAGCAACTTAGCGGGTAGGGTTTGGTGTTTTTGCATAAAAGTTTATAAATTGGTCTGTAAGCCGCTGGATGTCGCAGCGCCCCCGCCCCAGGATGACCATAACCGATGACTTGTTTCAGTTGGTCAAATCGCTGAAACAGACGGAGAAACGCTACTTCAAAATCTTCGCCTCCATTCACGTCAAAGGGGAGCAGAACAACTACGTCAAGTTGTTTGATGCCATTGACCGCCAGGACGAGTACGATGAAAAGGCCCTCCTAATCACCTTCCAGGGGGAGACTTTCATCAAGCAGTTTGCCGTCACCAAAAACTACCTCTACAACTTTATTCTGAGGAGCCTTCGCTCCTACTACAGCAGCTCTGATGCCGAATCGCGCATTCAGGAAGAGGTGGAATCGGTCAAGATTCTCTTCGGCAAGGGCATGTACAAGAAGAGCATCAAAATCCTGACCAAAACCAAGGCGATTGCGCGTCAGTATGACAAATACGAGTTGCTGCTCCACATGATTAAGTGGGAGAACGAAATCAACACGCGTTTTCTTAAAGGCGACCGGCTGGATGAATTCCGCAAAGAGAGCAACGATGAAATCCGGGAAATGCTGGAGATCATGGAGGAAACCTACCAGTTGCGTTTGCTGGAACAGGACGCCTTCCGCGTTTACCGCCGCTACACCCGCGCCCGCACCGCCTCCGATTTGCAAGCCATCGAAAAAATTCTGGCTCAACCCGCCATGGCCGAAGGCGCTCTGCCGCGATCGTTCATCGGAAAGTTGCGCTACTACAACATCAAAGGAGTATACCAGACCTTGCTGGAACACCACAGCGAAGCGCATCGCTTTGACTTGCTCCGCTTTCGGCTTTTTGAAGAACAACCGCAGTTCATCCGCGAGAATCTGATCCAGTACATTAAAGTCCAGAACAATCTGCTCCACAATTACATGGAGCTGAAAGACTGGAAAAACTTTGAGGAAATTTTGCGCAATGTGCGCGAAACAGCGGACCAGTTTGCCACCACCATTACCAACACGGAACAGGCCATTCTCTTTGAAACCAGCTATGTTCAGGAATTGGCGCACTACTACCGCACGCATCAGTTCCAGCGCGCGTTGGAATTAGTGCCCCGGGTCAACGAAATGTTGGAACGCTACGACAGTGTCATTGTTATTGAATTTAAAATTGAAATGTTGTTTACCATCGCCAAAGTGTATTTCTACACTGGCGATGTGGATCAGGCTTCTGATTGGGTAAATCGCATTGTTTTTGACGACAAACCCAACGCCGCCGATGATGTCATTTGCTTTGCCCGCATCCTCAATTTGCTCATCCATTTTGACTTGGGCAACTACGACTTGCTCAAGTACGAAATCAAGTCCACCCGGCGCTTCCTGGTCAAAAAGAAGCGACTCTTTTTGGTGGAAGACCTGGTGCTCCGCAACCTCAACCGCGCCATCAGTGTACGCGAAGAAGGACCGCGCCAACTGCTTTTTGAGCAGTTCTACCAAAAGCTGGAAGAAACGCTTCAACACGGTTTCGAAGGCAATGCGCAGAGCTACCTGAATCTGCTCAACTGGCTTCGCAGCAAAATTGAAAAGCTCCCGATCTACGACATTATCATGGCCGAGAAAGCTGCGGAGATTTGAACCGTCTTTATAAAAGCCCGGATCCTGCGTTACACCCAGGTTTTTGGCCTGGATAAAACACATTATGCTCGTTATCCAATAGGCAATTCTACCAGATCCTTTCGGGTAAAGCGACTTTCGGAAGGATAACCAAACGCATTGTTGATAAACGTAGTCCCGTCAAATGCACAGACATTATTAATGTGCGAATGGCCAAAGACATGAATGCTTGGTTTTATTCGCAGCACCTGCTCGCCGAGCCCAACAGACCCCAGCACCGGCATTAGAAAATACTCATTTGGATCAATGCGCCGGGGAAGCACATCCCGCCTGGGCAGAAAATGCGAGAAGCTCAGGATGGTCTCGCCAGGCAAAGGCAGTTGAACCGTATTGCGGGCGTGAAACCAGGCACTCACTTCGGCCAGCTCCATGCCCGCCGGCCAGACGCACATCCTAAAATCCGCCCAGCGATTTTTCAAATCTTCGCCCGGCTGCCCAAAAGAAAAATCGTACCAACTCAACAGCGGAACAATGCGCAGCGATCCAATTCTCCGTGGCGCCGTTTGCACCGCCAGCCTGGAACAGACTTCTTGAATGCGCTCAAACTTGCCCAAAGAATCCAGCCCGTCGCCCCGCCGTACCCACAAATCGTGATTGCCCGGAACAAAAAACACCTCCAAAAACCTATCGCGCAGTCTGGTCAGTGTTTCCTCTAACCTTGGCAAATCGCTGCTGATGTCGCCGGCCAAAAGCAACACGTCCTCCCGGTAATCCCGCGCGGATAGCGCGCGTAGCCACGCATCATTGACGGCATAGTCAATATGTACATCACTTATAGCAAAATATCGCATCCGGTTTGGGCGTATTCAGGGCGAAAGGGGAGCAGTTCTCTGCGCAGCAATCGATTCATTCGCTGCTTTTTTTCACGCGGACAAAATTGCCGTAATTTCCGGCAACCCCAACGCTTAAATTCCGCGCATGTCCAATCCAGTCTTTCGCAACAAAGTAGTCTTGCTCACTGGTGCCGCTTCCGGCATTGGCCGCGCGCTGGCCGCCGAACTCTGCGCTGCCGGCGCACGTCTCTATGCCAGTGACCGGGATGCCACTGGGCTGCACCATGCTGCCGCCACATGGAACGGAAGCCCTTCGCCCGAATTAGAAACCCTGGATGTAACGGACACCAGCGCCTTGCGCTCGTGGATCCGGCGCTGCGCGGAGCGCGAAGGCCGCCTCGACTACCTGTTTAACAATGCGGGCATCGGCATGGCAGGTGAATTTCGCTACATGACCCCACCGGATTGGGAACAGGTGATGGCCATCAATCTGAGTGCTGTGGTACACGGCTGCCACGAAGCGTTTACCTACATGGCAGAACACGGCGGAGGCCACCTGGTCAATACGGCTTCGCTACTCGGCATCAGCCCCTCCCCCCTCGGGGGCCTCTACAGTGTGACCAAACACGGTGTCATCGGGTTATCGCATACGCTGGCCCTGGAAGGCGCGTCGCTGGGCATCCGCGTTACAGCCATTTGTCCCGGCTACATCGACACCGCGATTTTTGACAACGCCCCCAAGCGCGGAACCAGCAAACAAGCTATGATGGCGTTGTTGCCCTGGACGCTCTATCCAGCGAATCAGGCAGCCCGCGTCATCCTGCGCGGTGTTGCTGCCAACAAACGCGTCGTCATTTTCCCCGCTCATGCCCGGCTGAGTGCCTGGCTGTGGAAGCATCTGCCATGGCTTTACGCCGCCTTGAACAAACGACTGCTGGAACAGCACCGCAGCCAAACCATAACATAACTTATGGCTGCGGCCACAGCGTCGTTCTGCCATAACATTACTTATGGTTAGAATAAAGTCTTCGCTACTTAAGCTCAGGCAATACATCGGCGCTGTCCCAGGCTTCGGTAAATCGCACCAGCACACGGACCATGGCCTCCATGCCCGAACGTTCCAGGTGTTGCATGTTGTCCAATCTCGTATGGTAGGTGGGGTCCAGTTTGTTTGAGGTGAGCCCGATGACGCAAGTAGCGGGCAAGCCCCGGTTGGCAAACGACGTGGCATCCGTAGCGCCTACCATGAGCGTGGTTTCCGTAAACGAACATCCCGCTTCGCGCATCGCCGCTCCCAGCCGATCGTTGAGCGCGCGCGGATAACGAGCGCCCGTAAAGGCTTCGCCCGTCAGGATGGTCAGGTTTTGATCATCCTTGAAACTTTCCATGTTGAGCAACACCGCGTTCTCCGCGCGGAGTTGCTGTTCAAATTCGCGCACCAGCGCCCGCGAGCCTTTCAACCCACATTCCTCCGAGCCAAAACTGACCAGTTTAATGCGGGTATGTTGCAGCGTATTCTGGCCCAGCGCACCGGGTTTAGCAAAATGCCGGCCCAGCCCCCAGGCTACGGCAAGCCCGCTCAGGTTGTCAATGGCCCCATCCACCACGCGGTCGCCGTGCATGGACCAATTGGTCAGTTGCAAAGGGGCCAGCAAAGCAAACAGAAACCAAGGGAAACGCACCGCGGGTGTAGCGAATTCGGAGCCCGCCAACGCCGCGATGCCCAGATAAAGCCCGCTGAGCACCAGCACAAAGCCGGCCAACACAGTGGCCGTGATGCCTGCCTGCCCGAAGCGGTACCACCACTGAAACTCGGTGGCGGAATCTACGTGCCCGGCAACAATCAATGTGCTGCGCACCTTGCCCGATGGTTCCAGGGTGGCGATGACGTTGCTGGAATCTGACTTGGCAAAAAGGGGATCCAGCCAGTCGCGGTAAAGGACAAAGTGGCCCAGAAAAACCACCGTGTTGAGCAATCCGATGGCCCCGGCCAAAGGAAGCGAGAACCAGGCCAGCACCATCGACACCACGAACAAGGTCACGAACAATTTCAAGCTGACGAACTTGGCTGTCATACTGGCCCGAAAGCGCTGAACATGCACCTGCTCAGGGCCCGCAAGCGTTTCGAATTGTTGCGCCACCCATTGCTGGGCCTGGCGTTCGGCATTGCTGCCAGGTGAGCGCGGCCCAAATCGCTCAATGATCTGGCCGACAAAAGCATACATTTCCATGAGAGAGAGAGGATAAAACGATCGGCGTACAAACCGGGCGGCTCCCGGTGTGCCGGTCCAAAATAAAGGGAATCCGTGAACTCAGCCCAAAAAGCCCAACAGGCCTTCTGTTTCGCTAACCGTCAAAGGAGCTGACCCACTGGTCGCGGTGATCCGCCGATGGTACCACGCCACCGCCGGGTCCACCCAAGCGGCGTTTTGGCTGTCGCGGCTGCGCAGAATCAGCGCCGCCTGGGTCAATTCAGTCAATGCTTCCAGAAGCGCGCGGCTGCGGTACTCCACCTGCTCGCGATCCAATGCAGAAAGCCCTTCCAATTGGGCCAGCAGCGTGTCAGCCTTTATCTGCCAGGACTCCGGTGCGTCGGCACTGGCCAGCAATTGCTGCCAGACGGAACGCCAACCCTGGGCTGGTGCGGCCTTCTGGAAAGCCCGCAGCATATCCAACAACATAATATTGCCCGCGCCCTCCCAGATAGGCAAAACATTGGCGTCGCGCAGCATCTTGGGCATTACCCCGTCTTCGATGTAGCCGATGCCCCCCATCAATTCCATGCACTCGCGAATGGCATAGACTGAAAACTCCGCGCTGGAGCGCTTGACCATCGGCGTGAATAAACGCGCCAGCGCAGCTTCGTGCGAATTGCCCGCATCTGCAGCGTCCAGGGCTTCAATTGCACGCCAACAAAGCTGCAACTCGCCCAGCCATCCGGCACCCAGCCGCTCCAGCCGCTCGCGCACCAGCGGATGCTCCAGGGCCGGCCTGCCAAAGGTTTTTCTATGCCGGAGAAAAAACCAGGCTTCGCGAAGCGCCCTTCTTGCGAGCGCTACGGCCGTTACCGCATTGTACAGTCGGCTGAGGTTAATCATCTCCGCCATGATCGCGAAACCCTGCCCTTCCTGGCCCAAACGCCGCCCCCAGGTACCGGTTAGCAACAGCTCCGCCGAAGCCATGCTTCGCACACCCAGTTTCTCTTTGAGGCGCAGCACCTGGCGCGGGTTGGGCTTGCCGTCCGGACCGATCTGCTCCAGCAGAAAGATGCTCAAACCCCGCGTGCCCAACACTGCCGGGTCAGTGCGCGCCAAGGCCAGCGCCAATTCCGCATTGGCGTTAGAACAAAACCATTTCTCGCCGTAGAGCTGGTACCAGGTGCCATTTGAACCATCAGCAGCTGCCCCATCCGCCCCAACTCCCGCAGCTCCACTGCCCGCCTGCACCGCCCGCACCCGGTTGGCGCCAACATCAGAGCCGCCAGACTTCTCCGTCAGGAACATGGCTCCGGTGTAAAGGGACGCCGGGTCCTCCGTGAAAATATGCGGCAGCAACCGCTCTCGATCCTCCGCAGCCGCAAAGCGATCCACGATCCGCGCCACGCCGTCCGTCATGCAAAGCGGGCAGTACAAACCCGCTTCGCCCATGGCGTAGAGCAAACCGGCGCTGAACCCCAACCGATGCCCTTCGCCCGAAAAACGCGCCCGCAGTACCGGCTCCCACTTGACCTGAAACATGCCCGAGCGCACAGCGATGCCCAGTAATTCCTGATAAGCCGGGTGAAACTCCAGGGCATCCACCGACTCCCCGTACAAATTCCGCGATCGCAAAACCGGACCTCGCCGGTCTGCCGTTAGCGAAAGTGCATCCATGTTGCCCGCCAGTTCACGTCCCAATTGAGACCAGCGCGGCTGCATCCATGCCTGTCCATCAAGGCTGATCCGCGTTTTAAACAGGTGCGTGAGCACAGCGTCGTCGGCAAAGAAATCCTGGCTTCGCTGCGCATCCGCAGCCAGCACACGATTTTCCGGGTCTTGTGGAAAAGTTTGCATCGTCTCCTAATCCTCCTTGCCGCCCGCCCCTTTAAAATGGTCCTGTTTGAGCTTAAACAGCACATTGAACGACGTAAGGCTGCCGTAAATCCTCGTGATGTACTGCTGCAAATGCACCCGATCTTCGTCATCCAATTTCGGGTGAATGTTGATTTGTTGCTCCAGCACCCGCAAGCGATCCCTCAGCATGACGATCTTGTGAAAGAACGCGTCCAACGGCAAATCCTTGGCCTGAAGGCTCTTGTCAGAGGGCTGCAAAATCATGGTACCGCCCAGCCAGCGATCGCCAAGGTGCACCACTTCCTGCACGCCGCCGTGCTTGGTTAACACGCGCCAAATCACATCTTCAATCTCTTCCAGATTGAGCGAAGGGCCCCCTTCGCCAGCTTCTAAAAGGTCCAATTCATCGCTGTTGCGGGGAATTTGCTTGCTCTTGTCCAGGTCGTGAAAATAGACTTTGGCATAAGCGGGGCTTAGATCCACAATCACCCCCCGGCCAAAAGCCGAATGGGTAACCTGAGAGCCCAGGGGAAAGGAGGTGTCTTCCGAAGCCATGGTTAAGGTTGCCTTAAAGGAGTTGTTGGCTGAATGCAGCCTGATGAAAAAATGTCCCGACAAAACTAAAACTTCCCGCCCAGCCAGTGGTCCGCTAATCCACAACAACATGACCTGCTGAACTTCGCAGCCTTATGGTTTTCTTTCCCGTGCCCGAACAAGCCGGGCAAGGCTGGTGGACCGTATTGGTCTCGGTAATTTCCTGGTCAGGCTCTACGGTGGTGGTGGTCTTTGTGTATTCGCCGTCCCGCCGCAAAAAAACGCGCTCCGGACGTGTTGTTGTACTCCCTTTGACAACCCGGGTCTCCTTCTCCGATTCAAGGAAAAATTTCCAGCCGTTACGGCGCATTCGATTGGTCCAAAAAGCAATCCCCGATCCCGCAAAGCGGAACCGGGGAGGCTTCTCACCAAAAGAAGTTGGGGCGGATCGATTCTTGGTTTATCCCAAAAGAAGTTGGGGCGCGGTGCTTCTTGGTTCATCCCAAAAGAAGTTGGAACAAGTTGCTCTTTGGTTGTTCAACCAGAGGGGCAAGGTGCGATGCGTCTTGCTCAGCAATAAA
>CAYSDI010000086.1:9253-15643 GCA_964429745.1 uncultured Chitinophagales bacterium | reverse complement strand
AAATTTAACACAGCAACATAAATTTAACACAGCCAGCGGCGCTTAGCGCAGTGTCAACTTGAACGTGATAAAGCCCTGTTGTATTTCGGGTGCGTCCGGGTCGGCGTTGAAGCGCGCTTTTCGGGCGTAGGCCACATACTTATCAATGAGGGCGCGATCCGTAATGGTAGAACCTTGGCGGGAGTATTGGGCATCGGTAACCTGCCCGTTTTTGTTTACCTGAATGGTAATCTTGATGTCGCCGTATTCCTGGTGAGCGTTGTCTGTAGGAGGGGGTCCAACCATGCCTCGGCCGCTGAGTCCAAAACTGATTCCCTTGTCGCCTAAACCGCTGTTTTGGCCCAGGTAATTGTCCGATTTTCCGCCGCTGGGATCACCCATATTGCCGCTGCCTTGGGTATTGCCCTGGCTTCCTGAATTGGATTTAAAATCGTGTTTCTCTTTGTTAAAGACGAAGCGTTCATCCACCGCCGGCTTTGGGTCGGGTTGAGGCACTTTGACTGAAGGTTTGGTCTCCTGTACAGGTTTTGGCTTTTCTACCGGCTTTTTAACTGGTTCCTTTTTTTCTGCGGGCTTGGGCAATGCAACTGATTCTTCGAACTGCTGATCAACCGCCCCATCAGGAGATTTTTGCTCCTCCGTTTCCGGTTGCGCGGGGGCTGGCTGCGGTTGCGTGTTAGGGTTCTCTTGGCCAAATCCGGTTGCAGTCGTTCCAAAATCAACCAGAAGTCCTTCTTCAGCAGGGGGGGGGTAGGGGGTGTAGAACCCTAGCAAAAAGAAAAGCAGCACCATTAAAGCACAAATAGCGGCCGTAGCCAAGGCTGACCGGACGCGGTTCTCGCGTTCGAGCGTTTCCCATTGCGTGGAACCCGATGATTTGTAAGCAGTAGACAGGGTAGCTCCCATGTTCTTTAAACGTTTCGGAGGAATCAGCGCTGCGGCTCCGTGGCCAGAATCATTTTTATCTTCTGTTCGCTGGCAATGCTCATGACTTTGACCACCTGTTCAATAGCCACCGTTTTGTCCGCGTAAAGCACGACCGTTGGATCAGCCTGACCAGCAACACCTTGCAGCAAAAGTGAGGCCAATTGTTCCAAGGCAACAGGTTCGTTGTTGTAATAAAACTGGTTCTGTGCGTCAATGGCCACGGCTACGTTCTGTCTGGCCTGCGTTTGGCTGGTGGAATTGGGCAGGAGCAATTTAACAGCATTCGGCTGCACCAAGGTAGAGGTCAGCAAAAAGAAGATCAACAGCAAAAAGATGATGTCTGTCAACGACGACATGCTGAAGTCTGCCGATCGCTTGTTTCGCATGCGCATGCTCATGCGGCAGGCTCTTGCAGGAGGTCCATAAATTCCACTGAAGTGGCCTCCATGTTGTAAACTACTTTTTCCACTAAGGCTACCAACAGGTTGTACCCAATGTATGCGATAATGCCCACTGCAAGACCGGCAGCAGTGGTAATCATGGCCTCGTAAATACCGCCGGCCAGGTCGCTGGCTACTACGTTGTCATTGGAGGCCATTTGAAAAAAAGCGCGGATCATCCCGGTTACTGTACCCAGAAACCCAATCATGGGCGCCGCACCGGAGATGGTGGCCATGGTAGCCAGGTTCTTTTCCATTTTGTAGATCTCGAGCTTGCCCACATTTTCAATGGCGACTTCGATGTTTTTCAATGGCTTGCCGATGCGCAGCACCCCCTTTTCAATCATGCGGGCAATAGGGGTATCCGTGTTCTTGCACAGCATTCTGGCCGCTTCAACATTTCCGGTTACCACGTAGTCGCGGATGTTCCGCATAAAGTTCTTGTCCACGCGCGAAGCCTTGCGTATAGTGAGCCAACGCTCAATAAAAAGGTAAATGGACAAGACGAATAGCACGGCAATCGGAATCATGATCACACCGCCTTTCAGCGCCAGATCAACGAGCGTGGTTTTTTCAGGTCCGGTGGCCATTGCGGCTGCCGAAGTATCCGCAGTGATTTGCAACAAGGTTGTGAGCATGCAAAAGGTAAAGTAAGTGAAGGGGGAAGGGGACCGGAGCGCGTGGCCGGCGCATTATGTTGCTCCTAACGAACCAACGACCGGCGTAGTATCCAGAATCAGGCCAAAGATAACCGGGAGTGGTGCGTGGACAGGGCGGACCTTTGAACGGAAGCCCTTCGCCTGTTCAGAATAGTGAACAGATAGGCCCACGGAATTGGGGGTTCAGGAAATGTCCACATCGCGTCATTTCCGGGGTTGTTTTCAGGCTCCTGCGGCCGGATTTGCCTATATTTGCCGGGTCCGTCTTTTAGGATGAATCACGCATATTATCAGCAAGTTATACATGGCAGATAACGAGAACATTATTCCGATTAACATCGAGGAGGAAATGAAGTCCGCCTACATTGATTATTCAATGTCGGTCATTGTTTCCAGAGCGCTACCAGACGTGCGCGACGGCCTAAAGCCGGTCCACCGCCGCGTCTTGTATGCCATGCAGGACCTCGGGGTTACCGCAAGTAAGCCGCACAAGAAATCGGCTCGCATAGTCGGGGAGGTGCTTGGAAAGTACCACCCGCACGGAGACGGTTCGGTATACGATGCCATGGTTCGCATGGCGCAAAGCTGGTCGTTGCGCTACCCCTTGGTTGACCCTCAAGGCAACTTTGGCTCGATTGACGGCGACGGACCAGCCGCTATGCGATATACGGAAGCGCGGCTTCGCCGAATTGCGGAGGAAATGCTCTCGGACATTGGCAAGGATACCGTTGACTTCGGGCTGAACTTTGATGACTCGCTCGAAGAGCCCACCGTACTTCCCGCCAGAATACCCAACCTGCTGATAAACGGAGCCAGCGGCATCGCAGTAGGTATGGCAACCAACATCCTTCCGCATAACCTGCGCGAAGTAGCCAATGGCATCATCGCCTATGTTGACAACCGGGACATCACGATCCCGGAATTGATGGAGTATATCAAAGCTCCGGACTTTCCTACCGGCGGTATCATTTACGGCTACGATGGCGTCAAGGAGGCTTTGGAAACAGGCCGCGGCAAAATCGTCGTTCGCGCCCGCACCGAGGTGGAGACCTCGCCAGGAGGGAGGGAGAGCATCATTGTCAGCGAGATTCCCTACCAGGTCAACAAAGGGGCCATGCTCGAGAAGATGGGGCAGTTGGTCAACGATAAAAAGCTGGAGGGCATTTCCGCCATTCGCGATGAGTCGGGCCGCCGTGAAGCAATGCGAATCGTTTTTGAACTAAAGCGAGATGCGGTGGCAACGGTTGTCCTGAACCAGTTGTACAAGTACACGCAATTGCAGACGTCCTATGGCGTCAACAACATTGCGTTGGTGGACGGCCGGCCGCGGATGTTGAACATCAAGCAGATGATCGGCTACTTTGTGGAGTTTCGCCACGAGGTTATTGTACGCCGCACTAAATACGAACTGGCGGAGGCCGAAAAGCGAGCCCATATCCTGGAAGGTCTCATCATTGCGCTGGACAATCTGGATGCCGTCATTGAGTTGATCCGCGCCTCGCGTACCCCGGACGAGGCCCGCGAAGGCCTGATGCAGAATTTCGGGCTCAGTGAAATTCAGTCAAAAGCCATTTTGGAGATGCGCCTTCAGCGCCTCACCGGGCTGGAGATGGACAAAATCCGGCAGGAATACGCCGAGATTATGGACACTATCTCCCGCCTCAAAGCCATTCTGGCGGATGAAGGCTTGCGGATGCAAATCATCAAGGACGAAACCGCTGAAATCCGCGATAAATACGGCGATGAACGCCGTACCACCATTGACTACAGCGGGGGTGACTTCCGCATGGAAGACATCATCACCAAAGAAGATGTGGTGATCACGATTTCCCACCTGGGCTACATCAAGCGCACCGCCGCCACAGAATACCGCGCTCAGGCAAGAGGAGGCAAGGGGGCTAAAGGCGGCTCTACCCGCGACGAAGATTTCATCGAGCACATTTTCGTGGCTTCCAGCCACGATTACATGCTGTTCTTTACGGAGTTAGGCCGCTGTTTCTGGCTTAAGGTGTACGAAATTCCGGAAGGCACCCGCACGTCCAAAGGGCGCGCCATTCAGAACCTGGTGGCCATTCCGCGCGAAGACCGGGTGCGCGCCTACATCAACATACCGGACTTTACGGACGAAGATTTCATCAACAGCCACTACCTGGTTTTCTGCACCCGCAAAGGTGTGATCAAGAAAACCTTGGTAGAGCAATTCTCCCGGCCGCGAACCAACGGCATTATTGCAGTAAACGTCCGCGACGGGGACACTTTGCTGGAAGCCTGCCTGACTAACGGGTCCTGCTACATTGTCATGGCTGTGCGCTCTGGTAAGGCTGTGCGCTTCAAAGAAGACGCGGTTCGGGAAATGGGTCGAAACGCCTCTGGTGTCCGGGGCATCACCCTGGCAAATGACGAGGATGAGGTGGTTGGCATGGTCTGTGTAGACAAAAGCGATACTGACGACGTGGACGTACTCGTGCTCAGCGAAAAAGGCTATGGCAAACGCACCCCGATCCTGGATTATCCGGAAACAAACCGGGGGGGCAAAGGGGTCAAAACCATGCAGGTCACGGATAAAACAGGCAAACTGGTTGGTTTAGCTGCTGTCACAAAGGAGCAAGACCTGATGATCATCACCGAATCGGGCATTGCCATCCGGATCGCTGTCAAAGCCATTAGCCAGCTTGGCCGGGCCACGCAAGGAGTTCGCGTCATCCGGTTGGGAGAGGAGGAACACATCGCCTCTATAGCCCGTCTGGAACCTGAAGAAGAATTAGAAACCAGCCCTGAAGAAGACAACGTGCTTAACCAGACTGCGCCGATTTTGGATCTGGACAGCGACGAAATACCCGAAACTTTTGAAGACGATCCGGAAGAGGACGAATCGCCAGTCGACGAACCAGACGAGTTGGACGGTGGGTCAGACGACGAAGAAGATCTTGATTCCGAAGAGGATCAGCTCGATGGGTAACCTGAATGCCGCGTTTGTGCGAAGGAGCCCTTCACCCGAAACCAGAAGTGCATCCTAAGCCCATTTAACAACCTTCCCTAAATAAGACTCTGAAAATCAACCCCATGAAGCCCAAGGCAATCACCCGAATCATTCTCCTTGTTTCGCTTGTCAGCGCGGCCGGATTTAGTTTTGGGCAGAGCAGCAAGCTTATTAGCGCTGCTTCTTATATTGATAACGGCCAATACGGCAAAGCGTTTGAGGCGCTGGAAGAGGCGCGTGTCAATGAAAAAACTGCGACCAGCGAGCGTACCTATTACCAGTACTTGCGCCTGTACATCGCCCTAGCGCTGGATTCTTCAGGCGATTTCGCCTCCCTTTCTGCCGAACCTCTGTTGGATGCGCGTGAGGCCGCCCAAAAAACGGTGGAGTACGACGTCAGCAAGCGCGTATCCAACCAAACGGTTGTTGAAGCGGACAAGTTGGCCCGCTTGCTGTACAATGAAGGCCTTACTGCCTATCGCGCAGCCGATTACAGCAAAGCGTATGACTATTTCCTGGGTGCATACGATGCGCACCGGGTCATCTATCAGTACGGCAAAGTAGATGGTCCCGACACCTCGACGTATTATTTCGCAGCCATTTGCGCCGATGTTTCCGGCCAGAAAGACAAGGCTGAAACCATGTATAAAGAGTTGATTGCCATGAACTTCAACGAAAGTGGGCTCTACGGAAATTTGGGAAAACTTTACTTGGCAAAAGGCGATTTGGCAAACGCTGAAAAAACGTTTGCCGAGGGGAGGACCAAGTTTCCGAAGAGCCAGGATTTGCTGATCGATGAACTGAACTATTTCCTGCAGCAGGGGCGTGCTCCGGAGGCCATTGACAAGTTTCAGCTGGCTATTGCCAACGACCCCGACAACCCGGAGCTGTACTTCGCCATGGGCACGGCGTACCAGGCCCTGATCGCCCTGGACTCCCTGAATGCTCAAAAACACATGGCCGAAGCGCGGGCTGCCTATGGTAAGACCATAGAACTTAACCCAAAGAGCTTTGATGCCTATTTGAATACGGGCGCTTTGTACTACAACGAAGGAGTGTTGGTTCAGGAGCAGCTCAACAACGTAGACATCAACGATCAGAAGCGGGCCGATAAGTTAGCCGCCGATCTAAAAGAGCTGTACAGCCAAGCGCTACCGTTCTTCCAGAACGCAGCCCGGGTTTACGAAGAAATGCCAGAAGATGAAAAAATCGATGTGTTTTACGCCATTGAAGTTTACCGATCGCTCAAAGAGATTCAGGTGCGCTTAGGCGACTATACCGCATCCGGCGCTGCCAAAAAGCGGATGGAGGAACTGGAAGCTCAGCGAGCCGCCAACAACTAAGGCAAGTTGCTATTTCAGGGCCATGCTGAACGTTCAGGAGC
>CAYSDI010000086.1:0-9153 GCA_964429745.1 uncultured Chitinophagales bacterium | reverse complement strand
GAGGTTTGACTTCTGCTGCACATAAGATCACACGCGAACCGACCGGAAGTTTTTCCGGTCGGTTCTTTTTTTGAAGAACACCGGAGTGTGAGTAGGCGACGGGGCACTTAGAGCGCGGCAGCAGGTGCCATGGCAAAAGGTAGCTGAACCAATGCGCAATCAGCAGGCGTACGGGTAGAACCTGATTTTCTGATTTATAATCCTACTTAACATAATATTAATTATGAGTCAAGAAAGCCAATTTCTATTCCCCGATCGGACTTATCAAACGGCACTCCATCCAGAAGGCTCAGACCACGTGGTTTTGTACCCCTTGAAATTCGGTACCTGTTTTCTGCTGTCACTACCACCACCAATTTGTTGCAAAAGTCCATCATGTGTTCGGCTATACTTGCCGTATACCTGAATTCTATTAGGTATTTCTTAGTTGCTATTTACTCCCAATCCTGGACATGGGCCTGACCCAAGAAACGATTAACCGTTGAACCGCCTTCAAATTTTCCTTACAATAGCCATCAGTTTTCAGACTATCTGGCTTCAGGCCCAGACGTTCTCCTGGAACGGCGCTACATCGGCGGCTTGGAACACCAACACTAACTGGACACCTAATGGTATTCCGGGCCCCGGAAGCACGGTAAACATTAACTCAGATGCCGTTCCTAACATTTGCAGATTAGATGCCGCTCGAAGCATTTCAGTGCTTAATGTATCAGCGGGCACCCTGGATCTTAACGGGTTCACGCTCACGACAACAACTCGCTCCTCGTTCTCTGGGGGAGTCGTTTCTGGTGGCGGGATCAGTGCACCTAACATTCCAACCTTGACAAATACTACCTTCCAGGGTACACTATCATTCACAAAAACCGGGGGAGCCAACGACTTTTGGGCAGGTAACAATACGTTTAATGGACCGGTTACCATTACCAATGCCGGCACAGCTGTGATACGGATGGGTAACACCAACGGGGACGTTTTCAATGACGATGTACGCTTCATCAATACCTCAACCCGCTACATCGATGTCGCTTACCGCGACACAACCTGGTTTAACGGCAACCTGACCTTGGACAACACCGGAATCCAAGGCATGCGAATCGGGGCAGCCAACAACACTACCACCACATCCTACCTGGCATCCGGCTCTGCTTTGCTGACCAACGGATTCACCAATGGCCAACTCTTGATCAGGCGTATGGATCAAGCAGGCACCGCTGCTAATGGAGCGTTTACCCCTTCGACCGCTACCTTGGCCAACTGCATTTTCAGAGGAGGCATTTCCGTTAGGGCAACGGCAACTACGTTATCCATAGCCAACTCAACGTTTTCGGCCAGCAATACCTTTACCTCTCAAACCAATATGGGCATCAATGGTGTCAATAATTTTAGTACAGTTTCCGGATTGACCCAACTAACAATTAACGGCTCCACTGGGACGATGACTTGGGCAGGTGGCAATACCTTCGGGGACGTTGTGATTACCAACAACGCGCCAAATCTTGTTCGGTTAGCCAATACGTCCGGGGATGTGTTCGCGCGCACTGCGACCTTTGTCAACACAGGTGCTGGAGGTTTTCAGGTTGCCTACCTAGGCAGCAATACTTTTGCCGATGATATTACCCTGGCCAACTCAGGCAGTGGAGGAATTGCTTTTGGAACACTCACAGGTACCAGCGTACAAGCAGCTGGTCGCCTCATTAATGGCGGTTACTCTAACGGACTGCTGACTTTAAATCGCTTTACACAAACAAGTTCGGTGGCGAATGATGCTTTCGCGCCTACCGTCTTTAGTGCCACTGCGAGCACATTTAATGGAAATTTCTCGCTGAACACCACGAGCACTACCATAACAATAAATACGTGCAATTTTAACGGGACCAGCAACAGTTTCGCGTCCAACACCAGCACCAGCATTACTTCCAGCAATTTTCCCCGCTCCAACACCATTACACCAGTAACCAGCCTGACCCTGACCAATGCCAATACGTTTAGCACCAGTTCCGGCAGTTCGCAACTGACGCACAACAGTGCTACCGGGGGAGTCACCTGGACTGGGGGCAATACATTTGGAAATGTGACCATCACCAAAAATGCTGGGCAATTACTTCGTCTTGCAAACTCCGCAGGGGATATTTATACCGGAACAGCCAACTTTGTTAATGCCGGGGCAAATGCGCTGGAAGTCAGCTATGTAGGTAGCTCTTCGTTTGCGGGCAACATCACGCTCACCAACAACAGTGCATCCGGAATTTCTTTCGGAGCAAGTTCCGGCACAACTGCTCATACTAGCGGAAGGCTGATCAATGGTGGGTTTACGCTGGGGCCGCTTACACTCAATCGGTTTACACAATCGGGTACAACGGCTAATAGCGCCTTCTCCCCCACTGTTTTTAATGCCTTAAACAGCACGTTTAACGGGAACTTCAGCATTAGCACAACGACTGGTGCCATTGTTTTGAACGGCTCCAGGTTTACTGCTTCCAACACGTTTCTGCCAGCTACCACGCTGACTTTGACTAATGCCAATTCGTTCAGCACAGTTTCTGGCTCCACCCAGTTGACCAACAACGTAAGCGCCGCAGCCATAACCTGGACAGGTGGAAACACCTTCGGCCCTGTTACCATCACGAACAATGCAGCAGGCTTACTCCGGCTGGCGAACACTGTCAGGGATATATTCAACAACACCTCTGCTTTTACCAATACAGTTGCTGGCGGCATTCAAATCAGTTATGTCGGGGTCAGTACCTTTGCCGATGACATCACCCTGACCAACAGCGGAACGGGTGGAATATCTTTTGGCGCTCTTACAGGAAACACTTCGCTTACCGGGGGAAGTTTACTAAGTGGAGGGTTCAGCAATGGGCCTTTAACCCTAAACAGGGTTACGCAAACCAGTGCTAATGCGAACGGCTCTTTTACCCCAACAATTTTTACCGCGTTGAATACAACGCTGAATGGAAATTTCTCTCTGACAACCACGGGGTCAACCATAACCATTACTACGTCCAGTTTCACGGCTTCAAATGTTTTTAGTGCAGCCACCACCATCACTTTGAACAATGCCAATGCTTTTAGCACGGTATCTGGAAACACTGCCTTCACGATAGGTGGCGGAGGTATTGTTACCTGGACAGGCGGGAATACTTTCGGTAATGTTTCAGTGACTACCAACAGTGCCAACTACCTTCGAATGGCCAATACGAATGGCGATGTGTTCACCGGTTCGGCCACGTTCGTCCAGAACGCTGCAGGTATCCTCTCCCCTGCTTACAATGATACCAGTTCGTTTGCAGGTAATATTTCCACGACGGGTACAGCCACGGCGATTACTTTTGGCAGTGGTGCAGGAGTAGTAGCCATTAATGGCTCCACTGCACAAACATTAAGTGGTTCTGTCCCGCGCATTCCGGTCATTAGACGCCTAACCATGAACACAACCGGCGCTGGAATTTTGACATTGGGGGTGCCCCTGAACATCAGCGTTTCCCTGACTTGGACGTCAGGACTGATCAATACAGACAATACCAACCTGCTTACTTTAACAGACGAAACGGTTACGACGACAAGGGGCAACGCTAACGCATATGTGAACGGCCCTATGCAGTATACCCACAACTCCAACTCAGTCACCCGATCGGTGCTAAACCTTGCCTTGGGAAAGGGGGGTGAGTGGCGACCCGCCGTACTTTCGGTAGGTCATTCCACCACAACCTCCTACACTTACCGAGGTGAAGTATTTGCTGCCAGTGCAGATGCCCTGGGATTGAACGTGCCCGCTGGAGTAGTTGATGTATCCGATACAAGGTACTGGGACATTGGCCGCTACCTGACCTCTTCTTTGGCTTCCGCCCCCTCAGCCGACTTGCGAACTGCGTCTGGCCAACAACCCATTATCCAGCTTTTCTTTGATATAAGCGACGGTATCACTGATGGCAGCTTTCTGACCATTTGCAAGAACACGGATGCAGATCCAGGATCCTGGGTAGATATTGGCTCTTCTGGAACACCGCCCTACGACGGAGGAGGCAACCTCACCGGCAGCATAACATCAACCTCTACACCAACCGCCTTTAACTCCTTCAGCCTGTTTACCATGGGTAACTTGAATTATGCGCTACCGGTGACTTGGGTGAGTTTTGATGCTACAGTTATACAGCATATTGTCCAATTGGACTGGCAAACTGGTACCGAAACCAATACGGATCGATTTGCAGTGGAGCGCTCCGCTAATGGCGAGGACTTCACAGATGTCGCTTTTGTGCCTGCTGCAGGCAACAGCCCATCCTTGCTTACTTACCAGATTGCCGACAAGCAGCCGCTGCCCGGGGTTTCTTACTACCGCCTGCGCCAGATCGACTTGGACGGCAAGTACGGCTACTCCTCCATTCGAACGGTTAATCGCACAGGGATAGCATTAGCGCCCTGGGTGACCAGCGTTGCGCCAAATCCTTTCACAGACGTAATTCACGTTGCTTCCTCTGGCCAAGACATTAGCGACATGGAAGTAAGGCTTTACGAATGGACGGGGGCTTTAAAGGCACGAATCAGCACATCCAGCGCCAATTTGGAACTGAAAACTCCCAATTTGGCCCCTGGAATTTACCTGCTTGAAATAGAGCAAAATGGGCAAATGCACCGGTCTAAAGTGGTCAAGAATTGATGCAGTAGCCACATTCAGTTCTCGAAAACGTAAAAAAACGTGCATTATCCAGTCACAAGAAACCAGTATGAAACGTTAAAAGCTACGGTATAATAATGTGGGAATTCTTTATATAGGATTATTATATAATAGTCTCGTCCTGTGCTCCATGAACCAGCATAAAACTAACGAGGCAAGTCAATACATTCTACAAGGACCCCAACTTTCCTCCCGGAAATCAGCTAAAAGACTCCCTTTAATTCGGTCAATTATCTGAATAATTCTTGATAGTTCTCCCGGATTTCCGCCATTATAAATTCTATCCCCTAGCGCCAGGCCCTTTGCCTGGCGCTTTGCTTTTTACGCCATTTGATTTCAGAAAAAGTGGTTCAAAGCAGTCTCTTAGGCGTCGCAACGCTACTCATCCAGAGGATAACACCAGCATTTTTGATCAAAGTGCGGAGTCACCCTCAGCTTCTTGCTGATCTATGTTAATGGAAAGCATTATGCGATAATGGGTTCAAAAGCCAGCGATAAACCCTTTAGAGCAATACTCTTCTGCCTAAGCCAGCATCATAGCCATGTCACCGATTACTCAAAAAGTCATCATCCTATTGCAAGCCTTTCTGCTGTGCAATTCCGTCGCTAAAGCGCAGTTATTCGAATGGAATGGGTCTCTCTCCAATGATTGGGCTACGGACGAAAACTGGACGCCTAACGGCATTCCAGGCGTAGGAGATAGCGTATGGATTAACAGTGATGCTGTTCCGAACATCTGCCTTCTGGACGATGACAAAACCATAGCCGTTCTTTTGTTAACAGCGGGCACCCTCGATTTCGGAGATTATCAATTCACGGCTAGTGTAAGTGTGGCCATATCCAATGGAATCTTGCAGAATGGCACCTTGTCCAGCCTAACCTTTAACTCAATATCAAACGCTACATTTAATGGCGCAATTAATTTAATTAAAACAGGTGCCATAAATAATGATTGGTATGGTGGAAACACGTTCAATGGGCCAACTACAATTACAAACAATGGCAGCGCCCGTATCCGACTCGCCAACACTGTTGGAGATATCTTCAATGATCAAGCACAATTCATCAATAATTCCATCGCAACATTTGATATTGCTTATCGGGACACAACCTTTTTCTATTCACTAGTAACTTTAGACAATAGCGCTACAGGTGGAATGACCATAGGGAACAGCAATACCGCTGCGGCTCAATCCTTCCTTGAGCCAGGTGCTGCACTATTAACCAACGGTTTCTCCAATGGACGGCTCATCATCCGAAGGATGACACAGAGTAGTACTGACCCAAACGGGAGCTTCAACCCTACTACAGCCACCTTAACCTCCTGTAATTTTAATGGAAATTTTAGTCTTTCAACAAGTGGAGGAAACCTTACGTTTGCTTCCTGTGCGTTTACCGCTGCGAACTCCTTTAGTGCTGAAGGCAACATTTCCATGTCAGGATCCAATCAATTCAGCACAACAACTGGAAGCACGAATATCACTCGCAATGCTGGAACAAACAATTCAACATGGTCTGGAGCTAATTCCTTTGGTGACCTCATCCTTACCAACAACAGCACCTATTTCATTCGCCTGGCAGGTACAACTGGTGACTCCTTTGGACGGACTGCCCAATTTGCGAACACCAGCAGTGGAGGAATTCAAGTCAGCTACAGGGGCAGCAACATCTTTGGAGGCGACATTACGCTGACCAACAGTGGCAGCGGGGGTATTACGTTCGGCGCCGGTGGCGGCACAAGTACGCAATCTTCTGGCGCATTGCTGACAGACGGCTACAGTGCGGGGCCGCTTACCATTAGTAATTTTACCCAATCAAACAGCAGTGCCAACGAACGCATCACCCCGACTGCCTTTACAGCCACATCGTGCAGCTTTAGCGGCAACTTTGCGATTACCACCAGCAGCGATGCCATTACCCTTACCACCAGTAATTTCCTGGCGAGCTGCTCCATGATCAGTGCAACCCACATTTCAGCAACAGGAGCACACCAGTTTAGCACGGTAAGCGGCTCTTCTGAATTTATTATGAATGGCGGATCAAATATCACATGGACGGGCGGGAACACCTTTGGGAACGTCAGCTTTACAAACAATGGAACTTCCTACTTGCGTTTAGGCAATACCAATCCAGATGACTTTAATGGTTCCGCCACATTTGTGCAGACCAGCACGGGCGCCCTTTCGCCAGCTTACAGTGGAAACAATACGTTTTCAGGCGACATCTCCACGGTTGGCTCTACTGTAGCAATAGAATTTGGATCGGGTACTGGTCGAGCTACCTTTGATGGGAACAGCAACCGCACCTTGTACGGAGATGTACTCCTCCCCCCTGTTTTTCAGCGAATGACCGTGAACATAAGCAGCGGAGGCAACATGCTGCTGGACGTTTCCATGGCTGTTGTGGCCGACCTAACGATGACCCAGGGTACCATCACCAGCTCGTCCATAAATTTAGTTACGCTTCGCGATGAAACCACCACGTCAACTGTGGGCAACGTCAGCGCATACATTAACGGGCCTATGCAATATGGCATGAATTCGAATACCACTTCGCGTTCCGTGCTATATTTCCCCATTGGAAAAGGCGCTGACTGGCGTCCTATCACGTTGGAAGTGGCTCACAGCATCTCGTCTGACTACACCTACAGGGCCGAAGTTTACCAGAATTCAGCCTTGGAATTGGGTTACGCACTCCCTCCAACCGTTCAGCTAATTTCGCAGGCCCACTATTGGCAAATGGAGCGGTTTCTAACCGCTGGAATGGTGGAAGATCCTGATGGCAACATCCGCACGGCCGCAGGACAAGAACCTAGAATCACCTTATTTTTCGGAATAAACGATGTTGTCTTCGATGGATCTGACCTGGTTGTCTGCAAGAACACGGCTGCCGCTCCAAGTACCTGGATTGATATTGGAGGAACCGGAGCACCGGCATTCTCCGGTGGGGACACCCTGATCGGAAGCGTTACTTCCACGTCGGCACCAAGCGCATTTACTTCATTTAGCTTGTTTACCCTGGGCAGTTTTTCAGAAAATCCCTTGCCGATAGAGCTCATATCCTTTCAAGCTGAAGCGCTGCCAAGCCAGGTACAACTTTACTGGAACACCGCTTCAGAGCTGCAAAGCAAGGAGTTTATGGTAGAGCGTGCCACAAAAGAAGTGGAATTTGGTGCTATTGGGACGGTTGCCGCAGCGGGCAACAGCAGCACAATGCTGAACTATCGCTTCTCCGATGAAAAGCCCGAATCAGGAACCAATTATTACCGGCTCAAACTCGTAGATATAGATGGTACAATTCGGTATTCAGCCATTCGCAGCGCAGTCTACGAACAGCTAACAGCAGAAGGTACAGCACAACTTTTCCCTAATCCCAATTACGGTTCGGCCTATTTCACTACTTCAGGCAGCTTACAGGCCGGTGAAACAGTATCGCTGTTCTCCGCTACCGGCGAGCGTGTACTGCACCAGGACTTGGAGCAAGGCGACCAAGCTGTTCTGGACGTATCCGCCCTTCCCTCGGGAATTTATTACCTGCGCGCTGGAACACCGCTGCGTCCTATTCACATGACCATGGTCAAAGAGTGAGCAGGAGGATCATGGCTTGAGCTTTTCAGCGAATGCCTTTTTGAACTTGTCCATTTTGGGCCGGATCAAATAGGCGCAATAGGGTTGATCCGGGTTGTTGGCGAAGTAGTCCTGGTGGGAGGCTTCCGCGGCAAACCAATTGACAAGCGGGCTGATTTCCGTTACAACAGGATTTTGCCAGGTACCACTTTCTTGAGCCGCTTGACGCGAAAGCTCGGCGACACGCTTCTGCTCCTCGTCGTGGTAAAAAATGACCGAGCGATATTGCGTGCCTACATCGTTGCCCTGGCGGTTAAGCGTGGTGGGGTCATGGGTGGCCCAAAACACCTCCAAAAGTTCAGCATACGAAATAACCGCCGGATCAAATTGGACGCGTGTCACTTCTGCGTGACCGGTTCGGCCATCACAGACTTCGCGGTATGCCGGATTCTTGACATGACCTCCGGAATAGCCGGAAACCACGGAATTAACACCGTTCAGGCTCTCAAAGAAGGCTTCTGTGCACCAAAAACACCCGGAACCGAAGGTGGCTTCGGCTAATTCTTTTTGAGGAGAAGCAATCCGGTCAGGATCAGGTTGCTGGCTGTTTGAAGCGGTGGTTGTGCTTTCCATGGTCGTTTTTTCGGGCGAAATGGCTTGGTTCGCGTTGCGGGGGCTGGTTTCCGAAGAAAGTCCGCACGAAGCCAACACAAGGACAAACAATACGTGCATGCTGAAAGTTTTCATGGTTTAGATCGTCTGGTTGACTTTCTACAAACCAGAACACCCCGATTAAGCCTCAGGTTCGATTCTTTGCAGAATGAGGCAAAAAAAATCAACATCGCTCAGATTTTTGCCCCTGGCTTTGGGATAGGATTGTGCGGGCTTAATTTGGCTCTGTGTTAGAAA
>CAYSDI010000085.1:3877-15861 GCA_964429745.1 uncultured Chitinophagales bacterium | reverse complement strand
GACGAACAGAAATCGGATAGGAGGCTATGAGGTCGGATGAGGCAGCACATCATGCCAAAGTCCAAAATGATCAAGAAGATCAGCTGGCCGAAGTAGTAGATCCGGCGCGAATCGAGGGAAAGAAGATGCCCTTACCCGGGGAGAGCTCTGTGGCCATTTATTGGCGGAGCGGAGCAGTCAGCAGCGGTCATAGTAGCCAGCCGGCCCCGGCAGGACGGTGAAGGACCAAACGGTGGATGCAGCAAATGGAGTTGGGAGCGCGGGTCGCGCTTATGGCAGTTGCCTAGCGATCCGGTAGCCCAGCCCTGGGCGGTGCAGCAATCTGGCTCAAAAGGTTAGGTTGTATATCCATCGAACCGCCGTGTACGAGGCCCGTACGCACGGTGGTGTGAGAGCCTCTCCCCGTCAGCTTAACGGCTGGCGGGGCGGGCTACTCGATTGGCAACTGGCTTTTCTTCATACTATCAATTCAATTTCATAACAACCGAAGAAGTCAGATAAGGATTATCAAAATCAATAATGTCGCCAGCATTTTTTCCGGGAATTGGAAATAATCTTGCCGATAACGCTTTGTTGAAATATTTAATCGATAAAGATGCTACATCTCTGTATATTCCTTCAATCGTTTCTTTCGAGATATCTCCCGCAACAGGAATAACATCTAAACCAGTTCCTGAAACAGACGAGAACAACAACAATTCCTCAACAGTATAGTTATCTTCCATTGCTCTTTTCGCTAAAACCATATCCTCAATTATAGGAAGCATCAGTCCTGAATAACCACAAGATTTTACGTCTAAATTTTTGATGACCTTTGTAATTATCGAGCAAGCACTCAAAGTGGTTGGACTGCCAAATGGTTTGCCAGTCAAAGTCTCAATTGCTTGCCCAATACTTGCGTCCAAACCAGGTGCAGGTGAAGTGTCAATTCCGTCATAGTTCCAATCAGAAGTTTGTAAAGTTTGACCTAAAATTTCAATTGGTTTAAATTGTTTGTTCAATTCGTTTTTTAGATTGACTTCTGCGTTCTCCCAATCAGATTTTTCAAATACTTTAGTAATGAGATTGGGATATTCCAATCCAATAGCAAAACTGTTTTTTCCTTTATGATATGCGGCAGGAAAAAAGGGTATTCCGTCTGGACAATTTGCAGAAGCAGTAAATCTAAAATTCGCTTCGCCACCCTTACTGTTCTTGGATAGTGCAATACATATTTCAGATGCTGTTTTAATTGTCTTATGATGTATTCCGAGACTTTCTGAAGAAATAGGAACACTAAAATTTATGTTAGAAGTCTCTTTAATTAATTCTACTGCCCATTCAGCAAGTTTTTCATCATATTGATTGCCAGATATCAATTCGCCAACAGATAGACTTATACTATTTTGAACCAATATTTTGTCAATTGCTTTGAGCTGTTTTATTGTATGTACAGTTGGCTTATCAGTGACTAATTCGTGTAAGTTCTGTGTAGAAATTCTTATGTCCTGCACTTCGTAACCATTGTTGATGTATATTTTTTTGGCTTTTTCTAAAAAAGTGATTGCCTTATTTATTGAATTTAAATCATCCAGGTTTTCTAAAGTTATACCTGCTGTAATTGTCCTAATTCTAAAATCAAAAGTTTGATTTGGCTTATTAGCACTAATTAGCAAAAACGAAATAATTGAAAGGAATAATAGTTTAGTTTTTTTCATAGTTCTGGTTTTTTTCAGCTTGTTGCCAACAATTCGATTAAAGAGCACGCTGCTAGTGGTTCAATTTCCTTTATATCAGCTTTGTACGCCTCTTCTATTGCACTTTAATCGTCATAAACGGAAATAAACGAAGGTGGAGCGCTTTTAGCGAGTGTCTTTTATTTTTTTTTGGAAGGGATTGTTAATCCCATTTTATAAAAATACATCAAACGTTGGCAACCGCAAAGTAAAAGAGCATCTCAGCTCTTATCGGTAGTGTGTTTAGCCCCTTAAAAAATCAGACTCAGTTATTGTGCGGGTGCTATTGCATTTAGAACGATAAGTTAAGTGCAAGATTTACTTACTTACCATCATGGCAACAACAAGAGTCAGTTACGATGCCAGTTTCAAAGCAAAAGCTGTAGAACTGAGCCAAGTTCGGGGCAATGCAGTAACCGCCACCCGTTTCTGAAAATGCCAACTTTTTCTGAAAAATGCTTGCTGGAAGCCACTCTTAGTTTGAAACTCTTTATCAACAGGCTAGCGCAACATTTTAACGAAGCACCCCCACCCCCCAAAACACCCAGCCCAGCACTAGCGCCACACCGCCAATAGGAGTTACCGGTCCTAAAAAGCTCAAGTCCCCCCCGGCAGCGTTCGCCAACGCCATCGCATACAGCGAGCCCGAGAACAGCCCGATTCCCACCACAAATGCGATGACGGCCCGCCGCCACCAGCGCGGGGCGCACAGGGGCGCGGTCAAGACAGCCACCGCAAGGGCCAGCGTGTGGAGGAAATGGTACAACACGCCAGTTTGGTAAGCGGAAAGCATACTCGCGCTAATGGGCGTCTGCTCCAGGCTGTGGGCGCCAAAAGCGCCCAGCAGCACGGCTGCGGCACCGGAAAAGGCCGCCAGCCGGAGCCAGCGTTGTTGTACAGTTTTGGATACATCCATGAGACGGGCAGTTTTGGGCAAAGGGGCCATTCCCGAGGGGGATTCCCCTAAGTTTGCAAAGCTATTACCGGGTTCATGAAGAAAACGTACTGGATTATTGCCGCGCTCTTGTTGCTGGGCGGGGTGGGGGTGTTTGGCGGGTATCGCTTTTTGCAGCAGCAGGTGCAACCGCTGTCGCCGGAGGGTGCACTGCCGCCAGAGGCGCTGTTCATGCTGGACATGCCGGATTGGCAGCAGGTCATTAGGCTCACCGGGCAAGCGCGCGCTGCCACAGCGTCTGAACAAGAACAGGCCAGCGGCGAGGCTACTGAATCCGAAGAAATTAGCCCCATGCGCTCGGCGCTGGATCAAACGGGCTTAATGCGCAGCTTGCGCGAGGCGACGCAGCCCTGGGGGCTTAACCCACTGACCGCGGCGGGGTCCGGTCAAGCCGCCCAACGCAACAATGCTGTGGCTACTGCAACCGCCGCGCAGATCAACGACACCCCTTCGCCCGAAAAACTGGCCCCCAACGGCATGGCGCGTCCGGAGGGCAAGGCGCTGCTGGCCGGTGCGTACATCACGGGTGCGGGCAGCATTGACCTGATTCTGGTCATGCGCGATAAGCAGAAGGTGCCGCGGTCGCGGCAGGCGTTTGAGAAGTACGAGGGAATTGCCCTGTACCAGAGCGAGGTTCGGGGTAAAACATGGTATGAGTTTCGGCACCGCGGCTTGCGCGTGGGCAGTTACAGCCGGGTGCTGCTGGAAGATGCCATCCGCTATGCGCTGGGCAAGAGCAAGAGCGAGCCGCAGCCTGGGCTGGAGCGGCTGCGCACACTGGCCGGCAAGGGCGCGGAGCCGACGCTGTACCTGAACCTGCCCGAGCTGGCAGCGTTCCTGGGCATGTTCGTGCAGCCGGAGTACGCCGCGGCGCTGCAAGGTTTTGGCGATTTTTGCGGCTGGCTGGCGCTGGATTTGCAGGTCAAGGGCAGCTCGCTGATTCTGGGTGGCTATGCCGCGCCGGGTCAAAGCGATCAGTTGGCGCGCTTCAGCAGGCAGGACACGGCGCTCATTCAGGTCGAAAAGGTCTTGCCCCTGAACACCGGTTTGCTGTGGCGCATGGGCGGCGAAGCGGGGTCGCTGTTCCGCCCCGATTTTTTGAAAGCGACGGAAGGGCTGGGCGATCCCTGGCTCGAGTTTCAGGGGGGCGAATGGGCGTATGCGCTGATCGAGACGCTGAGTGATTCGCCGGAGCGCGCGGCCTTGTTCGCGCTGCGCTTGAGCGACGTGCCGGCGGCGGAGGCCCACCTGGCCAGCATTAGCATTGAAGATGGAAAAATCGGCACGCTTACCGTGCGGCGGCTCAACGGCACCGATCCGGTCGTTAGCCAGCGCTTTGGGCGTTCGCTGACCACGTTTGACCAGAGCTGGTTTGTGTTTGTGGATCGCTACGTGCTCCTGGCTCCGGAGCGCGCCACGTTGGAGCACGCGGCCGATCAATACGCGCAAAGCCAGACGCTGCACCAGGACCAGGGCTACCTGGCTTTTCGGCAGCGGCTGTTGCCGTCGGCCAACGCCTATTTGTATCTGAGCATGCCCGGGCTGATTCCGCTGGCGCAAAACCTGGCGTCTGATCGCGCCCGCGACTCCCTTCGGCAAGGCATGGAGTTGCTGCAAGGTTTTCAGCCCTTCGCCCTGCAATTTGACCGCTACCGCGACCTGTTTCTGACCAGCGGCTTTTTGGATTACGGCGCTCGTTCGCGCAGCGGCGAGCAGCAGCTTTGGGCCTTGCAACTGGACACGCTGCTGGCCAGCGCACCGCGTGTGGTCACCGATCACCGCGACGGCAAAAGCGAGTGGCTGCTTGACGACCTGAACCACCAATTGTACTTGGTTGACCGCGGAGGAAAAATTCAGTGGAAGCGCCCGCTCGGCGAACCCATCCTGGGCGACGTGCAGCAAATTGACTACTACAAAAACGGCAAGTTCCAATATTTGTTTAATACTGCCAGTAAGCTTCACCTCATTGACCGCAACGGCCAAAACGTAGCGGATTTTCCCATCAACCTGACGGCGGGCGGAGGCGTAGGGGTTTCTGTGTTTGACTACGACAACAAACGCGACTACCGCATTTTCGTCGGCGGCGCGCAAGAGAACATCTATGGCTATTACGCAACCGGCAAACCGCTGCCCGGCTGGAGCCCCATGAAAAAAGCCGGGCCGCTGGCGCAACCCATCATCCACGCCGTCCAGACCGACCGCGATTTCCTGGTGCTGGTCAGCCGCGCCGGCAAGGTCAGTTTCAAAGACCGCAAGGGCGACGACCGCTTCCCCGCCGTTAAGCTCGACGCGCCACTGCTTGGTCCGCTCGTAGTGGACCGCGGCGGTCCGGAACCGCTGCTCATCGGCTGCGACACGCTCGGCAACCTGGTCCGCATTAGTTTCAGCGGCTTGCTGGAGCGCCTTCCCATGCCCAACGTTCGGGGCAATAGCCTCTTCGCGCTGCGCGACCTCAACGGCTCGGGCCCCGCCGAGGTGCTGCTCGTAACGGGTAACACGCTTGTAGCCCGCGACTTGCGCGGTCAGCAGCTCTGGTTCGCAACCTTGCCCGACGACGGCCCCCACATCTGGGGCGCTACCGCCGACCAGCGTATAGTGGTGATATGGTCGCCGCTGAGCAGCGAATGGAATGCCTTCGACGCATTTGGCGCGCCACTTCCCGGTTTTCCTATGTCAGGCGAAGGGCCTTTTACCATTGCACCGCTCTCCGGCGCTGACGAGCGGTTGCTGCTGGGCGCGCGGGGTTCCAGGGTTATTGCGCGAAAGTTGGAGTGAAGGGGGGCGTATGAAAGCAATCCTTGAACTTTCACAAAAAACCATAACCCTTGAACGGAACGAGTTTCTCAAGGTCAAGGGAAGTATAGACACGAATGTTTACTATGTGGATAGTGGAAGTTTGCGAGCTTTTGTCTTGGATGATTATGAAGAGCAGACCATTCGTTTTGGCTATCAGGACAACTTCATTGCAAGCCTGGATTCGTTCTTGACCGGCAAGCCTTCCGAACTTTTTATCCAGGCCATCAAAAGGACCGTAGTAAAAGTTATTAGCAGAAAGCAGATGGACAGCTTTTTGCAGGCAGATGCGAACAGGAAGGTTTGGATAGAGGTCTTGGAGAATCTTGTTAGTCAGCAAATAGAGCGCGAAATTGATCTTTTAACAAATTCGCCCAGGGAGCGGTATCTGCGTGTGCTCAACCGAAGTCCCCAGCTTTTCCAGGAAGTGCCCAACCGGTACATTGCCAATTACCTCAGAATGAGTCCGGAGACCTTGTCCCGGCTAAAAAAGGTAAAGAGCTAAAAGTCTTGACTTCGATCAAGATTTGCGGTTCCGGTTTTTTTGACCTTTGCATAAATTAACGAATTATGCCAACAGAGAAGCTGATCCAATTGCTCCTGGAACAAACCCGGAAAATCCTTAATCAAGCGGAGAAACTGAAGGACCAAGACTTGGTTTCCCTGACCTGGAGAGAAGCCCCAACGTCATGGAATATCCTGGAGTGTCTGGAGCATCTGAACTTATACGGTCATTTTTACTTGCCGCAGATTGAAAGCAAAATCGCTCAATCCACAACCAAACCAGAGGCTGAATTCAGGAGTGGATTCCTGGGGAACTACTTTGCCCAAACCATGTTGCCCAAGGAGAAGTTGAATAAAATGAGCACTTTCAAAAATAAAAATCCATTGAATGCCAACCTGGATAAAAGCGTTATTGACGAGTTTATCCATCAGCAAATCAAGTTGCTGGACTTGTTGAACAAGGCCAGAACGGTAAGCTTAAACAAGGTAAAAATTGAGACCACCCTCTCCCGTTTTTTGAGGCTGAAGTTGGGCGACACGTTTCCGTTCCTCATCAACCATATGATCAGGCATTTCCAGCAAATTGATCGGATCCAGGCTAAAAGGAAGGCAGCCTGATCAGCACAACACCGGTTCCAACCCACTCAGGTTCCAGTCAATAGGCTGCTGTCCTCGCTCAACCAGGTATTCGTTGGCTTTAGAAAAATGCCGGCACCCAAAGAAACCTTTGTTAGCCGAAAAAGGGGACGGGTGAACCGATTGCAGCACCAGGTGCTTGCTCTGGTCAATCAGGGCTAGTTTTTGCTGGGCAAATTTTCCCCAGAGCATGAACACTACACCCTCGCGCCACTCGCTGAGCCGTTGAATAGCGGCATCGGTAAAGGTCATCCAGCCGATGTTGGCATGCGAGGCCGGTTGGCTCGCCCGCACCGTTAACACGGCATTGACCAACAAAACTCCTTGTCTGGCCCAGCCTTCCAGGTTTCCCGAAACGGGAATGGGAGCGCCGGTGTCATCGCGAACTTCCTTAAATATGTTGCGCAGCGATGGCGGGTGTCCGACGCCTTGCGGCACAGAAAAACTCAACCCGTGCGCTTGCCCTGGTCCATGGTAGGGATCCTGGCCTAAAATAACCACCCGAACCGTGTCAAAGGGCGCGGCATCAAATGCTTTAAAAATGGAAACCGCCGGGGGATACACCTCTTGTCCATTTCTTTTCTCATCCATAAGATAAGATTTAATCTGGATAAAATAAGGTTTGGTAAACTCCTCTGACAATGCGGCTTTCCAGCCGGTTTCTAAGTGGGGTTCAATGCGGACTTGATTAGTGTTTTTTTCAAACATATAAATAAATATGTTTACATTAATAAATATTATTCTTTAATCTCAATCTCTTTCACTGGTTTAACCGCCTGCCAAGGTAGCGCGGCAATTGCCTGGCGATACGCTTCCCAATCGTCACGGAAGAATCTGTTTATCCGGTCAAGGATGCGGCGGGTTCTAAGTTCAAGGTCATTGAGCGCCTGTTGCGCGTTGGGCGAGGGCGTTTCGCCCGAAGTAAGCAGGAAGTAACTTTGGTATTGCAGGTCATTGAGCCGCTCTTTGCCGTCAATGCCTTTGAAGTCTTTGGGGGTGATGATGAGCGCTTGCAGCGAGAGGATGCTGTCGCGCAGCATTTTTTCTGTTTTGTCCAGGGGCTTGAGGACGGTATCTGGGAGGTACTCCAGATTGCCTTTCATACGATCCATGGTTTCCAGCGCCTGCAGCATCTCCAGGTTGGCTTTGAAAGTGGCATTAACGTTGCGGTCGAAGCGATCGCGGGCGAGCCCGGCCTGCCTCAAGGCAGCGGCATCGAAGTTCCGGCGTGGGTCGGGCAACACGGTCACAAAGGCGGAGTCAGTGTACGTCAGCCAGGTGGCTTGAATCCGGTAGCGACCGGGCAGCACGGCGCGGCCCGATGACTCGTCGGCTTTTTTGTCCGGTTTGGTGTGCGATGGGTAACGGGGACCGCGTTCGCTGAGGTCCCAGGTGCGGCGCACGAAACCGGTATCAGCTTTAACCGAGAACTTGCGCAGGGTGTCGCCGTTTTCGTAGAATACGACAAACCAAATTTTCTCTGAATCGGTTTTGGGTTTGCTCTCTTCTGCTTTGGCATCAATTGCCTTGCTGCCTTCTGCCTTGCTTTCTTTTGCTTTGCTGCCTTCTGGTTTGATGCCTTCTGCCTGGCTGTCTGCAGGTTTGGCTTCTTCTGCCTTGCTGTCGGACTTCGTGGCATCAGCAGCCCCGGCCTCCTCTGGCTTTTTGGGCTTCTCAAAACCCGCAGGGTACAGCCAAAGGGTTAGGCGAGCACCGCGTGGTCTGTTTTGACCTCTGAAGCCGGCATCGCCATCAAAGCGAACGCCAGGGGCCGGAATGTAAGCCGCCAGGTGGGCGTCCGGGATGGGAAACAGCGCGAAGGGTTTTTCTGTCAGCGCGCGGTCTCGGGACAAAGCGCGAAGGGGTTCCAGGTCATCGAGCACCCAAATCGCGCGACCGAAGGTGCCAACGACCAGGTCGCCTTCCCGCTCCTGCATAGCCAGGTCTTGCACAGGTACCGCCGGGAAGTCCCGCGACCAAAGCTGCCACTGCCCGCCACCGTCTGTGCTGAACCAAAGTCCGTTGTCCGTGCCCAGAAATAGCAGGTTGGGTTCGCGAACATCCTGCGCTACGCTCAGGACATGCCCTATTAGTTCGGTGCCGGTTGCCCCTGCACCGGCAATGCGCTTCCAGGTCTTTCCATAATCATCTGTACGGTAAGCATAAGCTTTCCAATCGTTGCGGCGATAGTTGTTCAGCACAACAAAGGCCTGCCCGGCGCTGTGTTTGGAGGGCAAAATCTGCGGAATCCACGAGCCCGCCGGTGCACCCGGAAGGCGTGCGCTCATTTCGGTCCAGGTTTGGCCGCCATCGCGCGTCAGGTGCAATTTGCCATCGTCGCTGCCGGTCCAAATAAGACCCCTTTCCACCGAACTGGGCGCAATGCAGAGCAGTGTCGTAAAATTCTCCGCGGTCGTGGCGTCAATGGTCAGGCCGCCGCTCAGCGCCTGCTTTTGCCGGGCGGTATCGTTGCTGGTCAGGTCCGGGCTCAGAATGGTCCAACTGCGCCCTTCGTCGGCGCTGTAATGCACAAATTGTGAACCGTAATACAGGCCATTCGGGTCGAAGGGATCCGTGGCCAGCGCAGCATTCCAGTTAAAGCGCAACGGAAATCCTTCGGGATGCACGGGTCGGATGTAGCGGGTTTGTCCAGTCTGGCGGTCATATTGGTTGAGGTTGCCCCCTTGCCACATGGCGTAGCCGTAGCGGTTGTTGCCGGGATGGGGATGCACGTCAAAGCCGTCGCCAAAAAGTACCTCTTGCCAGTTGCTGTTGCGCAACCCGTCGCTTTGCCACAGGTACGAAGGTCCGGCCCAGGAGCCGTTGTCCTGCAATCCGCCGTAGATGCGGTAGGGCGTGTCGTTGTCTACCGATACATGGTAGAATTGGCCGAGTGGCAGATTCTCGACAAAGCGCCAGGAACGGCCGCGATCGTGGCTGATGGCCATGCCTCCATCGTTTCCGTCAATCATAAAATCCGGATTGTCCGGATGGATGTAAAAGGCGTGGTGATCCGGGTGAACGCCGGAATAGGGAACAATAACCTCCCAACTTTTACCCCCGTCTTCGGAGCGCGAAATCACGGAGTAGATGCTGTACACCCGGTTTTCATTTATGGGGTCAACATAGATTTCATGGTAGTAGAAGGGGCGGTTGCCAAAATCTTTGCTGGCCTGTTTAGTCCAGTGGTGCCCGCCATCGGTTGAGCGATAAAAACCGTTTTCTTTGGCCTCAACAATAGCATAAACTATGTTAGGTTCCGAAAGCGCGATGGCCACGCCAATGCGACCGAGGTCGGAATCTGGTAGGCCACTTTGTTTGTCGGCTGCCACATTTGTCCAGGTGTTTCCCCCATCATAGCTGAGGTACAAACCGGAGCCCTTTCCCCCGCTGGTAAAAAACCAGGGCTTGCGCCCGTATTCCCACATAGTTGCGATCAATTTGTTGGGATTGGTGGGATCTATGATCAGGTCGGCACAGCCCGTGCTGTCGTTAACAAAAAGAATGTTCTGCCAGGTAGCGCCGCCGTCGCGGGTGCGAAACACACCGCGGTCTGCGTTAGGTCCCCAGGCCGATCCGTGTGCGCCAACATAGATAGTATTAGGGTCGTTGGGATGCACCACAATGCGGTGTATGGTTCGGGTTTCTTCCAGCCCCATGCGCCTCCAGGTTTTCCCGGCATCCAGCGAGCGAAATATTCCGGCTCCGCTGTTCTGCGAGTTGCGGGGATTTCCCTCGCCGGTTCCCGCCCAAACCACATTGGGATTTTGCGGATCTATGGCCACCGCGCCGATAGCCTGGGTAGGTTGTTGGTCAAAAATAGGTTGCCACGCAATGCCGCCGCTGGTGGATTTCCACAAGCCGCCGGATGCCGTGCCCACATACATGATTGAAGGGTCTTCACGCACTACCGCAATGGACGTAACCCGACCGCTCATGCCCGCCGGTCCGATGGACCGAATGCCCAAGCCTTCCAGCCAGCGCTGGTCAGGCCCCAAACCGCCTAGAGCTTCAAGAGCCGCTGGCTGCTCTTTTTTGGCGTTTGCTTTAGCGCTTGTTTTTGATGAAGCGCCCTGATTTTGTGCCAGGACCTCGAAATCCGTTAGCGTAGAGGCGAGGAACACCATCAAAAGAAAGGCCGAGCTGGCTTTACGAAGCGATGGGCGAAAAAGACCGAGGAGGCGAGGATGAGGCATAGTAAGGAGCAGAATCGTGGCGTGTATAGAATCTGTGGGGCTTAAATCCGGCCTGTTAGCGAAAGCCCTAAGGCAAATGCCCGGAAATAAAATTCCCACGCTTCTAAAATACATCACACGGCGGTTCGCACAGGGCAAACACATTTTTCTGGCCGACATGTCCCCCGCAGATGGTTGATGCCCAAACCCCTGTGCATAGCCCTTTTTTTCCATGCCAATGGGCTATTATGCGTTGCGAAACACCTTGAAAATCAGCACCGTAAACGCCCTCATAGCCGTTGAGCAACCCCGGGTTTCTGAGCGGTTTTTAGCCCACCAGCTGCACTTGGATGCCTATGAATCTCCTGCCTAAACTGTTAGCCTTTTGCGCCGCCATCGGTGGCGTTCACCAAGCGTTGGATGCACAGACCATCATTCGCGTTATGGAACCCACGGGGCCAGGTTCAGCCTCGCTCGCGCTGCCCGGACGAACTGTCGCTCCCTTGCACCTGAGCCCTTCCCCCGGCTCTGCAACCCTGACGGGCGTAGCTTCCGGCGTCACGGTTTTTCCCAATCCGGCCAGCGAAGCCATTTCGATTGAACCCGTTTTGCCATCGCCCGGCTTTTTGCAGGGAGCATCGCTAGTCAATGCATTGGGTCAGGTGGTTGAATCGGCCATACCCCACACGTCTGACCAACTCATCATCGGCGTCGGACATCTGCCACGCGGTGCTTATCAACTGGTGGTTTTTACCACGGCTGGCATAACCACACATATGGTCAGTCTGATTTAATCAGGTTGATATTAAACGCACGCAATAACGCCCTCCAGCAACGTAATTACCATGCAGTCATCCAACCTCGATAACATTTTTTTCCGGTGCATGATTCCCCTTGCATTTTGGCGCACAACGCCCTATGCATGCCAGTTGCCCTCCCTACAAAAGGCCGATACCAAACCCCGAAACAACACAGAAAAATCGGGCATAAGACCCGCTATCCCTTCCTTTAAAATCATGAACATGAATTTTTCGAGAACCAGTTTGTATGCCGCAGCCTTTGTTATGGGTTGCTTATCGTTAAACAGCGCTGCTACCGCTCAAGTGCGTGTCGTAGGGGAGGCTCCCGGCAGCTCCAGCGCCACCTCAACCACCCGTCCGCCCTATTACAGCTCCGCAACCCCCGGTGGATCAGGCAGCTCCGGCA
>CAYSDI010000085.1:0-3777 GCA_964429745.1 uncultured Chitinophagales bacterium | reverse complement strand
GGCAGCACCCGTCCGCCCTATTACAGCTCCGCAACCCCCGGTGGATCAGGCAGCTCCGGTGGAACGGAATACACCCGCCCTGGCTACGTTGCTTCCGCTTCGCCCGTTGTTGGCCAGCAAGATCCCGCGCTGCAGATTGGCGTCTATCCAAACCCTGCAACAGAACTGCTTTACGTTGAAATTAGCGGGCTGCGTCCGGATGAAAGCGTACACATCAACCTGTTCAACGAGCGCGGAACCCGCTTTAGCGTGCCCATGGTGCGCGGCGGCGAAAGCGTCCGCATCGAAGTAGGCAACCTGCCCCGTGGCGCCTACCGCATTCAAGTCATCACCAGCAGGAGCGAAGTGATTAGAAACATTCAGTTGATCTGATTCCTGCTGTTTAAAGCATTCTTTTTCTCAAAATCCCGTTTTCTAATCCGCAGTGTCCAAGGGGGCATTGCGGATTTTTTTGCGTTTAAAGAGCCTAAAAGCCGCTGTTGTACCCCCATTTTTCGGGCGAAGGGCTTCCGGTACCCGCCGCCACTGCTCCAAATATTCCTTAAATTTGCGCTTATCCGGTCGCGTAGCTCAGATGGATAGAGCATCTGCCTTCTAAGCAGACGGTCACAGGTTCGAGTCCTGTCGCGATCACAAAACGGTCCTTAGCGCTTTTTACTGCCCCGTTTGCCGCGGGTTCTCCAGAGCGGCCTGTGCTGCAGCCAGTCGGGCAATGGGTACCCGGAATGGCGAGCAACTGACATAGTCCATGCCAATGCGGTGAAAGAATTTTACGCTCTCCGGATCGCCGCCGTGTTCCCCGCAAATACCCACTTTCAAGCCAGGTTTGTTTTCGCGGCCCCGTTCAATGCCAGCGCGAACCAATTGCCCGATTCCGTCCTGGTCCAGTGTTTGAAAGGGGTCATCCGGCAAAATCTTCAAGTCCAGGTATTTAGGAAGAAACCCGCCAATGTCATCCCTGCTGAAGCCAAAACTCATTTGCGTTAGGTCGTTGGTGCCAAAGCTGAAAAAATCAGCCACTTTGGCCATGAAGTCTGCCCGAAGTGCCGCCCTCGGGGTCTCAATCATGGTTCCAAACAAATAAGGAATTTTGCGCAAGCGCAACTTCGTGCAAACTTCCTTGTAGACCTGATCTACGATCGCTTTTTGGTGCCTCAATTCGTGGGCGATAACTGTTACCGGAATCATGATTTCGGGGAATGGTTTTTGGCCTGCTTTGAGCAACTCTCCGGTAGCTTCAAAAATTGCGCGCACTTGCATCTCGGTTATTTCCGGGTAGCTAATGCCCAGCCGGACACCCCGGTGCCCGAGCATCGGATTGTTTTCGTGAAGCGCCAATACCCGCCTGTTGAGCATGCTCATGGTAATGCCTAGTTCCTTGCTGAGTTGCTTGAGTTTTTCTTTGTCATGAGGCACAAATTCGTGTAAAGGCGGGTCCAACAGCCGAATCGTGACCGGGTAACCGTTCATGACAATCAGCGTGTCCTTGACATCTTTTTTAACGTATTTAAATAATCCGTTAAGCGCTGATCGGCGTTCTTTCTCTGAAGTGCTGACGATCATTTTGCGCAACTGGAACAAAGGCTCTTCGCTGCCTTCGCCGTAGAACATATGTTCAGTTCGAAAGAGTCCGATACCCTCTGCGCCAAATTTCACCGCTTGAAGGGCATCGCCGGGGGTTTCTACGTTGGCGCGCACACCCATCTGCTTAACCTTGTTAACCAGCTTCATCAGGTCTTTGTAGGCCTGGTTCATGTTAATGTCGATGTCCACCAGCGCGAGGCTTCCTTCGTAAACCAGTCCTTTGGTTCCGTTCAGGCTGATCCAATCGCCTTTTTTTATGATGGCGCCACTTCTGGTGTGGAAGTTCCTGCCTGCGTTGCGAATTTCCAGGTCGCTGCAACCCACGATGCAGCATTTTCCCCAACCCCGGGCCACTAAGGCAGCATGTGAGGTCATACCGCCTTTAGCAGTCAGGATGGCTTCAGCTTTGTGCATGCCGTCCACATCTTCCGGGGAGGTTTCTTCCCGGACCAGAATCACTTTTTCGCCTCGAGCAGCCCATTCTACGGCTTCTTCCGAGGTGAAAACCACTCGCCCGATGGCCCCACCGGGTCCTGCCGGAAGTCCTTTGGCAATGACGTTGCTGGTGCGTTCTGCTTCCGGGTCGAGCATGGGCAAGAGCAGTTCCACCAATTGATTGGGAGCAACCCGCATGATAGCGGTATGGGCATCAATTAGTTTTTCGCGGTGCATTTCCGCAGCCATGCGCACTGCGGCCACTCCGTTGCGTTTGCCCACGCGGCATTGCAGCATGTAGAGTTTTCCTTTTTCAATCGTGAACTCCAAATCCTGCATATCTTTGTAATGCATCTCCAATTTTTTCTGGAAACCATACAATTCCTTATACTGCGCCGGCATGCGCGCTTCAAGCGTTATAAAATCTCTGCTTTGGTCATTGGCTGAATAGGCATTTACTGGCGCCGGTGTACGTATTCCCGCCACCACGTCTTCGCCTTGAGCGTTTACCAGGTATTCTCCGTAGAATTTGTTCTCTCCACTCCCCGGGTTTCGCGTAAAGGCCACTCCAGTGCAACTGTCTTCGCCCATGTTGCCGAAAACCATTGCCTGCACATTGACGGCCGTGCCCCATTCATTAGGTATTTTTTCAATGTGTCGGTATTCTATGGCGCGTTTGCCGTTCCAACTGCTAAAGACGGCCCCAATGGCTCCCCAAAGTTGTTGCAGGGCATCATCTGGAAAGCTGGTTCCCAGGGTGGATTGGATGGTTTTCTTGTACTCCAGCACCAGCATTTTCCAATCCTCAGCGCTCAGTTCGGTATCGCCGACAAGGCCGGCTTTGCGCTTGAATGCTTCGAGCTTTTCTTCTAGCAGTTTCCGGATGCCTCTTCCAGCCTTGGGCGCTATTCCGGCAGCTTTTTCCATGACCACATCGGCGTACATGGTGATGAGCCGACGGTAGGCATCGTAGGCAAAACGCTCGTCGCCGCTCTGGGCAATGAGACCTTTTAAGGTGGACTCCGTGAGCCCGATGTTGAGCACCGTTTCCATCATACCCGGCATAGACCGGCGTGCCCCGGAGCGCACGGAAAGCAGGAGGGGATTGACCGGGTCACCAAACTTTTTGCGGCTTAATTTTTCCACCTTCGCCAAGGCCTCCTGCGTCTGTAACTTTAAAGCCTTGGGATAGGATTTCTTGTTGGCGTAGTAGTACGTACACACGTCAGTTGTCAAGGTGAAGCCAGGCGGGACGGGTAATTTGAGCCCTGGATGACCTGCCATTTCTGCCAGATTGGCTCCCTTGCCGCCGAGTAGATTTTTCATGGATTCATTCCCGTCAGCTTTTCCTCCACCAAAGGAATAGACGTATTTGCCTGTTTTTTTTGTGGTTGCCACGGTGTTTTCGTTTTAAGTGCGATGCATAGCTACGGGTAGTTGCCCCTGCAGTTACTTGCACAAGTCACCCTCGCGTGTGATTCCGGTCATTTTTGGACAAGCTGGGCAAAAAAAAGGAAGCCCCCAGTCGGACAAACCGATTAGGGACTTCGCTTTAAAGGCAGTTATTATGCTTATTAATACGTATATAAATTAGATGTTGTCAGTGGCCTAAAAGTGAGATGGGCAATATCCTGCAACAACATTAGGCTGAATTCAACCTTCGTCGCCTTCGCCATCGCCATCGCCACCGCCGCCATCGCCGCCTTCGTCGCCTTCGCCATCGCCATCGCCACCGTCGCCACCGTCATCGTCGTCGTC
>CAYSDI010000084.1:0-16191 GCA_964429745.1 uncultured Chitinophagales bacterium | reverse complement strand
GTGTTCGGGTAGCGTTTTGGTAGCGTTCTGGCCGTGTTCTGGCTAAGCGTTGTGGTAGCGTTCGGGTAGCGTTCGGGTAGTGTTCGGGTAGCGTTCGGGTAGCGTTCTGGCTAAGCGTTGTGGTAGCGTTCGGGTAGCGTTCGGGTAGCGTTCTGGTCGTGTTCTGGCTAAGCGTTCGCGAAAGTAGCGTTGATTGTAGCACGAATCAGAGACCCCGTCCCGGACCGCGAAAATCCGGCCTAAATTAGCCCAGGTTAGTCGGCCCGCTATCCTTCAAAAAAGTGATTTTTCCACAATCCCCGGATTTTCCAGCGCCTCTGCGACCCGAACAACGGGATTTTGCCGAAGATTGCTTTGAATCGTGGTACAGCAGCCGGGATTGGACGGCGTTTCCCTTTCAAAGGGATATGCTGGAGGCGGTGTTAAGCGGGTGTTCCGGCCTGCTAAACGCGCCCACGGGGAGTGGCAAGACCTACGCAGCCTGGATTCCGCTGTTGTGCCGCCACATGGCGGGGTTGCCCTTCGCCGGTGCAGAAAAAAAGCCGGCCGCAACGGCTGCCGGACTGACGTTTCTGTGGATTACTCCGCTTCGGGCACTGGCCAAAGACATCAGAATCGCTTTGCAGGCGGCTTGTGATGCCTATGATCTGGGCTGGAGCGTGGAATTGCGCACCGGCGATACACCGACGGCGCAGAAACAGGCGCAAATGCGACAGATGCCGCGGGTTTTGGTTATTACGCCGGAGAGCCTGCACCTGTTTTTGGCCCGCAAGGGCTATCCCAAGCTGTTGGTGGGCTTGGAAGCAGTGGTGGTGGATGAATGGCACGAGTTGTTAGGCTCCAAGCGCGGCGTACAGGTGGAATTGGCCCTCAGCCGCCTGCGACGGCTTTGCCCGAACCTATCCGTATGGGGCATTTCGGCCACAATCGGCAACCTGGTGCAGGCGGCGGAAGTGCTGCTTGGCCCGGGAATGGACCCGGCGCGTATGGCCTTGGTGCGCGCGGACAGCCGGCGGGTGCCCGAAATGCGCACCTTGCTGCCCGACACCCTGGCCGATATTGCCTGGGGTGGCCATTTAGGTACACGGTTACTGGACAAAGTGATGCCGGTTTTGGAAGAAGCCGGGACGACGCTGGTTTTCACCAATACCCGGGCGCAATCGGAGATTTGGTACCAAAAGCTACTGGAAGCCGATCCTTCGCTGGCCGGCCGCATGGCCATGCACCACGGTTCACTGGACCGGGAAATTCGCGAATGGGTAGAAGAGGCGCTGGGCGCCGGCGATCTCAAGGCCGTGGTCTGCACGTCCAGCCTGGACCTGGGGGTGGATTTCAGGCCGGTGGATAACGTGGTTCAAATCGGGGGACCAAAGGGGGTGGCGCGGTTCATTCAACGCGCCGGCCGCAGCGGGCACCGGCCGGGAGCGCAAAGCCGGATCTACTTTTTGCCGACGCATGCCCTGGAATTGTTAGAGGCCAGCGCATTACAAGAAGCGCTTTTGCAGGATTACGTAGAGAAACGCGTGCCGCTCCGGGCTTGTTTTGACGTGTTGGTGCAGTACCTGGTCACGCTGGCGCTGTCAGAGGGCTTTGTCGCCGATGAAATTCTTGCCGAGCTGCGCAGTACTTATTGCTTCCAGGATTTGAGCGACGACGAATGGCGTTGGTGCCTCCAGTTCATCACCGTGGGTGGGCCGAGCTTGCGGCAATACGATGAGTTTCGTCGGGTTTCGTGGGAAGAGGGACTTTTTCGCGTTACGGATCAGCGGGTGGCCCGCCGGCACCGTCTGCACATCGGAACCATTGTCGGCGACTCATCGCTTCGGGTGCGCTACACCAGTGGCGGTTCGTTGGGAACCATCGAAGAGTCTTTCATAAGTCGCTTAAAGACAGGTGATTCATTCTGGTTTGCTGGAAAAGTACTTGAACTGGTGCAGGTCAAGGAAATGGACGCTTTGGTGCGGCGATCCAAGCGAAAAACGGGAGCCGTGCCGCAGTGGGGCGGGGGGCGGATGACCTTTACGTCGTATTTGTCGCGGCTTTTGCGCAGCGAACTGACCCGCGTAGTTAAGGGCGGGGCGTTGCGCGAAGAGCTGGTGGCCCTTGGCCCGTTGTTGGACATCCAGCGCAAGCGTTCCCTGATTCCTGACGAGCAAACGCTGTTGATTGAGGTGCTGGAAACCGAAGATGGCCACCACATTTTTGTGTTTCCGTTTGAAGGCCGGCAAGTGCACGAGGGAATGGCCGGGCTCATGGTGTGGCGAATGAGTCGCTTTCATCCAGGCACGTTTTCTATGGCCATGAACGACTACGGGTTTGAGCTGCTGAGCGACCAGCCGATTCCCGTGGAACGCGCGCTGGCCGAAGGCGTTTTTGAACCTCGGAATTTGTCTGAAGACCTCTTGAACAGCGTGAATGCGGCGGAAATGGCACAACGGCGTTTTCGCGACATCGCCACGATTTCCGGGCTCACGTTTCCGGGTTATCCGGGCAAATTGAAGAAAACCAGGCATTTGCAGGCGTCGGCGGGACTGATTTACCGCGTTTTTGCTGATTACGACCCGCAAAATCTCTTGTTCAGACAGGCGCTCTCGGAGGTTTTAGATCACCAAATGGAGGAAGCCCGCATGCGCACGGCGCTGCTGCGCATCAGCAAACAGACTATCCGCGTGCTGAAAACTGACCGGCCCAGCCCCTTTGCGTTTCCCATTTTGGTGGAGCGTTTCCGCGAACGGATGAGCACCGAGACCCTGGAATCACGCATCCGAAAAATGCAGCTCGATGCCTGACGGCCTGCCGCTTTCCTGGGCCGGCCACGAGTGGTTCGCCGATGCCTCCGGGGCGTTGTGGTGGCCTTCGCAACGCAGTCTCTTGCTCGCGGATTTGCACTTCGGAAAGGTGGGTCATTTTCGGCGCGAAGGGGTACCGATTCCGCAGGCGGCCTTTGACAAAAGTCTGCGGCGGCTGGATCAGTTGCTGAACGCTTATCAGCCTGATAATCTTATCATTCTGGGCGATCTCTTCCACAGTCGCTACAATCTGGAGTTGGAGTATTTCCGCGCCTGGAGGCGGCGGCACAAAGGGGTGGCGCTGCAGTTGGTGCCCGGCAACCACGATGTGCTCGGACCGAAGGCCTGGGGGGACCTGGGCCTGGAGAATCTGGGGGTTCAGCACACGGTGGAAGGGGTGGAGTTGGTGCACGATCCGGGGGGGGGCGAAGCGTCTTCCGGTGGAGCGGAACAAGCCGCCGCGTTTCGGATGTCGGGGCACATCCACCCAGGGGTGCGGTTAGTGGGCGGCGGGAGGCAGAGCTTGGTTTTGCCTTGTTTCTGGTTCGGGGAACGGCAGGCCCTTCTCCCGGCATTTGGGGCATTTACCGGGTTGCACAGGATCAGTCCAGGTGCTGGAGACTGCGTTTTGGTCTTGGCAGAGGGTAAGATTTTAGACGTTTCCAGGGGAGCCGCCGGCTCAACACAGGAGTAATATTTAACATTTGCAGGGCAATTTGTATCGTCTGTTTGAAAACAACCTACTAAAATTAGATCAACATGAATACAAGGCAACGCATACTAGCAAGGGGTTTAGCGGGCATAATGCTCCCGGCAATCCCGCTTACGGCTTCTGCGCAGGTTTCCATTCCTGCAACGGCCACACCGGTCATTAGTGGATTCTACCGGTTTTTTGGGAACGGGTTTCCAGCCTGCTCCTGCTGCTGGTCAATTGGACAGCGATGATTGGGCACTGACGGGGATGTCAGAAGGAGCCATAGTTTTTGGAGATACGAAAACAACCGGCGACTTTGCTCGCGGCGCCACTGCCGGCGACGTTTCTTCAGGCGGTTTGTATGCCCTTAACTATGGAAGTGGCGATAAAGGACTGATTCTTCAACCCACCAGCAGCGACTGGAATCCGGGAACGATTACCCTGCGTTTGCAGAACAATACCGGGGGTAGCATCGCCGAATTGGCCGTTGCTTACGATCTGCTGGTGCTGAACAACGAAGACCGTTCCAACACCTTCAATTTCTCCTATTCGACGGATAACGTTTCTTATACGGGTGTGTCGGGCTTGGACTACACCTCGCCGGGGGTGCAAGACGCAGGAGCACCGGTGGTTATTCCGCAAGCCACCACCATTACAGGGCTCGCTGTGACGGCCGCCAACGGCAGCGACTATTCGTTCAGTTCACCCGAGGTTTTGCTTTTCACGGTCCTGGGCAGCACGCTGGCTTCTGCCAACGTTAACCTGTTGGAAGACCTGGCGCTGGAGATCTACAACCCCACTTCCGACAGCGTTGACCTGAACGGATATACCGTTAAGGTGTTCAACAACGGGTCCTTTTCTCCCTCTAATACGCAAGCGCTTTCTGGGCTGCTCGGTCCGGGTGCGGTCTACGTTATCGCCAATGCCAGCGCTGATAGCGCTGTTCTGGCCCAGGCTGATATTACCAGCACGGTGACCTTCTACAACGGCGATGACGCTGTTGTGCTGCTGAACGGCGGCGATACCATTGATGTTATCGGTTTGGTTGGCCAGGACCCGGGTACCAATTGGGCCATCGACACCTTGGGAGCTACGTCTGAATTTACGCTGGTTCGCAAGCCGGCTGTAAATGCCGGCCAAAAGAACTGGGTACTCGGCGCTTTTGAGTGGTTGGTTTATGCCCAAAACAACTTCAGCTTCCTCGGCAGCCACGACCAGGATCCTTGCCCGGTGGTTTGCAGCACGGATGAAGTGCCAACCGGCCAAAGCCATACGGTGTTGGGTACGGTGGTTCGTCTGGACTGGGTACCCCAGCCGGGTGTCGTAGCCTGTCAGGTCGAAGGTCAGCGGCTGCCCACGGGTCATCGCCTTCTAAAAACATCGTTTCCGCTCCTTACAACACCCTCGTGATTCCGCGGGCTTTGGCTGGAGCCGGCACCACCTGGACCTGGCGTGTCCGCTGCGCCTGCAGCATTGATCCGCTGAACGCCAGTGCTTACAGCGAATTTGGGGACACGTTCTTTATTCCTGCTGAACGCCAATTGGCTGACCTGCGCACGTTGGCAGTTTACCCCAACCCGGTTTCCAGCCAGTTAAACCTGACCTGGCAAACCGCTCCTGAAGCTGCTTCAGCAGAAACCACCGTGGAAATTATGGACCTGATGGGCCCTCTGGTGCAGGCTTTGCGCGTGCAGGAGCAGACTGGGTTCAACAGCCTGACGGTGGATGTGCAAGGGTGGGAACCCGGCTTATACGTCATCCGGTTGAACGGGGCTGACGGTGGCACGTTCAGTGTGGTTCGCTAAGCCTTAGACTTCGGTTTCACAACGCCGCGCTGCCTTTATAGGACAGCCAGGGTAGTAAAAGCAAACGGGCGGTTCTGTTTCCAGAACCGCCCGTTTGCTTTATCGTTTATGGCGGTGTTTGCGCCTCTTTGGAAGTTCCCTTAATTGTACAGAGGGTCCTCGGGATAATTCCCGATTAACCGATACTTGCCGCCTTTGTCAACCAAAATATGGCGCCAGAGTTGTTCGTCTTCGTGGAACACGTATTCGGGAGTACCGGGATGCAAGTACCAGGAATTTTCCTGCATTTCGCTGGTTAGTTGTCCAGGACTCCAGCCTGCATAGCCCAGGTAAAAGCGAACTTCATCGGGTTCTACCTGCCCGGCCTGAATGAGCACAGTGAGCATTTCAAAGTCGCCACCCCACCAGAGGTTCGGGGCCACGGGAACCGAGCCTTCAAGTTTGTCGCCGAGTTTGTGCAGAAAGTGGAGCGTGTCCGTTTCAACCGGTCCGCCAAAATACAATTGGGAATCAAAGCTGTTGAGGTCTGGCAGGGCTTCGCCCAGGGTCATGTTCAACCCTTTGTTGATGATAAAGCCCAAACTGCCTTCGGCTTTGTGTTCGCAAAGCAGCACAACAGAGCGCTTGAAATTGGGGTCATCCATAAAGGGCTCCGATAATAGGAGCTGACCCGTCTTTATCTGTATCGTTTCAGGACGCATGGCAAACATTTCTAGAGTAGGGTAAAACTAACCGCACAAGGAACAGACACTGTAAACGTTATGCGGCTTTTGTGACAAGATTGATTGAACACACAGCTGTTTGCCTTGCGAAACTACGTCGTGTTGGTTGCTTCCGCCCTTCGCCCGTAAAAATTGACTTATGCGACCACTTCGAAATCTGGGCTTAACATGAACCCTGCCAAAACTTAACCAAGCCTTAAAGTGGATTGCATCCAGCCGTAAAGCGTTACTGGTCTTTTTGCAGCGTCCCTTTTACTCAAACCGGGACATAGTTGATCCATGAAAACCAAAATGACGCTCCTTGCCGGTTTGCTCGCGACAGCGGGCCTGACCTCGGCGCAAACCAGCGCGCCTTACACGCTTCAGTTGTTGCACGCTTCAGACCTTGAAGGCGGCGTAGACGCTATTGATGCGGCACCCAATTTCGCGGCCATTATGGACCGCCTTGAGGATGATTTTGCCAATACCATTATCCTCTCCGCTGGCGACAATTACATTCCTGGCCCTTTCTTTTCTGCTTCGAACGACATCTCGGTGCAAGCTGTTTTGCGCAGCGTGTATAACATTTATTATGGTGGGACCTTGGCCAGCAATTTTGTGCAAGACAACGGCCGGGTGGACGTTACCATCATGAACCTGGTTGGTTTTGATGCTTCCGCGTTGGGCAACCACGAGTTTGATGCCGGTACAGATGCCATCGCCACCATTATTGGCCCTGCGTTCAACAGCAGCTTTACCCAGGTGCGTTGGACGGGTTCGCAGTTTCCCTACCTGAGTGCCAATTTGGATTTCAGCGCGGATGCCAACCTGAGCGGCTTGTTTATAGACGCCTTGCAGCCCAACACCTTCTTTGAGTCCAACCCGGCAACGGTTACTGTGGCCAACAAGAAAAGTATTGCGCCCTATACCATTATCGAGCGGGGTGGAGAGCTGATTGGCGTTGTCGGTGCTACAACACCGTTGCTCGAAACAATTTCCAGTCCGGGAGCAACATCCGTTCTGGACCCAGGGGCCGGGACCAACGATATGGTGGCCTTGGCTTCAATCCTGCAGCCGCGCATTGACCAAATTCGCGCCGCCGGGATCAACAAAATTATTTTGGTATCACACTTGCAGCAGATTGCGCTGGAGCAAGCACTTGCTCCCCTGCTTTCTGGATTGGACCTGATCGTTGCTGGCGGTTCCGACGCTATTCTTGCCAACCCGGACGATCGTTTAAGACCCGCAGATGCCGCTTCGGTCTTTGGCGGGTACCCTGTTTTGACCACGAACCTGGATGGTGAGCCAGTGGCCATTGTCAGCACAAATGGTGAATACAGCTATGTGGGCCGTTTGGTGGCTGACTTTGACGCCGACGGTGTCTTACTGCCGGCTTCATTGGCCAATTTGTTGAACGGACCTTATGTTTCTGATAGCCTGATGGTTGAACAACTTTACGGTTCCTACGCTGGTGGGTTTGCTTTGGAAAGCAAGGGCGAATTGGTTCGCCGCCTGACCAACGCTGTTTTGGCTGTGGTAATTGTCAAGGACAGCAATGTTTTGGGCAAGACTTCTGTCTACCTTGACGGTCGTCGCAGCCAGGTCCGCAGCCAGGAAACCAATTTAGGCGACCTGACTGCCGATGCGAACCTTGCTGTTGCTCGACAATTTGATGCTTCCACCGTAGTTTCTATTAAGAACGGCGGGGGGATTCGCGCTGCCATCGGTGAAGTGGTTCAGGTGAACGATTCTACGTACAGTTTCCTTCCGCCTCAAGCCAACCCGCTTTCTGGTAAACTGGAAGGCGAAGTCTCGCAATTGGATGTTGAGAACAGCTTGCGCTTTAACAACGGATTAAGCCTGGTGACGTTGACCGCCGCTGGCCTGAAGGCGATAGTTGAACACGGCGTAAGCGGGTACGCCGCCGGAGCAACTCCGGGTTCATTTGCACAAGTGGGCGGTATCAAGTTCGCCTTTGATCCGGCTCAACCCGTCGGTTCACGGGTACAGCAACTGGCTGTACTGGATGCTGCCGGTGACGTTGCCGATGCTGTGGTCATTGATGGCGAAATGGCAGGTTCGGCAAGCCGCAAGTTCAGGGTCGTAACCCTGGACTTTCTGGCTGGTGGTGGCGATGGTTATCCTTTTCCGGCGCTGGCAACCAATCGGGTAGACCTCAGAACGGCTCTGACCGCTCCGGGTGTATCTACTTTTGCAGTTCCCGGAAGCGAACAGGATGCCTTGGCCGAATACCTCCTCGCCGATTTCAGTGCTACCCCGTTTGCCCTGGCAGAGACGGGCACCGACCTGGATGAGCGTATCCAGATCCTCAGCCTGCGCGCAGATTCGGTGTATGCCGGAGCAGCTTGCTTTGCCGCTCTGACCGCGCGCCCATCCAATTTGCGTGCCGATTTGGATAATCCGGTTGGCGTAAGCCTGCTTTGGAATGCCGTTCCCAACACCCAGGCCTGCCAAGTATACCTGGGCGAAGTGGGCACTGCCCCGAGCAGATTTCGCGTGCAAGCTGTTGAACCCAGTTCCTTTTTCGTACCGCTGAGCAGGTTGGAATCCGGCGTGGATTATGCTTGGAGTGTCCGCTGCGCCTGTTCCTTAGATCCGCTGGCGTTTGGCCCTGTTGGCAGGCCGGACACCTTCTCCTTACCGGAATTTGGTGGCGCGCGCTTGGCGGTTCTGGAGAACGAAGTTCAATTGTTCCCCAATCCGGTGAATGACAACGTTCAGGTTCGCAATCTGAACCAACCTGCAGGCCATTGGGCCGTGTACGATGCTATAGGTCAGCTCCGCGCCAGCGGTCAATGGACGAATGGTGGTTTATTACTCAACGTCCAGGACCTTAACCTGAGTAGTGGAGTCTATTGGCTCCAGCTCGAAGCCGATGGACTGGTCCTGCAAAAGGAACTGGTCGTCGTTCGATAATTGCCCTTTTTGCACACCAACCAACCACTATCCTGCGATTGACTCTCTTTTTGGGGTCAATCGCAGGATGTGTTGTTCAATGCATTGATGGTCAATGTTTTATGACTCATTAGGGCATCTTAACTTCAATCAAATCTGAATTAAAAAGCATCTTTTCTACACAATTGCCTAATTTTGCAGCCTGGAACTTTACCAGGCAAAAAACACGGCAACCAAAACCCTGAACATGAAAATTCAAGTATTACTCACAGCGGCCCTTCTCGCCGCAGGATCGCTTGCGCAAGCGCAGCTTTCCATTCCCACAACCGGTGTGCCGGTGGTGGTTAACTTCACTGGTTTTGACGGTGGAGGCTTCGATGCGGCGCCTACTGCAGGAAAGCTCGATGCCGATAACTGGGCGCTCACAGGCATGTCAGACGGCGACCGCACGTTTGGAGATGTGGATACCACCTTTGGTACCGATTTTGCCAAAGGAGTCACCACGGGAGACATCTTCTCCGGTGGTCTTTATGCTTTTGACAATGGCGGCAACATCGCAGCGCTGATTCAGCCAACGAGCACCGACTTTACCCCAGGGTCTTTGACGCTGCGGTTGCAAAACAACACCGGAGGCAACGTCGGCCAACTGGCCGTCGCTTACGACCTGATCGTATTAAACAACGAAGACCGGGGCAACAGCTTCAACTTTTCGTTCTCGACCGATAACATTACCTACACGCCGGTTTCCGCACTGGATTACACCTCGGTAGAACTTCAGGATGCAGGTGCCGCCGTTACGATTCCGCACAGCACCACGCTGACGGGTCTAGCTGTTCTGAACGGAGGTTTTATTTACCTGCGCTGGAGCGGAGATGATGTGAACGGCGGAGGTTCCCGCGATGAGTTTGCCCTGGACAACATTAGCGCCACGGCAACTGCCGGCGGTGCGGTTTCTGCCTTCAACCTGGGCGCCGGTGCTCTGACGGTTAATGAAGGCGTTGGTTCGGCAACCTTGGCCCTGACTTTGTCTACCTCAGCTACCTGTTCGGTTGATGTGTTGATTGCTGATGGTTCGGCCGTGAATGGCACGGATTACACCGCTCCTGCAAGCTCTACCCGCAACTTTACAGCAGGTGGTGCAACGTCGGTCAACCTCAACATTCCAATTAATAATGATGTGTTGCTCGAAGGCAATGAAACCTTCACCATCACGCTGTCCAATCCTACGGGAACCTGCATTTTGGGTGCTGTGAGCATTGCTACAGTAACTATTGAAGACAACGACAATGCGGTTGTTGGCGAATGTGCCAACTTGTATTTCTCGGAGTATCTGGAAGGCAGCAGCAACAACAAGGCTTTCGAAATTTACAACCCGACTAGTGCTGCGGTTGACCTGAGTGCCTACTCCGTACAGGCTTTCAACAACGGGGGAACAACCCCGACCAACTCGCTGGTGCTGAGCGGTATTTTGGCCGCCGGTGATGTCTACGTCATCGCTAACCCAAGTGCTGACGCTGCTATTTTGGCAGTGGCCGACGTTACCTCTACGGTAACCTTTATTAACGGCGACGATGCCGTTATTCTGCTCAACGGTGGCGATACCATCGATGCAATTGGTATTGTTGGTATTGATCCAGGCACCAACTGGGCCGTGGGCACGGGCTTTACCTCTGAAAACACGCTAGTTCGCAAGCCCGAAGTAAACGCCGGCCAGAACAACTGGACCATCGGTGCTACGGAATGGCTGGTTTTTGCCGCCGATGATTTCAGCTTTCTCGGAAGCCACACTGCTGACCCTTGCGAAGTTGCTTGCAACTCCGCAAACCTTCCTTCTAACCAAACTCATGTTAACCTGGCCACCCGCGTAGAGTTGAATTGGGATCCAATCCCGGGCGCCGTAGGTTGCCAGGTCAATGGCAAGCGCCTGCCCACAGGTCCTCAGCCTAGTGTCAACGTGCTTTCAGCGCCTTACAACAGCACCAATGTGCCTTACGCAATTGCCGGAGCAGGAACCACCTGGACCTGGCGTGTTCGCTGCGCTTGCAGCATCACCCCGCTGGATGTATCGGCCTTCAGCGCCTATGGCGATACGTTCTCGATTCCCGTTGCCCGCGAAATGGCCCAACTGGAAGGCTTGACCGTTTACCCCAATCCAGCTACCGACCTGCTCCTGTTGAACTTCAGCAACAACCAGGACGAGACCTTGTCGGTTGAAATTCTGGATATGCTGGGCCGCGTTGTTCTGGTGCAGCAAAATGCTGTCGTTTCCGGAGCCAACACCATTCAGTTTGCAGTTGGCAGCTTGGAGCCCGGTACCTACTTTGTCCGGGTTGGGCAAACTGAAGCGCAAGCGTTTACCGTTAGCCGTTAAGGACTGCGCTTAAATAGACAAAACTTTTAAGTTTCAAACCGGGGAATCCAGCTGGATTCCCCGGTTTTTTTTTGGCTAGTTCCGTAAATACTTGAAAACGCATTTTACTCATGACAGTTTTCTGTGCTTCGTAATAATTTCACCCTCATTTTATAACACGATAAAAATAATTCAAAAAATTTCGTTATTATTTTTTTTAACCCATTCATTAGAAATTTCGTGCCTACCTCCATACCTTATGCATCCTTAACGGTGATGTTTGTAAACCGTTGAGCTTTTTTACTTAAACCAAAACAACCCTAAATGAGACACCTTACCATGAAAGCGATGTTCTCGTTGTTGCTCTGTTGTCTGGGCTTTACTGCCTATGCACAGACGACCAACGTGGACCTCATCATTACCGGAGGATCCTTTCCTCCAGAAATCTCCTGGGAACTGCGCGATGGCAGTGCGGCTTTAGTGGCCTCTCGCCCATGCGGTTTCTACACTTCAGCAGTTGGCGAAACGGTCAACCTCGTATTAAACAATGGTGAATCCTACACCTTCAATGCAATTGACGACTGGGGCGATGGCTGGAACGGGGGAACCTGGACCTTTGTTAAGCCAAGCTGTGGTGGCACATTAGGATCAGGTCTGGCCAACAACCTTTTGCCTGGAGATAACACCGACAATTGCATTGGGCTACAATTAGAAGAAAGCTTCTCCTTTGATCCAGGTGCAGTCATTTCCGGATGTACCAACCCTGCTGCACCGAACTATAATCCCTGTGCTACTGTAGATGACGGTTCTTGCATTGTGCCAGTTACCAACAACACTTGTGCCACCAACATCTTCATTCCAGTAGGAAGTTGTTACACGGGCAGCAACCTTGGTGCTTCTGCAGGTGACAGTCCTGTTTCTCCAACCTGCGTTGATGGAGCGTCTGCCCCCGCCGACATTTGGTTCCGCACAACGGTTCCGGCTAACGGAGCGGTGATTATTTCGCTTCCAGTAGTACCAGGCTTCTCTTCCATTGTGGAATTGTACCAAGGCGGTTCCTGCGGCGCATTGCCTGTTGGTATACTTGGCACAGCCGGTACTTGCTTCAACTATGGATCTGGCGGTTCTGCCACCATTACAGGCTTAACCCCTGGCCCCATGTTGATTCGCTACTGGGACTTTGGGTCTGATGATGAAGGTGCCCTGGAGCTCTGCATTGGAGCAGTCGTTACCGGATGTACCGATCCTTGTGCAGACAACTTCAACCCGGCAGCCAATGCAGATGACGGCTCATGTACCTACAGCGCCACGGCTGCTAACGGAACTGATGCCTGCAACGCTGCTGCGTTGATCACGGCTGGAACCTACACGCATCAAAACATTGGTGCTACGGGTACAGACATTACGTTGTGCACCTTCGGTGACAGCCTGGATGTTTGGTACCGCTACACGGTTCCTGCTGTTGCCGACACCGTATGGATTTACACCTGCGGATCCACCTATGACACAGGCCTGAGCTTGTGGAGCGCTTGCGGTGGCACGGAACTTGCCTGCAACGACGACGGTATCCGTCCAGGAGTAGGTACCCCGTTCAGCACCTGCGGTGGCAGCGTCTTCCAGTCAGCTGTTTCCTTGAGTGATTCTCTCCTGGATGCTCTAGCCGGTCAAACCATCCTGATCCGCGTTGCAGGCTTCGCTGGACAAGTCGGTTGCGGCGACCTCGTCATTGAGGAAGTTGGCGTCCCCGCTGTTTGCGATCCGAGTGCAGCTCCGACCAATCAAACCAGCACGAACCTGTCTAACCGCGTTCAGTTGAATTGGCTTCCTACGCCTTTGGCCGTTGGTTGCCAAGTTCAAGGTCAGCGCCTGCCTACAGGTCCTCAGCCCAGTGTTAACGTGCTTGTCGCACCGTACAACACCACCAACGTTCCCTACGCCGTTGCCGGTGCAGGAACCACCTGGACCTGGCGTGTACGTTGCGCATGCAGCATCACCCCACTGTCGGTGACGCCCTTCACGGCTTACGGTGACACGTTCTCTATTCCTGTTGCCCGCGAAGGCGACGTGTTGAACGCCGAAGACATGATCTTCCCCAACCCGGCTGACAACGACCTGTTCGTTGCCTACTCCGCTAAGGAAGATGCCAGCAACGTGACCTTCTCTGTTGTTGACATGCTCGGCCGTGTAGTTGCCGTCCAGACCATGGACGTAACCACCGGCATCATGTCGGTCCGTTTTGACGTGACCGGCCTGGAAGATGGCATCTACTTCGTTCAGATCGTGAACGGCGACGAAAAAACCACCACGCAAGTCACGGTTGCCCACTAAGGACTAATCGCGGCATTGCCGACATACACAAAGGGGGTCAGCTTCGGCTGGCCCCTTTTTTTTATACATACCCTAAGGGCTTGAGCGTTTGGGCGAAACGCTTAAGGTTCGCTTCTCAAGTTTTGGCCTTAAGGCCAGTTCCCGTGTCACGCCAGCGCGGAGAAGGTGGCGTGAAGGAACTGTTTGCCAGACTACCTTACTGGTCACGCAATCGCTGCATCATGAAACAAACTTTATTCGCCCTGCTGCTGATTTTGTCCGTGCTGGTTCGGGCTGCTACCGTTGCATACCCCGTGCCTGTGCAAGACCGGCTTCCAGTAGGCAGCGGTCGTTGCCAGCAAACGGTAAAAGTCAGCAACCGCGAAGGAGCCGCTTTTGGAGCCTATGACCTGCCTGATCCGGAATGCGGCACTTTCGCTGGGGGTGATGTCTGGCTCGTCGCAGACGCCCCCGCCTCTGGAAAATTGGTGGTAGGAGGGGCGTATTCCGACTTTAGCTTAACGCGGATGGCCTTTTACGCCCACCGAAAAGGCGAATTGGTCTTGCTGGCTTGCGGAAATCCGCAGCAATTGCACCAAGTGCCGGAAACTCGCCTTTCGGATCTTGAACCCGGCGAAGCCATTTTTGTCCGGATTTGGGATGCAGGCAATGACGAAACGGGCGTTGCCGTTATTTGCGCCTACGACCCGGAAGGCGTGATTCGTCCTGCCCGAAGAAATCCATCCGATAAAGGCAACCTCAAAGTACAAGCGTCTCTGGAAAATGCTGCTCGCCCGGCTTTCCCGAATCCTGCGGGGCAAGGGCTTAGCGTGCCTTTGGCAACCTCAGAGCAACACGCTAAAGTTGTACTGACCGATATGAGCGGGCGTGTTGTTTCGCAATGCCAGGCATGCGAACAGGAACTTGTTCACTTGAATCTCGGCAATTTACAAGACGGGTTGTACGTTTTGCGCGTGGAATCCCTGGCTGGAATCCGGACGGAATTGCTGCGAGTGCAGCGCTAATTCCCTCAAAATCATGCCTCTGGAAAAGGACCGCAACGCGGTCCTTTTTTTTGTTAAGTCTCGTTGACGAATTCCGGGAAAATGCTTTGGTGCACCATTCAAACGCCGTATCTTGTGGGTCAACTGCTTAGTGTAAAACAGACACTAACAATTTTTCTACAAACGTAAACATTTGGACTTACCATGAAATTCAACACAAACCAAACCCTATTGAAGCGCCTATCCGGAGCAGCTCTGGCCCTCTTTTTGGGAGCTGGCGTCGCTGTGGCCCAGGTTAACGTAACACTGCAAGTGGACATGTCCGGCGAGCTGGGCACGTTTACCACGGTGCATGCCCCAGGTAGCTGGAACGGATTCGATCCCACCGGCGCTATCCTGACCGACCCGGATAATGATGATGTGTACACCGGAGTATTCAGCGTTCCCGCAGGCGTTCAGCAGATCTACAAGATCGTGAAAGACGCTAGCTACAGCAATGAAGAAACCGTTCCGGGCGCTTGCGGTATCCCCAATGGCTTCGGCACTTTTGACCGAGCCATCACTCCTACAGCAAACGTGACGGTTGCATTCTGCTGGGAAAGCTGCGTAAGCTGCGCGGCTACCACCACGGTTGCCATAACCTTCCAGGTTAACTTGGCCAACGTGATTGACAACCCATTGGGTGCCCACATTGCCGGCGACTTCAACGGCTTCACCCCAACGGCGATGACCAACATCGGCGGCGGTCTGTACAGCATTACCTATAACCTGGTAGCTGGCAACACCTTCCGCTACAAGTTCCTCAATGGCGACAACTTCAGCCTTGAAGAAAGTGTTGATTCTACCTGCGGTATCCCCAATGGATTCGGTGGTTTTGACCGCGAGTATACCGTTCCTGGTGCCAGCGCTACCGTTGGTCCGGTTTGCTTTGGCGAGTGCACCAACTGCGTCGTGAGCTGCTCGGTGGCTACTCCTCCACAGAACCTGAGCACCACCTTGCTGAGCAATAAAGTGCGTCTGCAGTGGGGTGGTATCGCCAACTCGGTGGCTTGCCAGATCAAAGCCAAGCGCATCATCCCCGTTGGCCCAGCTCCTCAACAGAACGTCATCGGCATTGAGCGCCAGACCACCGACGTGCCTTTCAGCCTTTTGGGCCTGGGTACTTCCTGGGAATGGCAAGTGCGTTGCGCTTGTGCAACTACGCCTAGCGTGATTGCAACCGCCCTGTCTGCCAAAGACACCTTTGCCGTACCAGCCGTCCGTGTTGCTGACATCGCCAGCCTGACGGCTGACCTGTTCCCCAACCCCGCCACGGACCAACTCAACGTAATCGTTGACGCCGCTGCAGCAGGCATGGCCGAATACACGGTTGTTGACCTGTTGGGTCGCACCTTGATTGCCGGTCAATTCCAGGTGGAAGCTGGCCGCAACACGCTGCCCTTGAGCGTGAGCAGCATCGAAAACGGTGTGTACTTCATCCGCCTGGAGCAGAACGGCGCCGAATCAGTGAACCAGTTCACCGTTACGCGCTAATCAAGACGCGCTAGGCCATCCGGCTTAATCGCTTTGATATTGGGAAGGCCGATCTCCACCAGGAGGTCGGCCTTCTGCTTTGGGGTCGGCCT
>CAYSDI010000083.1:2208-16264 GCA_964429745.1 uncultured Chitinophagales bacterium | reverse complement strand
ATTAGCTGCAATTATCTCAATAGAAGATACAAGCACACAGCCTGCGGCATCCTCTGCTTCTACCGTGTATGTGCCAGGTGATAATCCACTCTGAAAGGGAGACACGGAGGCCAAATCCGGCCAAAAATAGCTGTAGGGAGCAACGCCTCCTGAAGCTACCAACAGCGCGGAACCGTCGCCTGCGCCAGCGCAGGATTCCGGATTGATGATACTGGCTGTAAGGCTGAGGAGGGACCCATCCGGAAGGACCAGCTCCTCTTCGGCGATGCAGCCTGCCGCGTCGGTTACCTGCACAGCATACGTGCCAGACGTCAACCCGCTTAGGTCTTCCGTTGTGGCCCCATTCGACCACAAATACGTGTAGGGAGAGGTTCCTCCGCTAACACTCAAGTCAATGTTTCCGTCCCCGGCTCCGGCACAGCCCGGACCTGTGCCCGACAGGTTTAACGCCAATTCAGTTGGGTCCGTTAAAGAGGCCATGGCTACCGCACTGCAGCCAACCGCATCCGTTACCACAACGGAGTATGTGGCCGCACCCAATCCGATTGCTGCCGCAGTCACCTGACCATCGTTCCAGGCATAAGTGAACGGTGCAGTGCCGCCGACCGGCAAGGCCGTCAACTGACCATCCGATAACCCATTGCACGAAATAGGTTGCGACAAAATGACCACTTCGAGCGAGCACCCGTCATCGGCCACTTGAACCATGCCCATGGCGGAACAGCCGACGGCATCCGTAACCACCACCGAATAAACGCCGGGAGCAAGCCCGTCTATGGAAGATGTTGTTGCGCCTGTATTCCACAAATACGTGTAGGCAGGCGTGCCGCCTATAACCGCAACGGAGGCCGTTCCATCCGAGGCACCAGGCCCAGAAACTCCCGTGCTTACTACATTGATTTCTAAGGGATCAGGTTCTGTTAATTCAACAGAAGCTGTAATCACGCAACCCAAAGCATCCGTCACCACCACGGCATAGGTCCCAGCAAATTGGCCGACAATGGCGTCGCTGTCCTGACCGCCAGGCAACCAGAGGTAGGTGTAAGGGGTAGTGCCCCCGCTAACCAAGCTGCTCACTGCACCGCTCGCTTGGCCACCACAAACCGGATTCATCGGGAGCAGCGCAACAACCAGATCACATTCAGGAGCGCTGACCACCACCGAACCGCTGGCACTGCATCCTTTGGCATCAGTTACCACGACAAAGTAGGCACCGGCACAAAGCCCAACGAGTGCACTGTCCGTTTCCCCACCTGGTGACCACAGGTAACTATACGGTGCTACCCCGCCGATTACCGAAACCGAAGCTGTGCCATCGCAAATGCCCAGCGAAGTAGCGTCGGTTGCCGTCAGCGTCAACAGCAAAGAGTCAGGATCAGTCAGGGTATAAGAAACCGTTTGGCTGCAGCCCAAAGCATCCTCTACAAGCACCGTATAAATGCCAGCTCCCAAACCCAGAATGGTCGAAGCGGTATCGCCAGTGTTCCACTGGTAGGTGTAAGGCGGTGTTCCGCCACTCGTGCTCAAGGCGATGGCACCGTCTTCAAAGCCGGGGCAAAAAGGTTGTTGAAGCAGCGCATTGACGTCCAGGCTTCCATCAAATTGGAAACTCACCTGCGCAGTCGCACAAGCGCCTTCCGCATCGCAGATCTGGTAAAGCAGGCTGTCTGCTAAAACACTGCCGTCTGTGGGTACATAAAGCAATTCCCCGGTCAAAGGATCATAGGAGACGGAGCCGGAAAAGGGTCCGCTCAGGATGGTCAACGAAGCCGGGTTAAGCGGAGCGCCGTCCGGGTTTGTGTCATTGGCCAACGGAAAAACCGTCAGCGTTTGGCCCGGGCATCCGCTGGCAAAATCAGGCAAGGCAACGGGGGAAAGGTTACAGCCGCTGCTCGGATCCTGTGGCCGCACCACCAACAGTTGACCAGATCCGAGCGACGACGGGACCGCTGGTTGACGAACAATTGTTCGCAAACCGGCCAGCGACACATAACGGACCTCCACCAGGTAGGGAAGGTCCGGCCCATCCGGAAGACCAAAGTGGACCAGGCGGTTTTCCTGGTTCCCATGACCGTAGCCTCCGTTTACTTCTTTAATGCCGCTAAGGGTGTTGCCGTTGCAATCGTACAATTGCATTGTTGCTCCCAGAGCGTCGCGTTCGGTTATCAATAAGGCTGAAGCGCCATCCCGGTTCTCAAAAGCGCGCACAACCAGATAATCTAACGATACAGGTGAACCTTGTAAATCATTGACCCATAATTGATTGTCACCATCATTTATGTTGATGTAAAGGTCCAGGTCACCGTCGCCATCAAAATCGATGAAGTTGGCTCCTTCGGCATCGGCCTGCACGTTGATCCCCCGGTTTTCGCGGACAAAACTCATTACCCCGGTCTGGCTGAGCTGGTTGATGAACAGGTAACTGGGACCGGAATCATCGGCCAAAAAAAGGTCGATGTCCCCATCGTTGTCGATGTCCCCGCAAGCAAGCCCATCTATGGCCGTACCTCCGCCATCAAAAGGATCAGTCAAACCTGCCGAAGCCCAGGGTTCGGCCGTGGGCGCAAAGACACCGCTGTTCAGGCCTGTTTGCAGCCAAATGCGGTTGGAATCGTTTTCGGTCCAGAACAGATCAAAGTCGCCATCGTTGTCAAAGTCGTGGAATGCCACACTGCCTTTGTTGTAGTTGTTGGCCTGCTCATTGATGGAAGGCACTGGCACAAACGAGCCACCAACATTCAAAAAGAGGTCCAATTGGTCGCGCTTTCGCGCAATCGCGTCCACCAAGCCATCGTCGTTGACGTCAGTAACGGCTACGTAGTCGCCATCAGTAGCAACAATTGGGAGCCCCAGGGAGGCGCTGTTGGGAGTAACATGAACGAAGGTGCCCGTGGCAAAACCAACGTTCTGGTAGATGTCAATCCCCCAGTCATGGTTCTCAATAAAGAGATCCAGGTCGCCATCATTGTCGTAATCGAAAGCGCCCACCCCTTCGGTGTTCATCCCATTGGGGATGCCAAACTGAGGGTTGTCCAGATTAATGCTGGTTGTGTAAAGGCTGAAATTGGGCTTTTGTAGAGCATCCCCGAAAGAAAAGGGGACATCGCCATCGGCCGGAGCGGGTCCTTTGTTCAGGAAAACTTCTAACCGACGAGCGGAATTCCGCACAAAATCCGGAAAACCATCTCCGTTAAAATCTGCAAAAACGACACAGCGCTCCGGAGCACCATCGGCTATAGCCGTTTCTTGGCAACCCCGGCATTGGGTAGCGGTTACATCAGTAAAGGTCCAGGAAGGAGGACCGGACGAAATGTACAAGCGGGTACGGTGGGTAACATCATCCTGGTCGGTATTGACGACCAGGTCCAGCCAGCCATCAGCGTTGATATCCTCAAAGGCAAAGCCGCCGTCTTTAACTCCATCAAGGTTAATGCCATGCAGCGCCGCAGCTTCGGTAAAAAACTGGGCCTGCGTGTTGGAAACACCCAGCAGGAGAAACAGCAAGAAGAACCCACTGCAATTCTGCTGGGCAAAGAATCGGTGAAAAAACAATGGGAAACCGCTCAAAATTGGGTACGAATACTTTAGACAATACAGACAAAAATCCTGAAAGCGAGTAGGTTATCAGTAAAACACCTTTCGCATTTCACCGGTACTACCCCAACCGCTTAACCGGCCATTAAAGCCGAATAACCAGAAAAAATCCTGGCCAAAACCTGGATAGGGCACTGGTGAAATGGACCTTAAAGGTCGACAAAAAGGCCCTTATACAGAAATGGTAATTTGTTTTGCAATAACAATTAACAATCAGGAGGTTATCAACCAAAAGAACTGACCTGGCATGTGGACATCTTTTTGGCCTGGTTTCAATAAACGTTGGTTAGCGCCGGTTTTCAGAAGGAAGCATCGCTTCGACGTAACCGCCAGCACGAACAAACAACCAACCGCGCAACTCCGCTTCCAACAACCTCGATGCAAGGAACTGGGGCGACCACAAAGTTTTTGTGGCAATAGTTTCGTGGTGTTGAGGACCTTCTCTTGCCAACCAAATCAGCAACTCGCGCAGGTCTTCCAAACTTTTGGGCAATTGGCTTTCTAAGGCAGCCAACAGCATCGAGGGTCCGAAGAGCTCCGCTTGTTCGCGCCGGTTGCGACGGGGCACCCAATCCATGGATTCGGCCAGATCCCGACCCGAGCTGATTAAGGCCGCACTGTTCTCCCGGATCAGGAAATGACAACCAGACGACTCCGCGCGATCAGCAGGACCAGGCAAGGCAAAGACATCCCGGTGGTAAGAAAGCGCCAACCCTGCCGTGATGAGCGAACCCCCTTCGAGCCCGCTCTCCACCACTAAAACCGCGTCGGCCAGCCCTGCCACGATCCGGTTGCGGCGCGGAAAGTGGTAGGCGCGCGAAGGCACTCCCGGCGGGAATTCAGCTAACAAACTGCCCCCTGCTTCCAAAATCCGCAGCGCCTCTGGTTTGTGGCATCCGGGGTAAATGCGGTCCAGGCCGTGGGCGAAAATACCCCAGGTCACCAAGCCAGCATCCAGGGCGGCTGTGTGCGCCGCGATGTCAATGCCCAGCGCCATGCCGCTGACAATCAAAGGATTAAGCCCCACCAAATCCTGCACAATACTGCGGGTCATTCTCCGGCCGTAAGGCGTGGATTTGCGCGTGCCTACGATGGCCACCGTTTTGGGCGGCACCACGGGTTGCTGCCCTCTCCAAAAGAGCACGACCGGCGGATCTTCGCAGCGGGCCAGCGCTTTGGGATAGCGCGGGTCTTCGAGCGTCATCCAGCCTATGTCCCGCTCCCGGCATCGTTTCAGGAGCATTTCAGCCTGGTTCCAGCCCGAAGCATCCGCCAAACGCGCTGCTGCGGGTGCCGGGATCCCGGCTTCGATGAGCGCCCCCACCCCCGCCCGGCTCCAGTCGGGGCCAAAACGCTGCAACAAATCCACCGCCAGCCGGGGTGGCACAGAAGTCTCCAGGCTTAGCCGAAGGAATAATAGGTCTTGCATCGCATCCACAGCCGCAAAACTGACCATAGCCCTTCGCCCGCCCCCCAAAACGCAGAAAAAAGAGGAAGACGGTGGATAATTTGCGCAAAAGAATGACGTTGCACCTTAAGCCGGTCTATGGGCCGGATTTCTTAAATTGTCCGTTCATGGCTGGTACAAATCCAACGAAGCAACTCGAAATCATCCGGGGATACTTCCCGGAGCTTTCCAGCAAGCAGATGCATCAATACCAGCATCTGGATTATTTATTTCGGTACTGGAACGAGCGGATTAACCTGGTTTCGCGGCAGGATACCGACAATTTGTTCATTCACCACGTGCTGCATTCGCTGGCGATTGCGCGGTTTATGCGCTTTGCCCCGGGCACGCGCGTGCTCGATGTCGGCACAGGCGGTGGGTTTCCCGGCATCCCGCTGGCGATTTTTTTTCCGGATGTGGAGTTTTTGCTGGTGGACGTGATCGAGAAAAAGATTCAGGCGGTAGATGTGATTTACCGAACGCTGGCGCTTAAGAATGTCAGCACGAGGCGCATTCACGCCGAGATGCTTCGGGAGCGCTTTGACTTTGCCATCAGCCGCGCGGTGGCCGATTTGACCACGCTTTACCGCTGGACTGCCCCGCTGATTCGCTCAGATTCTGCCAACGATTTCCCCAACGGGCTCATCGCGCTTAAAGGCGGCTCGCTGGTCGGGGAGCTCGAGCAGATTCGCCAACCGGTTTACCAGTTTTCGCTCACCGACTATTACCGAGAGCCCTTCTTCCTGGACAAATACTTAATTTATTTACCGGCAGCCTGAGGTTAGTGGGGGCTTTGCTAAAAAAACGGGGGAAGAGCGTCCGCCCTTCCCCCGAAAGTAAAGCTGATACAACCCTGAATATCAGTAGTTGGAGCGGGTGCCCTTCAAGATGTTGTACAAGAGCTCTTTGGCCCGGAACAACTGGGCTTTGACGGTGCCCAAAGGCAAATCCAGCTCCGTGGCAATTTCGTCGTAGGAGTACTCCTTAAAGAAGCGCAGCTCGATTAATTGGCGGTATTTCGGATTGATTTTCTCCGTGACGTCGCGCATGAGTTTTGCGCGCTGCTGCTTGATGTAGCGCTCTTCCGGATCCAGCGTGGTGGCGCGGATGGACTCGGAGAATGAGTTGGTGTTCTCTTCTTTGGTGTCATCGTCAATGGACAAGGTCTCCAAGCGCTTTTTGCGGATGAAGTCAATGCAATTGTTGATGGCAATTTTGAACAACCAGGTGCTGAAGGCAAATTCCGGGCTGTACTTGTGGATGTTGGAAAAGGCCTTGCCGAAGGCTTCGACGGTTAAATCGTCGGCGTCATCGCGGTTGTGCACCATTTTCAACACCATGTAATAGATGGAATCTTTGTAGCGATCCATCAGACGGGCGTAGGCGCGCTGGTCACCGTCTATTGCGCGGCAAACGAGTTCGTAATCCTCGCGGGCGCGGGGCGACAAATTCTCGTTGATTTTGACTGCGGTGGAAAGTTGTTCCACGGGCTCGGGATTGGGGGCTTCCTCCATAACTGCGGTTGCCTTGCTGTTCATCGCCATAGCGGGGGTTTAGGGGAGAGTGTGCTCCCGACGAATCTAGCGTAATAGGCCACGGTCCAGAAATCAAATATTGTGGAAAAGTGCCATAGAAGGGGGCGATTAAAGCGCTTACCCAGGTGCCAGAACAAGCCATGGAGAACCAGCAGACGCAGCAAAAAAACCAATAAAATCGATGGTATTAGCCCACAAACTGCACTGCTGGCGAAAATTGTCGCATACAGGCCAAAATGTGACAAGGCGTAGGAGCCCAGGATGACCTGGTGTAGTGGACGGTAGAACACCCCTGTGGATAAATGTCTGGACTTTTGCGTAACCCAGGCAGACCAAGTGGCCGGGGCCTCCGATTCGGTCCAGGCTTGCGGGTGTAAACACAACGCGACGCGGCCTTTTTTAGCGTGGGCGTTGACAAAAAGGTCGTCGTCGCCGGAGGGCCATTGTTGATGGGCATTGAAGCCGCCACCTTCATCGTATACGGCTTTTCGGTAGGCCAGGTTTCGGCCCACGCCCATGTAGGGCATGCCTGCCAGGGTCCAGCCGGCATATTGCAGGAGGATATGAAGCGTTTCGAACTGAACCACCTGGTTCAGCCAGCCCGGTCGTTGGGCGTAAGCGCCATAGCCCAGCACAAAATCGGTGGGTTGACCAGAATGCTCCGGGTTACTGCCGGACTCCTGCCTGGGTGGGGTTGCCTGAAACGCGCCTGCCATGTGGCTGATCCAGTGCGGACTCGAAGGGCGGCAGTCCGCATCCGTGAGCAACAGGATAGCTCCAGTGGCTTGTGCGATACCCAGGGACAGTGCGCCTTTTTTGCCCGGTCCCGGCTTTTCGGCAGCCGTGACGTGCAGCACCCGAAGCCGGGGATGCAGCAGGGCTTGTTGGTCCAGCCAGGCTGCGCTGCCGTCTGAAGAGCCGTCGTCCACTGCGATCAACTCCCAGTCCGGGTATTCCTGCGCCAACAGGCTGGGCAGATTATTGCGTAAATTCGGGGCTTCGTTTCGGGCGCAAACCAGCACCGTTACTCGCTCGGGCGTCGCTGCAGGTTCGTGGAAACTGCGGTCCTTGTAAAACAAGACCCTGGCGAAGACCAGGAAGTACACAGCCCCCTGAACCGCGGCAAACCCCGCAAAAAGAACCAGCAGGATTAGCCCGGCATTCACGAGGGCCAAGGTAAGACCCGATGACCAGTACCCGCAAGTCCCTCAACGGCCTGAATTTCCTAATTCACCCGTTAACGCAACCACGCCTCCCTGCCCATGCTATTTGAATTGCTCAAGACTGATCCTGCAACAGGCGCGCGTGCGGGCTTGCTGCACACGGACCACGGGGCTATCGAAACGCCGACGTTCATGCCTGTGGGCACAGCAGGCACTGTAAAGGCCGTGCATTTTCAGGAATTGGAGAACGTAGTCAACGCCGGCATCATTCTGGGCAATACCTACCACCTCTACCTGCGCCCCGGACTGGAGGTGTTGCAGGGCGCTGGCGGACTGCACCGTTTCGAGTCCTGGGAACGGCCTATCCTGACCGATTCCGGCGGCTACCAGGTGTTCTCGCTTGCCGCGCGCAGAAAAATTACGGAGCAAGGGGCCTCGTTCCAATCGCATATTGACGGCTCTAAGCACCTGTTCAGCCCGGAGCGGGTGGTGGACATTCAGCGCGTCATCGGCGCGGACATCATTATGGCCTTTGATGAATGCCCGCCCTGGCCGGCTGAAAAAGAGTACGTGGAGCGCTCCATGCACTTGACCCACCGCTGGTTGGAGCGCTGTCGGACGCGGATGGCAGAAACCGAACCGCTTTACGGGCATCAGCAGGCACTGTTTCCCATTGTTCAGGGAGGCACCTACCCGGAGCTCCGCCATGCGTCAGCGGAGTACATTGCGGCGCTGGGTGCGGACGGCAACGCCATCGGCGGCTTGTCAGTAGGCGAACCGGCCGACGAAATGTACCGCATGAGCGAAATGGTCTGCGGCATTCTCCCGGCCGACAAACCGCGTTACCTGATGGGGGTGGGCACTCCGACGAACATCCTGGAAAACATCCACCTGGGCATCGATATGTTCGATTGTGTCATGCCTACCCGCAGTGGACGGACGGCCCAACTGTTCACGCGCCAGGGTATCCTGAACATGCGCAATGCCAAGTGGCAGCACGACCACAGCCCCATTGATCCGGAAAGCACCGCTCCCACCAGCCGGCGCCACAGCAAGGCCTATCTTCGGCACCTGTATATTTCAGGCGAAATGCTCGCGTCGCAAATCGGCACCCTGCACAATTTGGCTTTCTACATGGAGTTAGTGAGAGAGGCCCGCCGCCGCATTCTGGATGGAAGCTTTTCGACCTGGAAAACAACCCTGCTCGGCACGCTGGACCAGCGCTTATGAGGATCAACAACGGCCAACGCGCACCATTTTTGGGCCGGATAGATCGCTACATCATCCGGAAATTCCTGGTGCATTTCTTCTTCGTCTTTTGGGTCATCATTGCCATCTCTATGGTCATTGATGTGTCCGAGAAAATGGATGACCTGCTGGATGACAAATTCACGGCTACCGGCGGTGAACTGATTCGGAACTACTACCTGCCCTTCATTCCCTACATTGGAGCTATATTAGCGCCACTTTTAATATTTATATCTGTAATATTTTTTACCTCCCGGATGGCGTACAATACCGAAATTGTGGCCATTCTCGGGAGCGGGGTCAGTTTTCGGCGTTTCCTCCGGCCTTACCTGTTTACCGGAGTATTACTGGCGTTGGGCATGGGTTATGCCAACCATTTTCTGGTGCCGCAAGCCAACAAAGTTCGGCTGGACTTTGAATCCATTTATTTCAAAGGCCACCGCTGGTACGGGGACAACATCCACATGCGACTGGACCGGAACACGTTCATTTCGCTGGACCGTTTTAAGTACCAGAAAAATGAAGGCGTAACATTTACTATGGAGAAATTTCGCGAAGGCAAAGAGGGTCGCGAGATGATTTACAAACTCAATGCCAACCGGATTATCTGGCAACCCGAAGACGGCTCCTGGCGGCTGATGGATTTTACCCACTGGCAGATTGACGGCCTGAACGAAAAACTGCGACAGGGCAAAGAAATGGATACACTCCTGGCGGGCTTGACTCCGGATGATTTTGAAGTGGATGCCTGGTACAAGGAAAGTTACAACTACCTGGAACTGCAGGAATTTCTCCAGCGCGAAAAGGCTCAGGGCTCGGGCAGCCTGGAGGAATACGAAGTAGAATCGCAGCGGCGCACTGCCAGTGCCATTTCCATTGTGATTCTGACCATCATTGGGGCCACGGTAGCTTCGCGCAAAGTGCGCGGCGGCATGGGCTTGCACTTGGCCATGGGCGTAGGATTAAGCGCCTTGTACATTGTCTTTTTACAGATATCCAGCACCTTTTCCATCAAGGGCAATCTGGATCCAATCATTGGCACAAACATACCAAACCTTGTGTTTCTGATTATTGCGCTGGTGCTGATCCGCAGCGCGCCCAAGTAGGATTTGGCGCAGTGGAATTCGCGAATCTGTTGGAGTTTGCCGACTTAATGGAAGGTTTTTAGGAGTACCCTTTAGAACGGAACATCCCCTATATCGTCGCTAAAATCCTCTTCAAACTCATCCATTTTAGACGAGCGCTTAATGACGCCTGAATCGCCATTGGACACGTGATCGCTCAGGGGCGAAAAGCGGCCTCCTCCCGAACCGGAATGAGCGTTACCTGAATTCGAAGGAGGAGCAGCGACTTTGGGCCGGTACCCACTGTATTCTGCGGCATCCAGGTCTGTGAACTTGGCAAACTTATCAATAAAGCGAACCGGCACAGTTTCTAAAGCCCCGTTGCGGTGTTTAGCAATGATGACCTCGGCATAGCCTGGAGGTAACGGACCGCTCTGCTCGTCAGTGGTGAGGCCATAATACTCGGGGCGGTAGAGGAAAATGACCATATCGGCATCCTGCTCAATAGCGCCCGATTCGCGCAAGTCGGACAACATAGGCCGCTTGACGCCACCGCGCGTTTCGACCGCACGGCTTAATTGCGACAGCGCGATGACCGGCACGTGCAACTCCTTGGCGATGGATTTTAGCGAGCGCGAAATGTTGGAAATTTCCTGTTCGCGGTTGCCCTGTTTGCCGTTGGGGGTGCCGCTCATCAACTGCAGGTAGTCGATGACGATGAGTTGGATGTCGTGCTTTTGCTTGAGGCGGCGGCATTTTGCTCGCAGCTCAAAAATGTTGAGCGCTGGTGTATCGTCAATAAAAATAGGCGCATTAGCCAGGTTGCCAGTCATTTGGGTCAACTGGATCCACTCGTGATCGGCCAGGTTGCCCTTGCGAATTTTGTCGCCAGTAAGCTCGGTCTCCATTGAGATAAGGCGCTTGACCAATTGAACCGACGACATTTCTAAAGAGAACAGCGCGACCGGCTTTTTGAAATCAACGGCGGCGTTGCGCCCCAGGGCGAGCGTGAAGGCCGTTTTACCCATACCAGGACGGGCGGCAATGACAATGAGGTCAGATTTCTGCCACCCGCTGGTCAGGCGGTCCAGGTTCATAAAGCCTGATGCAACGCCCGTCAGGCTGTCTTCGTGTTGCCTGACTTCGTCAATTTCTTTGATGGCCTTAGAAATCAGCGACTTCATGTCATCATAAGAGCGCCGAAGGTTCTGCTCGGCAACACCAAACAGTGCCTGCTCCGAGCGATCCAGCAATTCAAGGACGTCGGTGGTGTCCTCGTAAGCATCTTTGATGATGGTGGTGGAAATGCTGATAAGCTCGCGCTGAATGTGCTTTTGCGAGACGATGCGGGCGTGGTGCTCCACGTTGGCCGCAGAGGTGACTTTGTTGGACAGCTCGGCGATGAAATAGGCGCCACCAGCCATTTCCAATTCGCCACTTTTGCGCAGCGCTTCGGTCACAGTCAGAATATCCACGGGCTCGCTTCGCTCAAACAGCCCCATGATAGCGCGGTACACCGTTTGGTGGGCGTCCAGGTAAAAACTCTCCGGCTTGAGGATGTCGATAATCTCAGAGACCGCATCGCGATCAATGAGCATGGCTCCAAGAACTGCTTCTTCTAATTCCCGGGCCTGCGGGGGAAGTTTACCGTACACGAGCGGGTTCCCTTGCGGTGACCGGGGTTTGCGAACGCTGATTCGGCCTTCGGAAAGGGCTTGAGAGTCGGTTAATTCGGGCATGGATTGGGTCAAAAATGCGGGTTGATTTCGAGGCAGTTCCTGGCGGGTTGCACAGCTTTCTGCAGCGCGGCAGAGCAGGGCTGATCAGAGAAGGGAGTTAAAGATACACTGGCAGAAACGGCTGCCTGGAGCGCAATTGCTCACAAAAGGTCGGTTTTTACAAACGCCTTAACAACCTGGGTATGCACAATTTTCTGCCACCTATTCACAGGAATAGGCGCTTATCAACAGGTTGCTAACAAGTTGGAAAGAAAAGAAGAGGTTAAAATTTATGCGGAACGCTGGATCAGGGGTTTTTAGCAGTACCCCTACTGGAAGGCGTTCAGACCGGTGATGTCCATCCCTGTAATGAGCAGGTGGATGTCGTGGGTGCCCTCATAGGTGACCACCGACTCCAGGTTCATCATGTGGCGCATGATGGGGTACTCGCCTGAGATGCCCATGCCACCCAAAATCTGGCGGCTCTCGCGGGCTATAGTGAGGGCCATGTCCACGTTGTTGCGCTTAGCCATCGAAATCTGCGCTGGAGTGGCGCGGTCTTCATTCTTCAAAACGCCAAGTCGCCAGACCAGGAGCTGGGCCTTCGTAATTTCGGTGACGAACTCAGCCAGTTTCTTCTGTTGGAGCTGGAACCCGGCAATAGGTTTGCCGAACTGCTGCCGCTCCAGCGCATAGCGAAGGGCGGTGTCGTAGCAATCCATGGCGGCGCCTATAGCGCCCCAGGCGATGCCGTAGCGAGCCGAGCTGAGGCAGGACAGCGGACCCCGCAGCCCCGAGACGCCCGGCAGGATGTTTTCTTTGGGAACCCGCACGTTGTCGAACACCAATTCGCCCGTAGCAGAAGCACGCAGCGACCATTTTCCATGCGTTTCAGGGGTTTGGAAACCCTCCATACCGCGCTCCACGATCAAGCCCTGGATTCTTCCTTCGGGGTTTTTTGCCCAAACCACGGCGATGTCGGCAAACGGAGCGTTGGAGATCCACATTTTGGCCCCGTTCAAGAGCACATGGTCACCGGCGTCTGTGAAATTAGTGGTCATACCCGCCGGGTCGGATCCGTGGTCGGGCTCCGTCAACCCAAAACACCCCATCCACTCGCCAGTAGCCAATTTGGGCAGGTAGCGGTGCCTTTGGGCCTCTGAACCATAGGCATAAATAGGATACATGACCAGCGAGCCCTGCACCGATGCGGTAGAGCGAATGCCGCTGTCGCCGCGCTCCAATTCCTGCATAATGAGGCCGTAGGCGATCTGGTCCAGGCCCCCACCCCCATATTCGGAAGGAATTTGCGGGCCGAACGCACCGATTTGGCCCAAACCCTTGATAAGTTGGCGCGGGAAGGCAGCACGCTGCGCATAATCTTCGATGATGGGCGATACCTCGCGCTTCACGAAATCCCGCGTGGCATCCCGGACCAACTTGTGCTCCGTGGTAAGGAGTTCGTCAATCTGGTAATAGTCAACGCCTTGGAAAAGGTCCGTTTTGGCGGCCTGATGCCCGGCCTGGAGGGTGGATTTAGGATGCAAGAGGGGGCTGTTTTTGCTCAGCAAAGTTACGCAATTCCTTGCGCTGACGGGCCTTTTACCGAAAAACTGCAACTTTGGTGGGACGGCCGGTCAGCCGTGACACCTACAGATAAATTCACATGGGAAGGATTGCCATTGAGGGAATGAAGTTCTACGCTCACCACGGTTACTACCACGATGAAAGGCGGGTTGGCAATCATTTTGAAGCCGATGTCTACGTGGACACAGACTTCCAGTTGGCCGCCGAAACGGACGACCTTTCTGCAACCGTCAATTACGAAGTGATCTGGGAACTTACCCGCGACGTCATGCAGGGCAGTTCCTACCTGATTGAGCATGTGGCGCTGCAGCTCTACCGGTCCATTCGGGCGCGTTTTCCGAAGATTACCTATTGCAAAGTGCGCATCACCAAGCTAAATCCGCCAATTAAGGGCGAGGTGGCCCGCACTTATGTGGAACTGGACACTGAAAATCCCGTATAAAGCCTAAAGAATGCCGCCACAATTGGTGGTGGTTCGACGGGAAATTGCTTAAGTTTGTCCTCCCTTTGCTGCCTCTTTTAAGGGGTAATTAAGCGGTTTAGCCTTGTCATGGTCGGTTGGCCGAGTGGTCAGGCAGAGGTCTGCAAAACCTCGTACGGCGGTTCGACTCCGCCACCGACCTCCCCAAAAAGCCCCCGGAAGGGGGCTTTTTCGTTTGCAGTCGTGGCAAAACGACGGGCAAAACGACGGGCAAAACGA
>CAYSDI010000083.1:0-2108 GCA_964429745.1 uncultured Chitinophagales bacterium | reverse complement strand
GGCTTTTTCGTTTGCAGTCGTGGCAAAACGACGGGCAAAACGACGGGCAAAACGATGGGCAAATCAAGAGGGCATCTCGAAAATGCAGGGAAACGTATTGCCTAATAGTCACGCTTAAGCTTACCTCAAATCGATCTTGGGTAGACCCCCATCAGAAACGAACGCAAATGAGCATCAAAGACCTCTGGGTTCTCTAAATTGCTCAAGTGTCCAGCCTGTGGAATAACCTGAAGTTCGGAGCCTGGGATACTATCCCGCATTTTATCCGCGACTTCTGGCGGCGTTATTCCGTCTTCCTTGCCCACCAGTATTAGCACGGGAACCTTGATGCTAAAAAGAGTGTCACACGTGTCACGGCGATCGGCCAGGGCGTGTAGCGTTTTGGTCAGAGTTTTTAAGGGAGTTGCCAGAATAGTTTTCTTTATGTTGGCAACTAATGCTGCTTTGTTCTTTAAAGAATCCGGAGCGAAAAGTTTTGCCAGGCTTGCCTCGGCATAGGGCTCAATGCCATTTTTCCCGAGGTCCTCGACGGTCTTCATTCGCTTTTCCCGTCCTTCGGGGGAATCGGCGCTGCAAGCAGTATCGCAAAGCACCAATGCATCAAATCGATTCGGAACAACATTTATAGTGTTCAACGCGATGTACCCACCCATGGACAAACCACAGAGGGCCACATTGTCAATCTTTAAGGCGTCCATGAAGCCAAGCAAGTCGCTCGCAAACAGTTGTATGGAAAAAGGTTCCTTGCCCGCCTCTGACTGGCCGTGGCCTCGTACGTCATAGGCGATGACCCGGTACTCCTCCTGAAAAGCATCCAGTTGGCCTTGCCACATTGACGCGCTAAAAGGGAAACCATGGACAAACAGCAACACATGGGCATTGTCTGGCCCCAGGTCGGTGTAGTTCACCACTAGACCGTTCACCTCAATCTGCAAATTTTTTCCTTCAATTCTCATAGGTTCCAATTAAGGCATTTCTTCAATGATGATCGCTTGTCTTTTGACGCCCATGTGGGCCAGCTGTTTAATGACATGGCTGACCATTGGGGGGGGACCACAGATGTAAATATGGTTTATGGAAGCATCGAGATGTTTTTTCAAAAATTCTTCAGTAATTTCTCCATGGGCATATCCGTTAGTAGCTTCTTCGGATAAAATATTGATAAAGTTATCGCCCAACAATTGACTGAACTCTTTCTTGTTGATAATGTCCTCCTCCTTTTTATTGGCGAAAATAAGTTTGTTATTGCCAACGCCTGCTGTTTCCTTTAATTGTCGAAAGATAGAAATGAAAGGGGTGACCCCTGCCCCACCTGCAATAAATACCCCTTCTCCCTTGTACGTAATGGCCCCGAAAACGTCGTGCAAAATTAATTCATCTCCTTTTTTCAGGTCCAGTAAATCGTCGGTCAATCCATCACGCTCTGGATACGTTTTAATCGTAAACTCCAGGAATTCATTCCCGGGCAGGCTGGTTAGAGTAAAGGGACTTTTATCTTCCTTACCCGATTCCTTGCCGATGGACACTGTCGTAGCCTGACCTGGAATGAAGGAAAACTGCGCTGGTTTATCCGTTACAATTTCCAAGACATCGTGCGTAATGTTTCTAATGGATGTGATGTGCACTGGATAGGTTTTCATATCTTTATAATTATTAAGTTAAATATACGATGTGTTGGCAGTATCAAGAAATACGTGCGTGCACGGACACAGAAAATACGCTGTTTTGATCTTCCATTCGATGCATCCTGTCTTTAAAGTATTGCAACTTTTACAGAAAACCCTGAATGGTTTAGAAGGGCCTGCCCTAACCAGGCTTTTAACAATCCTGCACCCCGTTATCGGTGTCCTGTACTCCTTACCTTTGCAGGATGAAGTACGGAGGTGTCTGGGTACTGATAGTTGCCTTCCTGCTGACGGTCGCTTGCCGAGACGGTGGCCCTTGGCCCGAGAAAAATGCGGACCAGAGCGAAGCGGACAGCCTGGAAGCCTGCTGCGGTGATGCGCCTTCCCGACCCATTGCCTCCACAAATGACGGCCCTTGGACCGGGACGGTCCGGGATCAAGGCACCGGGGGAATGGTGCTCATCCCGAGGGGCAGTTTTACAA
>CAYSDI010000082.1:4545-16353 GCA_964429745.1 uncultured Chitinophagales bacterium | reverse complement strand
CTACTCCCTCAAAATGGATAGTGAACTCTGGATGGCAACTGGTTATCCGGCACTGCGAACGAATTCAGCCGCGATCCTGTGGCTTACATCAACCGCTATTCCCCCGACTACGGACCCGTGTGGACCATGATGTCGCGGCTGCGCAAAGTGGTGCTGGTCACGGATGCGGCATGGGTCAAGTACGTGCTGGCCGAAAACAACAAGAACTACACCAAGAGCTTTGGCTACGATTTGCTGCGGCCCCTGCTCGGCAATGGTTTGCTCACGAGCGAAGGGGAGTTCTGGATGAGCCAGCGAAGGTTGATGCAGCCGGCTTTTCACAAACAAGCCATCCTGACGTTTGTGGAAGTGATCGTGGAAGAAGGTAAGCGATGCGCAGAGCGGTTTCGCCAGGCCGCCGATCGCGGGGAAACCCTGAACATCAGTGCCGAGATGAGCCGGCTCACCATGGTCATCGTTTCGCGCTGCTTGTTGGGCATGCTGGTACCTGGCGATTTGGATCGGATCTCCGCATCGCTGGAATTGGCTAATCGCGACGCTAACCACCGCATTCAGCACCCCTTCACCTTGCCCATGAAGGTGCCCACACCTGCCAACCTAAAAGTGCGAAGGGCGCTGGCCGAACTGGATAGAACCATCAACGCCATTATCGCCGACCGGCGGCGCAGTGGTGAGCGGGGCACCGACCTGCTCAGCATGCTGTTGGAAGCCCGTGATGCCGACACCGGTGAAACCATGAGTGACCGGCAGCTCCGCGATGAAATCGCCACCATTTTCATTGCAGGCCACGAGACCACAGCCAATGCGCTCTCCTGGACTTTGTACGCCTTGGCCACTAATCCGCAAGTAGAACAAAAGTTATGTTCAGAAATTGACTCGGCTGAGCAGGCGGCTGATCCTGCAGGCTTGCCCTATGTCCGGCTGGTGACCCGCGAGAGCCTTCGGCTTTATCCACCCGCGTGGATTGTGGGTCGCGAACCTATAGCCGATGACCAAATTGCAGGATACAACATTCCGGTGGGAACCAGCGTACTCATGCCTACGGTCTGCATTCAGCGCAACCCGGAATTCTGGCCTGATCCCTTGGCTTTTAAACCCGAGCGCCACGACGAAGACCGTGTCAAAGACCTGCCCAAATACGCATATTTTCCTTTTGGGGGAGGTCCCAGAATTTGCATTGGCATCAACTTTGCGTGGATGGAATTGCACCTGCTGCTGCCGCTTTTGATGCAAGGCCTGCGCTACCGCACGGTTTCTCAAAACCCGCCGGCGCTGGAACACCTCATTACCCTGCATCCTCGCGGGGGAATGTTTCTGAAGCCAGAGCGACGATAAGGGATTCTATGCAGGTTTGAACACCCCGCAAAACCCACCCCCGCCCTACAACGAATATATGTCTCCGTACTTGCGCTTGGCGTATTCCATGAAATAATGGAATTTGAGCGGCTCACCGGTGATGCGTTCGCAGAGTTGCTCTGAGCTGTATCGCCGCCCGTGCGCGTGTACGTTTTCGCGCAACCAATGCAGCAGGCGCTCTGAGCGCCCCTGGGCCAACTCATCTTCAAGACCGGGCAGATCCTTTACCGCTTGCTGGTAAAATTGCGCCGCATAAAAACTGCCCAACGAGTAGGTGGGAAAATAGCCGATGCTGCCGTGCGACCAATGAATGTCTTGCAACACGCCGCGCTTGTCATCGGGTACGTCTAACCCGAGATAACTTTTGTAACGATCGTTCCAGATGTCGCGCAAGTCGCGGGCATGGAGGCTGCCTTCAATCAGGCCCACTTCTATTTCAAAGCGGACCATCACGTGGAAATGGTAAGTCAACTCGTCGGATTCCGTGCGAATCAACGAGGGCCGGACCCGGTTTATGGCGCGGTAAAAGTTGCGGGGCGAAACGGATTGGAAGGCATCCGGAAAGACCTGCTGCAGGCTTGGATAATGCGCGGTCCAAAAGGGCATCGCCCGACCGACGTTGTTCTCCCAAAGGCGGCTCTGGCTTTCGTGAATACCCAGCGAGGCCGATTCGCCCGCAGGCAAGCCGTATTGCTCCAGCGGAAGGCCTTGCTCGTAAAGCGCATGGCCCCCCTCGTGGATGCAACTCCAAAGCATGTCGCGGAAATTGGCTTCGTCTACGCGCGTAGTAATACGCACGTCGCGCGATCCGAATGCGGTGGTAAAAGGGTGCGCGGAAACATCCTGGCGACCGGTTTCAAAATCATAACCAATGTTACGCAAGATGTCCAGGCCATATTGCCATTGCTTATCGCGCGGAAAATGACCTGTTAAAAACGCATCCGGAACCTGCGGCTTTTCGGCAATTTGCCGCACAAAGCTGACCAACTGGCCGCGCACATCGTCAAAAAGGGTCTTTAACGCCGCCGTCCTGGCACCTTTCTCATAAGTATCCATGAGCGCATCATAGGGATGCTCACCAATGTCCAGCAGCGATGCTTCTTCGCGCTTTAACGCTACCATGTGCTCCAGCGAAGCGCGAAACAGCCCGAAATCATTGGCTTCGCGCGCCTTCCGCCATTTCAAAAACGCGTCGGACCGGGCCTCGCTTAGCTTTTCGACGAAGTCGCGCGTGTAGCAAGCCGATTTGCGGTAATCGCGCAGCGACTCGCGCACGTTGGACTGTTGAACCTCGTCCAGGCTGCCATCCTGATCCAGTTGCTCGAGCAAGTCGCCCATTTGGCCCGATGAAAACATTTCATGGGCTAGGCCAGAGAGTGTAGCCAGTTGGCGACTCCGCAATTCACCCGATTTAGGCGGCATGTAGACCTCCTGGTCCCAGCCCAAAACGGCGGCGGCATTGTTTAAATCGGCAACTTCGGCCAGCTTGGCCTGTAATTTCTGATAGGTTGTGGACATCTTCCAAGGTTGAGGGAGCTCGGGCGAAAGGCTATTGCGGCCCGGAGCAGCATTGCTGTGGGATCCAAAAATAGGTCAAATCGCCGCAAGCAGGCGGAAATGCGCCCCCACCCCCCTCAGCGACTCTCCAGCACCTCAAACGGCGCATCTCGGGGTTTGAAACCCAATTCCCGCCCAAATTGCAGCCGCGAAGGTGCTCCAAGCGGCAAACATTTTCCCTACTTTTAGCTATGCATTCCTTTATACGGATTAAGGCTAATTTAATAGGATTTATCGCGCTTTTAGGAATAAGTGGGTTTTCTGCACACGCTCAAATGCTGGTCAGCGACGGATTAACAGCCGAAGAAATGGCCCAGAAACTGGCCGGAGCCGGGGTGCTGGTCTCTGGTGCTACGGTAAATTGTGGAGCGGGCGGATATGGTTCGTTTCAATCTGCGGGCTCCTTTCTACCGCTGGACAGCGGCATCATCCTGACCAGTGGCCTGATCACCACCGGGGTTGGTCCTAACAATGACGGGGGTGCAGGAACGGATATGTTTATGCCCGGCGATGCTGACCTCAACGCCTTGCCTTCCGTTTCGTCAACCAATGATGCGTGTGCCCTGGAATTTGATGTGGAAGTGCTGGCCGACACGCTGTCGTTCAATTACATTTTTGGCTCCGAAGAATACCTGGAATTTGTGGGAACATCGTACAACGATGCCTTCGGCTTTTTTATTTCCGGACCGGGCATCTCCGGAGATTCCAACATCGCCATTATTCCGGGAACACTTGTGCCGGTTACCATCAATAATGTCAATCCTGGATCATTTGCCGCTTACTACATAGACAATGGCGATGGTTTTTCACCGCCTTATTCCGTTAACCCTAACTACCCCCAATACGATGGGGCTACCGTAGTTATGCAAGCTCGGGCGGTGGTCATTCCCTGCCAAACTTACCACCTCAAACTGGTGGTGGCCGACGAATTTGATGGCCTCCTGGATTCGGGGGTGTTCATTGAAGCGGGCTCGCTGAGTTCTTTTGGCGTGAGCTTGAGTTCCAGCACTTCCGTAGGCTTTGGTTTTGAAAATGCCATAGAAGGTTGTGTGGACGGCATCATCACGTTTACCCGCAGTGCGGTGACCGATGTTGATTTGGTGGTGGCTTACGAGATCGGCGGCAGCGCCACAAACGGTCTGGACTACGCGGCCATTGCAACTGCGCTGACCATTCCGGCTTCGGTGGCTTCTGCTGATTTGGTCATTGCCCCCTTGTTGGACGCCTTGCCCGAGGGCATTGAGACGGTGAGCATTTACCTGCTCAGCGAATGCGACGGATCGCGCATTGACAGCGTTACCCTGGGCATTCAGGATGAAATTCTCCTGGACATTCTGGTTCCGGAGGATACGGTCATCTGCCCGGGAGCCAGTCTGGTATTGCCTGCCAGCGGAGGGCTTGCCTACAGTTGGACCCCGGCTGAAAGCCTGGATGATCCTTTAAGCGCAAACCCTACGGCTACGCCGGATGCTACAACCACCTACACGGTTTCTACCACGCTGGGCACCTGCACGGATTCAGAAACCATTACGGTGACCGTAGCCGATGAACTGATGCCTGACGCTGGAACAGATAAAATAATATGTTATGGTGAATCGGTCACGCTGTCGGGCAGCAGCAGCGGAACCGGGCTGAGTTATTCCTGGTTGCCGGTGGATGGCCTGGACAATCCTGCCGAAGCTAATCCTGCCGCAAACCCGGCCTCCAGCACGGTGTATACCTTGACTATTACCGACTTGGGAGGCTGCACCGCTACCGATGAAGCGTTGGTCACGGTCAACCCATTGCCTGCGGTCCAAGCCGGGCCAGATACGTTGGTTTGCCCAGGTTCCGTGGTTCAATTTAGCGCCAGTGGTGGCTTATCGTATGCCTGGAATCCGGTGGAAGGGCTGAGCGATCCCGCGAGCCCCTTCCCCAGTTATACGGCCAGCGAACCCGCCGCATTTAGCGTCATCATTACGGACGCAAACGGTTGTAGCGATACAGCCAGCGCAAGTGTGGAAGTGCAACCCTTTCCCAGCGTAGATGCTGGCCCGGATACCCTGGTTTATCTGGGCGAATCGGTGACCTTACTCGGTTCAGGCAGCGGCGAACTCCAGTGGATTCCTCCTACAGGACTGAGCGACCCAAGTGCTGCAGAGCCCACGGCCTCGCCGACCAACACCACCTGGTACTACCTGACTTCGACATCGGCCATTGGCTGCCAATCGGTGGATTCGGTATTGCTGACGGTCATTTTTGACCCGATTGTAGAGTTTCCCAATGCCTTTTCGCCCAACGGAGATGGGCTGAACGACTTTTTTTCGGTGGTAGTAAGGGGTCCGGTGGCGGTTGAGGCTTACCGGATTTACAACCGCTGGGGAGAGATCGTATTCGAGTCTAACAGCCCGGAATCGGGCTGGGATGGCACGTATCGGGGAAATGCCCAGGAAACAGGCACTTACGTGTTCCATTTCCTAGGCCTGGACCCTAACGGGATGGGGATTGAGCGCCACGGAACCCTTCACCTGGTTCGATGAATTACCCGGTGCACCTTTGCCTTGAAAATGGCCTGAAATCATCCGTTTCGGGGTTTGGTCAGGGCAAAGCATTTTCCTATCTTTATTCGGGTTACCCTGCCAAGGCAGGACATCCCGCCGCTTTTAAACCTTCACCTAAGCAAAAGCCTCCTCTCCTTTAGCCCGATTTGAGCCGCTTTTTTCTTCGCATTTCCAACACACTTCGCTCGATTATCGGTTCAAGTTTTGGCTCAATTTTTACGGCCTACGCTATACACCATGAATTTATCGCTTCGTTTTTTACTTTCTTTTTTTATGTTGCCCGGCATGCTCGGCATTCCGGGCATTGTTCGCGCCCAATTAATGGTTGACGCATCGCTTAGCGCGGTGGCGTTGGCTGAATCGCTGGCAGGATCTGGTGTGACGATTTCCGGAGTGGTTTTGGATTGCCCGGCCCTGGCCTACGGGGCTTTTAACGGTACGGGATCGTTTCTGCCATTGGACAGCGGAATTATTCTGGCCAGTGGGCTGATAGCCACAGCCATTGGCCCGAATGATGCGGGGAGTGCAGGGACTGACATGTTCTGGCCGGGGGATTCGGATTTGGACATGCTCCCTGGGGTTTCTTCCACCAATGATGCCTGTGTGTTGGAGTTTGACGTGGAGGTCACCTCCGATACCTTAACCTTCAACTACATCTTCGGCTCTGAGGAATACTTGGAATTTGTCGGAAGTTCATATAACGATGTTTTTGCTTTCTGGATTTCCGGTCCGGGCATTCCGGTGCCACAAAACATGGCGATCATTCCCGGTACTGTAATACCAGTTACCATTAATAACGTAAATCCCTTTTCCTTTTCCGCCTATTACGTTAATAATGGCGACGGTTTCAGCGCGCCTTATTCTACGGATCCAGGCTACATTCAGTACGATGGCATGACCGTGGTTCTGGAGGCCCGGGCCGTGGTTACTCCTTGTGAAACCTACCACCTGAAACTGGCGGTAGCCGACGAATTTGACGGCATCCTGGACTCTGGCGTGTTTATTGAGGCCGGAAGCCTGTCCAGCACGGGCGTTGAGTTAAGTTCGCGAACCTCTGTTGGCTTTGGCTTTGAAAATGCGATAGAAGGCTGCGTGGATGGCATTTTCACCTTCACTCCGGTGCCCATTCCGCTGGATACAACGGTGCTCCATTTCGGCATCGGCGGCACCGCCACCAATGGCATAGACTATGCCGCTGTGGCCGACAGCATTACCCTTTTGCCGGGCGTGGCGGATTACGACTTGTACATTCTCCCTATCCTGGATGCCCTTCCCGAAGGCTCAGAAACCGTGGTGATTTACCTGCTGGATCCCTGCTTTGGCTTGCCCCGCGACAGCGCCGTGTTGATTATTCAGGACGGCATTGATCTGGTTGCCAGTGCGCTGCCCGACGAGGTAGTTTGTCCAGGCGATACCGTGCTGCTCAGCGCCGTCGGGGGCATTGTTTACACCTGGGAATCCGTGGGTCTCTGGCCGGGCTATATCGGCGATTCCACCCTGATTTACCCGGATTTAAGCGCCTGGTACGTGGTAAATACCGAAGTGGGTGCTTGCCAGCGCAGTGATTCTGTGTTTGTCGAAGTGGCCCTTCCCCCGGTGGCCAATGCCGGAGCAGACATAGACCTCTGCGTCGGGTCAAGCGTGGCGTTGGAGGGCAGTGGTGGCCTCACTTACCTCTGGCAACCAGCTATCGCCCTGGATGACCCTACGCTGCCGAATGCAACCACGTCCACGCTTTCGGACCTGAGCTATACCCTGACGGTTACGGATGCCAACGGTTGCCTGGATGAGGACGCGGTTAACGTTACCGTACGCCCACTGCCAACGGGCGTGGCTGATCCGGCCGAACCGTTTATTTGTCCCGGGGAACCAGTGCAATTGCTGGTCACCGGAGGCGTGACGTATACCTGGACCCCTTCCACCGGATTGTCTTCTCCATTTGTGGGCGACCCTTTTGTTACCCTCGAGGCTGGCCAACTGTACGACGTGTTGGTGCAGGACATTTACGGCTGCTCCGATACTTTGCAGGTTTTGGTGATCGTGGACGTTTTCCCAACGGTTGAGGCGGGCGATCAGACGATTATTGACCTTGGCCAAAGCGTTGGTTTGAATGGTTCGGCTACGAACAGTTACATTTGGTCGCCGGAGGAAACGCTGGACGATCCGCTCACGCTGACGCCCATCGCCACACCGGAATTAACCACCTGGTACGTGCTGACCGCTACTTCGCCTGCGGGCTGTGTAACGGCTGACTCCGTCCGGATTTTGGTCATCGAACCCCCAACCGTGATCATTCCCAACGCATTCACTCCCAACGGCGATGGCCTCCACGACCTGCTGCGGCCAGTAGTAGTGCGCGATTATGAGGGAACCGAGGCGGATTTCCGCATCATGAACCGCTGGGGAGAGACTATTTTCCTTTCCCAGGACGTAAACCAGGGCTGGGATGGAACCTATCTTGGCAAGGATCAGGAAATCGGGTCCTATGTCTATATATTTGTCGGTACCGATCGGCGGGGCGAACCCTTCACGCTGACAGGAACCATAACGCTGCTGCGATAATTGACACTCACCTTCACCATGAAGCATTTCAACCTTCTCTTGCGCTCGTCCCTTACTGCCTCGATTTGCCTGCTGCTCGCCCTTCCGGCCAGCGCTCAGGACATCCACTTCAGCCAGTACAACGCTTCACCGTTGACGCTGAACCCGGCTCAGACCGGTAATTTCAACTGCGATTTTCGCGCAGGAATCAATTACCGCAACCAGTGGGCCAGCGTAGCATCACCTTTTGTCACCTATTCCGGTTTTTACGACATGCCCCTTCGCTCCGTGAAGGGCTTTGAAGAAGATGACCAGATCGGCGTCGGCGTTTACCTGTTTAACGACCGCTCTGGCTCCGGCATCATGAGCAATTTCCAGGCTGTCCTGACGGGGGCCTACCACAAGGCCTTTGGGGCTGATGCGCAACACCGACTTTCGCTGGGTCTGGGCGTAGGCTTCATGCAGAAGCGCCTGGATCAAAGCCAGCTCATCTGGGGCAGTCAGTGGACCGGCGACGGTTTTGACCCGACCCAAAGCAGCGGCGAAAACTTCGCCGACGGCAGCTCCATCGGCAATTTCAACCTGGACCTCGGGTTGATGTTCAAGTCTTCAGCCCTGGATGGCGACCTGGTCTACGAGGCCGGCGGTACCATTTTTCACCTGACCACCCCAACGGAAAATTTCCTGGTGACCAGCGTTGACAACCAGTTGGGCATGCGGTATCTCGGCCACGGCCGGGCCATCTACATGATTAACGACAAATTCAGTGCCATGCCTTCTGTGCTGTACATGAGCCAGAGCAAGGCTTCGGAAACCGTTGCCGGGGCAGATTTCGGCTACATGATCAACACGGGTACATTCCAGGGTACTGCCAGCGTGGGTGCCCATTACCGCTTTGATGATGCCGTCATTGCCCAAATTGCGATGGAGTACCAAAACTTCCGCTTTGGTTTTAGCTACGACATCACGACTTCCTCGCTGACCAACGCAGTCAACGGCGGTGTGGGTGGCTTTGAACTCAGCCTTATTTACCGCGGTTGCGCCGTACCCATGGTACCCAAGGAGTACGTGATGCCTTGCCCTCGCTATTGATTCCGGAACCCATTCTCCCGTTTTTTCAGTTAGCCCGGATTTTTCCAGCTTCGCTGAACGACCAACCCGAAAAGCATTCAATCCTCCTATGAGAGTTTCCATCATTTTCTTCGCCCTTCTCAGTTTCTGCAGCCAGGCTCTCTTTGCGCAAAAAGGGGAAAAACCCCTCAGCGACGCCAAAAAGAAAGAACTGGCTGAGGCCCTGATGGAGTCAGGCAGCTATTACAACGCCAACGATTTGTTCCAGGAATTGTACCAGGACAAACCAACTCCTGCCTTGGCCTGGCAAATTGCCGACGCGTTTTTCAAAAGCCGGGACTACCCTGCAGCGGTAACCTGGTACAAGAAAGTCTGGGATGAATCCCCGGGCGCTTACCCCGATGCCCAGTACTATTACGCGCTGTGCCTGAAGCTCAACGGCCGCTACGACGAAGCGCTGCGGGAGTTTGAAGAGTTTCGCAAGAGCACCGCTGTGCGCGGCGCAGAAGCCGCTGAAATGAAGCGCCGGGCCAAAAACGAAGCCAAAGGATGCGAATTGGCCAAGCTGATTGTTGCAGAACCCCTGGAGATGGAAATCTCTCCGATGGGCTCTAATATAAACGCCGCCTATACGGAATTTTCGCCCTTCCCCGTCAACGACGATGAGTTGATTTACGCGAGCTTACGCACCGACTCCGTCGTGATTATGGGGGCCAACAAGAAAAGCACCATGCGGTCCAAGTTTTACACTTCGCGCCGCAGCGGTGATGTGTGGTCAGAAGGCCGCGAATACGACAATGCCCTCAATGATCTGCAAGGGCACGTCGGCAACGGCAGCCTGAGCGAAGACGGCAAGCGCATGTACTTCACGGTGTGCAACCCCGCAGAAGACGTCTCCAAAATGATTTGCGAAGTCTACATGGCCGAATACGCTAACAACGGCTGGAGCAAATCCAAGAAAGTCAGTGAAATCAGCGAGTCCGGTTACACGGCCACGCACCCAGCCTTAGCCACGCTCAAAGGCAAAGAATACCTGTACTTTGTTTCTGACCGCCCCGGTGGTCGCGGAGGCATGGACCTCTGGTACGCAGAGGTAACCGGCGACGGCAAAACCCACAGCGAAGCCCGCAACTGCGGACCGAAAATCAATACTGATGGCGACGAAGTCACCCCGTTTTGGAGCGCCAAAGAACAATTGTTGTTTTTCAGTTCGAATGGCCACATCAACATTGGCGGCCTGGACGTGTTTAAAATCGAAGGCCGCGAGAAGACCTGGAAAACCCCGCTGAACGCCGGTTATCCGATCAACTCCAACGTGGACGATTTCTACTTTGTCACGGCCCAAAACGGTGAAACTGGTTTTTTGGTGAGCAACCGCGAAGGCTCCATCTCGTTGAAGAATGCCTTCTGCTGCGATGACATTTTCTCGTTTGAATACATCTTCCCACCCCAGTTTACGATCATGGGCCAAGTGTATGTCAAAGGAGCCGCAAAGCCGACCCCGATTGAAGGTGCCTTTGTTCAGCTCAGCCGCACGGAGCAGCCCCGCATGGACTCCACAGTTTCCGCCACGCAAGTGCCCTACGATTTTTTCCTGGGAACCCTGCAGGACAATTTTGAGCTCCGCGCCAACAAGGCGGGTTACTCAGGTGACCGGGCCACGACATCCACCAAAGGCTTGCTCACCTCAGACACCCTGTACGTTGACCTTTACCTGGAGCCCATTGATACCACTCGCTCCATCACCATCAAGGACATCTACTACGAGTTGGACAAGGCCGACCTTCGTCCAGAGTCAAAAAAGGGTCTGGATTCGCTGTACGCCATCCTGATGGCCTACCCGACCATTCAAATTGAGATCAGCTCGCACACCGACAGCCGGGGCAGCAACCCCTACAACGTTGACCTGAGCCAGCGCCGTGCCGAATCGGTGGTGCGTTACCTGGTCAGCAGCAAGCAGGTGCCCACCAACCGTTTGGTGGCTAGAGGCTATGGCGAAACCAAACTGCTGAACAAGTGCCCGGACGGTGCCAATTGCTCGGAGGAAGAGCACCAGATCAATCGCCGCACCGAGTTCCGCATCCTGGGCCAGGTTCCCGGCACCACCGTCAACTACGACAAGGCCACCATTGACGCCATGCGCGCGCTGGAGCGCGAACGCGGAGGTCTGGACGAGCGCATCAAGCAATTGATGGAGCAAGGCGAATACGGTGCCATTGATGAGCAAGTTGGCAGCGGTGAAATCAACCGAGAAGTGGTTCCGGAAGAGAATCCAGCTCCAACGCCTGGCGCTCCTACCGGTAATGCCCCGGTTGTGCCTGTTGCTCCCGCTGCACCGGCTGGTCCTACGGCTGCTGCCCTCAGCCCCGCTTTGGAAGTGAAAGGTACCGTGATCTTTGGTCAGGCGCTGGTCAACGAAGTGGAGCAGGTTCAATACATGTTTGATGCCCGCCGCCCTGTCGTTTTCATGGGACCCAACCTGTTCAGCAAACTGAATGCCGCAGGCACCATCACCGAGTTCAAGAACAGCACGGTAGTTACCCTGCCTGATGGCACAACTGCACAAGGCGATATTTTCGTACTCAAGACGCTGCAACTCGGCGCAAACGTATTGCAGAACATTGAGGTCAAACTCAACCCGCGCATGCCGCAGGATTTGGTGGTTGGCCAGAAATTGCTCGACGACAACAATTGCAAGATTGACCTGAAGAAGAATCAGTTGATCTGCAAGTAATCTGTAAGT
>CAYSDI010000082.1:2501-4445 GCA_964429745.1 uncultured Chitinophagales bacterium | reverse complement strand
AAGTAATCTGTAAGTTAAGAGCGTTTAGGAGCACCCAACCTTCAGCACCCTATTAAAGCGCAGCGCCGCCTGTTCTAACGAGCAGGCGGCGCTGCGCTTTAAGCCCCTTGCGTTAACTTTGCCCTTCAATTCAGCCCGAACGATTATGAGTGTATTGGTGAACAAGGCCTCCAGGGTCATCGTCCAAGGATTTACCGGCAAGGAAGGCACCTTCCACGCCACCCAGATGATTGAATACGGCACCCAGGTGGTTGGCGGCGTCACTCCCGGCAAGGGCGGACACACGCACCTGGACCGGCCCATTTTCAACACCGTACACGACGCGGTGGAGCAGGCAGACGCAAACGTTTCCATCATCTTTGTGCCACCAGCCTTTGCCGCCGACGCAATTATGGAAGCCGCTGCTGCAGGGATCGCCTTGATTGTGGCCATCACGGAAGGCATTCCGATTCAGGACATGGTCAAAGTCAAGCATTACCTGGACGACCGCAACGTCCGACTCATCGGGCCCAACTGCCCGGGTGTCATTACGCCAGGTGAAGCCAAAGTGGGCATCATGCCCGGCTTCATTCACCGTCCGGGCACGGTGGGCATCGTGTCGCGCTCCGGCACCCTAACCTATGAAGCTGTAGACCAGGTGACCAAGGCCGGGTTAGGGCAAAGCACCTGCATCGGCATCGGCGGCGATCCGATTATCGGCACCACTACGCTTGAGGCTGTGCGCCTGCTCATGGACGACCCCGGCACCGAAGGCATCATTTTGATCGGCGAAATCGGCGGTCAAATGGAAACAGAAGCCGCTCGTTGGATCGCAGACCATTCCACCAAACCAGTGGTGGGCTTTATTGCCGGCCGCACCGCCCCCAAGGGCCGCCGAATGGGGCATGCCGGCGCCATCATTGGCGGCGTAGAAGATACCGCAGAGGCCAAAATGGCCGTTATGAAAGAATGCGGCATTCACGTGGTTCAAACTCCTGCGGTCATCGGCGAAACCATGGCTGCTGCCATGGCGGCGGTGGCCCGTTAAACCCTTGCTGACGCATGGAATCGCTACAAGGTAAAGTTGCCCTGGTAACAGGAGGTTCCCGGGGAATTGGTGCCGCGCTCGTGCGGCGGTTTGCGCTGGCCGGAGCCCAGGTGGCCTTCACGTACCAACGCTCCGCAGGTCCTGCAGAGGAACTCGCGGCCGAACTCAACGCCGCAGGCGCGGTGGTTCGGACTTATCGGTCCGACGCAGCTTCCTTTGAACAAGCCGGTGTGCTGATCGAAACCGTGGTCAAAGACTTTGGGCGAATAGACGCCGTGGTTAACAACGCCGGCATTACCCGCGACAACCTGTTGTTGCGCATGGGCGAAGCCGAATGGGATGAGGTGCTTCAGACCAACCTCAAATCGGTGTTCAACGTGACCAAGCACGTCACCAAGGTGATGCTGAAGCAGCGCAGCGGTTCTATGATCAACATGACCAGCATTGTAGGCATGATTGGACAGGCCGGCCAAGCCAATTATGCCGCTTCCAAAGCCGGCATCATCGGTTTCACCAAATCGGTTGCCAAAGAACTGGGTTCGCGCAGCATCCGCTGCAATGCCATCGCACCAGGCTTCATTGAAACCGACATGACCGCGGCGCTGCCCGCGGAAACCGCCCAGAATTATTTTAAGCAAATTCCGCTGGGCCGCTTCGGCAAGCCCGAAGAGGTGGCAGACGTTGCCTTGTTTCTGGCCTCCGATCGGTCAAGCTACATCAGTGGCCAGGTTATCAGCGTTTGCGGTGCCCTAAATTGTTGAGAAAACGCAGCTGGAGTGGTTGGTTTTGAGTAAAGAGCGTGGGTGGTTTTGTGTGAAGAGCGTGGGTGGTTTTGTGTGAAGAGCGTGGGTGGTTTTGTGTGAAGAGCGTGGGTGGTTACATAAGTTATTTTCAATATAATATGACATTTTCTTATC
>CAYSDI010000082.1:0-2401 GCA_964429745.1 uncultured Chitinophagales bacterium | reverse complement strand
AAGAGCGTGGGTGGTTACATAAGTTATTTTCAATATAATATGACATTTTCTTATCCGATACTTTACCTCCTGCCCGCGCTGCTGTTGGGCGCCCTCTATGCAGGTCTGTTGTACGGAAAAGAGAAAAAAGAAACAGGATCGGAATCGCGCAACTGGTTAAGCCGGCCCGGTTTAGCCCTGCTTCGCTTTGTCGCGGTATCGGCCATTGCTATCCTTTTGTTGGACCCTGTTTTGAAGTACCGTCAAAATGAAACGGAAAAGCCGCTCCTTCTGGTGGCCATTGACAACAGCGCGTCGCTGAAACTAGGTCCGGATTCTGCCCTTGCCGCCGCTACAGCCACGGAGCTGGAAGCGCTGCAACAAGTCTTGGGCGACGAATTTGACGTGCGGAGTTTCCGCTTCGGGACGGACCTGACCGAAACGCTGCCCGAAAGTGGCCCTGCGTCTTTTGACGAACCGGCAACGGATTTGTCGGCGGCACTAACGGCGCTGGATGACCGTTTTGCCAACCGAAATGTCGGAGCCGTAGTGCTGGCCAGCGATGGTATTTACAACCTCGGCAATAATCCAGCTTATGGTTCGCGACGCCTGGGCGCTCCTATTTATACCATCGGCCTGGGCGATACCACGCGCCGCCGCGATCTGCGCATTGATCGCAATTACGTTAACCGCCTGGTGTACCTCAACGATCGCTTTACGTTGCGCCTGGACCTTTCGGCCATTCACGCTACGGGCGAAATGGCCACGTTGCGCCTTGCCGCAGTGGAGCAAAGTGGCGAGCGCCTGTTGGATAGCAGAACAGTTGCGTTGAACGGAGACCCTTTCGCCGGAAGTGAAGAATTTATTGTCAGCGCAGACCGCCCGGGAGTTTTGCATTTGCGCGTGCGGTTTGGTCCGCTGGAAGGGGAATCAACCATAGCAAACAATACGGTTGATTTATTCATAGACGTGCTCGACGGACGGCAGCGGATGCTGCTTCTGGCCCATGCCCCCCACCCCGACCTGGCCGCTTTGCGGCAGGTCATGGAAGCCCAGGGCAACTACGAAGTGCGCCTGGTGATGGCGCGCGATTTTGATGGATCGCTGGAAGCCGCTGACCTGGTGGTGCTGCACCAATTGCCGTCCTCGAATTATCCACTTTCGTCGTTGCTGGCGGTGATGAAGGCAGAAAAAATTCCCGCCCTGTACGTACTTGGCGCGCAGAGCGATTTGGAGTTGTTCAACCGAAGCCAGGATCTTATTCGCATCCGCGCTGGCAACGGCTCCATGAATGAAGTGCAGGCGCAAATGGATCCTGCGTTTTCGCTCTTTGCCATCGACGAACCGTTGCGCAATGCGCTGCGCCAATTTCCCCCGTTGATGGCGCCTTTTGGCGATTACCGCACCTCGCCGACCACCAAAGTGGCGCTGACGCAGCGCATCGGAAGTGTGAACACCGAGTATCCGCTTCTGGCTTTTGGCGAAGTGCAGGGCGTACGGACGGGCGTTTTGGCGGCTGAAGGCCTGTACCGCTGGCGTCTGTTCGACTTTTTGGATGCCGGCAACCACGAGCGGTTTGAAGCATTGACCGGCAAGAGCCTGCAATACCTGGCCGTAAAGAGCGACCGGCGAAATTTCCGCACGTTGCTGGCAAAAAATTTATTCACAGAAAAAGAAAACATCGCCTTTCAGGCGGAATTGTACAACGACAGCTACGAGCCCGTCAACACGCCGGACGTGGAACTGGCCATCACCGATGCTGACGGCAAGCGCTACGAGTACCGTTTCAATCGGCAAGGCCAGGGTTATGCTTTGCAGGCCGGCTCGTTGCCGCCTGGTTCGTATGCTTACCGCGCGCGTACGTCGTGGAACAGCAAAGAATATACGAGCGAAGGGCAATTCACTGTGGCACCGCTGCAGTTGGAAGCCCTGAATGTGACCGCGAACCACGGCCTGCTGGCCGGTTTGTCCGAAGCCAGCGGTGGCGCGTTTTTCAGCGCCGGCCAACGCGCCGCACTGGTAGACAGCCTCCGAGCAAACAACGCTATTCGCCCCCTGCTGCACGAATCGCTGCAAACCCGCTCGGTGATTAACCTGCGCCTGTTGTTCTTTTTGTTCCTGGCGCTGCTGAGCGTGGAATGGTTTGTGCGCAAAATACAAGGTGGGTACTGAGGCTGTTGGGAGCGCCGGAGCCGAGGCCAGAGCCGGGGCCGGGGCCAGAGCCGGAGCCAGAGCCAGAGCCAGAGCCAGAGCCAGGGTGAGAGCCGGAGCCAGAGCCAGAGCCGGGGCCAGGGCGAGGTAAAGCCATCGTGGCAGCCTGCTGGCAGCGCCTATTACCCGCCGCCAAGACCATGAACAACCCCAACCAACATACCCAACGCCTGGATCAAGGGCTGCTCTTGCTAATCAGCGGGTTGCTTTT
>CAYSDI010000081.1:9621-16843 GCA_964429745.1 uncultured Chitinophagales bacterium | reverse complement strand
CCCCCCCAGGCCGCCGCGGCTGGCTCCGCCTTCTCAACCACCTCTTCTACGTAGGTATTCCACTCCCCGCAGGACGGGCATTTGCCCACCCATTTGGGCGATTCCGCCCCGCAAGACTGGCAGAAAAAAGCGGTGCGTGTTTTGGCCATAATGCAAGGGGGGGGGAACAAGAATAGCGGCCCGCTGAACCCAAGCCATCCCCAACCCCGCCAAATTTCACCTGATTTCCGAACCCGCCCCTCTTCTGGCCCCAGAAACCGGCTGTTTGTGGATAATTCGCGGTAAAAAGACTGGAAGCCACGATAGAAGCCCCTGGCTTAGCCCTGTTTTTGCGATTTTTGCAGCAGCACAGCAGCAGAGCGCACAGCCGCCCTTCGCCCGTAACACGGTTAACCTGAAGGTTGCCAAACCTTTATTAGCAATGTCAAAATCAGACGAATTCCGCGACCACATTCAACAAGGCTACACGTTTAAAGACGATTCCATTTTGCTGGGCGCGGCCATGCTGGAGGGTGAAGTCGTAACTGGTGCGCAGGTCAGCGCGCCCCTTCGAACCTTTAACCGCCACGGCCTGATTGCGGGCGCCACCGGAACGGGCAAAACCAAGACCCTGCAAAACATCGCGGAGCGCTTGAGCGAAAAAGGGGTGCCCGTGCTGCTCATGGACATCAAAGGCGACTTGAGCGGACTGGCCGCCGCCGCTGCGGAGAACCCTAAAATTCACGAACGCCACGCCAAAATTGGGTCGCTCTGGAAGCCCATGCACTACCCGGTGGAATTGCTCTCGCTTTCCGGCGAACCCGGTGCGCGCCTGCGGGCCACGGTCTCTGAATTTGGGCCCGTGCTGTTCAGCAAAATTCTGGGCGTCAACGAAACACAAAGCGGGGTCATCAGCCTGGTATTCAAATACTGCGACGACAAGCACCTGGCGCTTCTTGACCTTAGAGACTTTCGCAAAGCGCTGCAGTACCTGACCTACGACGGCAAGGCTGAAATTGCGGGCGAATACGGTCTTATTAGTCCTGCGTCTTCGGGAGCTATTTTGCGCAAGGTGGTGGAGCTGGAAGAGCAGGAGGCGGACATTTTCTTTGGCGAAAAGTCGTTTGACGTGCAGGACCTGCTGCGCACCGATGAGCGGGGTATGGGCATCATTCACATTGTGCGCCTGACCGACATTCAGGACCGACCCAAACTGTTCAGCGCGTTCATGCTGAGTTTGCTGGCCGAAGTGTACAGCACCATGCCCGAAGTAGGCGACAAAGCCGACCCCAAGCTCATCATTTTTCTGGACGAGGCACACCTGATTTTTAACGAGGCGTCCAAGGCTCTGCTAAGCCAATTGGAAGCCATTGTCAAGCTTATTCGCTCCAAAGGCGTCGGGCTGTTTTTCGTGACGCAATTGCCCACGGATGTGCCCGACGAAATTCTGAGCCAGTTGGGTATGAAAATCCAGCATGCGCTGCGCGCCTTCACGGCCAAGGACCGCCAGGCCATCAAGTTGACGGCCGAAAACTACCCCATCACCGCCTACTACGACACGGCTACTGTTCTGACTCATCTGGGCATTGGCGAAGCGCTCGTCACGGTGCTCAACGAAAAGGGCATTCCCTCGCCGTTGGCCCATACCCTGCTCACCGCGCCTTCGTCGCGCATGGATATTTTGAGCCCTGACGAAATTCAAAAGCTGGTGGCCGGTTCGCGGTTGGCGGCCACGTATAACCAAGTGGTAGACCGCGAGAGCGCCTACGAAATCCTGCAAGCCAAAATGGACCGCGCTACCGCAGATGCCGCAGAGGCTGAGAAAGCTGCTGAAGCCAAAAAGGAAGCGGAAAAAGCCGCCAAATCAGTTCCTTCACGAGGACCGGCGGGCGGGGCTTCGCGCAGTGGAGGCAGCAGGGGTCGCAGCAAATCGCCGCTGGAGGAATTTGCCGGCAGCAGAGCCACACAAACCATCCTGCGCGAAGTGACCCGGGGGCTCCTGGGGGCCTTCCTGAAACGCCGTTGAGGGTGCATATGTGTCAGAAGGCCGGCCTTAATCGGGCCGCTCCCTGCCCATCAAGCGCTACCTTTGCGCTTTCATGGCCCTCCCCTTTCTCCCGTTTAACCGACCTGGCTCCAGAGCCAATCCTACCGGCCAGGCCAAGGAGATGTCGTTCATTGAACATCTGGAGGAATTGCGCTGGCACATCATGCGGGCGGTGCTGGTCATATTGGCCTTCACCATTCTGGTTTTCGTGGCTAAGCGCTTCGTCTTCGACACGGTAATCTTCGGCCCCAAAAACGCTGATTTTCTTTCGTACCGGGCGCTGTGCTGGCTCTCGTACAAAGTGGGCCTGGGTGAATCCATGTGCATTGTGCCTCCGGATTTTGCCATCGCCAACTTTAGCATGATGGGTGAATTCATGGCTCACATGCAAATATCTTTAATAATAGGTTTTGTAATTTCATTTCCGTATATCCTCTGGGAATTCTGGCGCTTTATCCGTCCAGGGCTTTTCGAGAAAGAGATACGAACCACCCAGGGTTTGGTGGGCTATTGCTCGATGTTGTTTTTGATGGGCATCAGTTTCGGGTATTTCGTCATCGTGCCCTTTTCTATCAATTTCCTGGTGCCCTATTCCATCAGTGACCAGGTGGCCGACTACATCCAGCTTAGCGACTACATCAGCTTTATGGCCATGACAGTGCTTGCCGCGGGCATCATGTTTGAGTTGCCCATGATCATCTACTTTCTGGCCAAGCTCGGCATTGTTTCGGCGGCTTTCTTGCGCAGCTACCGGCGCCATGCCATCATCATCATTCTGGTGGTTTCAGCAGTAATCACTCCCCCGGATGCGCTGAGCCAGATTTTGATTTTCCTTCCGGTGCAATTCCTCTACGAAATTGGGATTGTCATCGCGTCCAGAATTGAAAAAAAGCGGTTAAAAGAAGATTTGGAGCGTTACGGGTCCTGATCTGTAACCCTTTCGGAGCCGCAGAGTCCCGGTTAGACGTCACGCAAGCCGTTCCCCAAGCCCTGCTGTTGCCCAAACCTTTTACATCTTGGCAGATCGGGAAACCGCTTTGTAGGGTGTATTTTTACACGTGATGACCATTTCGGCAATTGCTATCGGTTGCGATCATGCGGGTTTCCCGCTCAAAGACCCCCTGATTGCCTGGGCCCGTCAGCGCGGGTACATGGTGCAGGATTTCGGGACTCATTCCACCGAATCGGTGGATTACCCCGATTTCGTGCATCCGGTAGCGCGGGCGGTCCAGGAGCAGGACCACACCTGGGGCATTCTCATTTGCGGCAGTGCTAACGGAGTGGCCATAACGGCCAACAAGCACGCCGGAATCAGGGCTGCCATTACCTGGATGCCAGAAATTGCTCAGTTGGCTCGTCAGCACAATGACGCCAACGTGCTTTGTCTTCCGGCCCGCTTTTTGTCTGTAGAAGAGGCCCTGGCTATAGCCGGGCGTTTTTTCTCCACGGAGTTCGAAGGGGGACGGCACGAAGCCCGGGTGCGTAAAATTGCGCCTGGTTTTCGGTAGCGCATGTCGCGGCAAACCGGTAGCAATCTCCTGCCACGCATTGAACGTTTCGTCCATCTTGTTGTTCGTCAACCTCAAAAGCCCAACCTTTTGTTCGCAAAACACATCCTTTCGCTTGTTCTGAGTCTGTCTATGATTCGGCCTGCCATGGCACAACCAGTGCCTGGCCAAAACCCGGGCACGTCGCAACCTGCAGACCAGAATGAACCGCCCATCCTTCCATTATCCAACGGGGATCAAGGGGCAACCGTTGACCCCTTGGTTTCAATTGCGGCTTCCATTACCGAGCAAGAATTGAGGGAGCACCTCTACCTTTTTGCCTCCGAAGAGATGCAGGGCCGGGCTACCGGGCAGGAAGGGCAGCGAAAAGCTGCAGACTATCTGGAAACGCAGTTCAAAGCGATGGGCTTAATGCCCGTTGGTAATTTGCCCGGGTACCGACAGCCCTTCGAACTAAAAGAGGTGGGCTGGGGAGAAGTTTATTTGGAAGCCGGCGGTGTTCGCTACGAGTTTCTGAAAGATTTCTACGGTTGGCCCTCTATGAACAATGCTTTCTTTACCCAGGCTGATGGGTTTGTCTTTTTGGGTTACGGCATTGATGATTCGCTGTACAGCGATTACGCAGGCATAGATGTTACGGATAAGGTACTGGTTATTATGGCTGGGGAGCCACAAAAGGAAGACGGTAATTATTGGCTGACAGGCAGCACCCAGCGCAGCGACTGGTCTATGAACTGGCGCAAGAAGATAGAATCAGCCACCGCTAAAGGGGCACGGGCAGTGTTAATCATCAGCACCATGGCCGAAGGGCAAATGCAGCAAAAGTCCTTTGTCAATTACTTGCGAAACCCGGAAATGGAGCTGGCCAGCGATGATGAAAGCACCCCCTATGTTAACACCTTGTACCTGACTACCGCAACTGGCAAAGCCCTCTTTGGCAAGCAGGCCAAAGTGATGGAAAAGGGGCTCAAAAAAATTGCGGCCAAGTTTGAACCCGCTTCACGACCGATTGAAAATCCGCTCTCTATTAAAGTGGAGAAACAGTCAAAAACAATTACTTCGGACAATGTGCTGGGTATGATCCCCGGCACGGACCGGGCAGATGAATACGTTTTTATCACGGCTCACTACGACCACCTGGGTTTTGACAGCACAGGTATTTATTACGGGGCAGACGACGACGGATCCGGCACGGTGGCGGTTCTCGAGATCGCAGAAGCCGTTCAACTAGCGGTGGCTCAAGGCGTGAAACCCCGCCGCAGTATTGTGTTCATGGCGGTTTCGGGCGAAGAGAAAGGGTTGTTGGGTTCCGAATACTACACCGATTATCCGGTGGTGCCGCTGGAACAAACGGTGACCAACCTGAACATTGATATGGTGGGCCGGATTGACAAAGAGCACGAAGAGAATCCTTTTTATGTTTACGCAATCGGCTCTGACTTTCTCAGCACCGAGCTGCACGCGCTCAGTGAAAAGGCCGCCACAACGTACCCAAGTGTTTCCCTCGATTACAAATACAACAATACCACAGATCCAAATCGGTACTACTACCGGTCCGACCACTACAACTTTGCCAAGAACAACATTCCGATCATTTTCTACATGAACGGGTCGCACGACGATTACCACCAAATCACCGATACCCCGGACAAAATCCGCTACGATGTCCTACAAGAGCGTGCACGCCTTATCTTCCACACGCTTTGGCTGGTTTCGCAAGCCGACCAACGACCGGCGGTAGACGGCGAAACCAATTAAAAGGCCTTGATTATTAAGCCTTTATGTCTTTTTGCGGAACGCCCTGTGTTGCGCTTATCTTTGCGGTGCTTTAACCTTTCAAACCATTACGCCAGTGCTGTTACTCGTTGCTGAAAAATTGACGGTTTCCGAGCTGTTCGGTCAGATTCCGCCTGTGATCCACTACGCGGCTCCCATCATGCTCTTTTTTGTGCTCTTGGAGGTCGTTATTGGCCAGGTCCAAAACAAGCAGATGTACACCGGCAAAGATTTTTTTGCCTCCCTTGGCATTGGGGTAGGCAACTTGGCTGTTACCGCGCTTGTCAAGGTGGGGCTCTACTCCGTGCTCCTGGTATTGTACAACATGCTCCCGTGGAAGGGCTGGTTGCCCGGTTACGGCGAAGCTGGCTCCGTCATTACCTGGGTCTCGTGCCTGGTGGCCATTGATTTTTCACGCTACTGGGCACACCGCATTGCCCACGAGCAGCGCTTTTGGTGGGCCACACACGTGACGCACCACAGTTCAGAGCAGTACAACTTTTCGGTGTCGTTCCGCTTATCCTGGACCCAGCACATTAAGCTGATCTTTTTCCTCCCTGCCGTCATGGTCGGTTTCGACCCGGTCATTTTCTTCGTCTGCACCCAAATTGAAACGCTGTACCAATTCTGGATTCACACGGAGCTCATTAAGAAGCTGCCGGCCCCAATTGAGTACGTGTTCACCACTCCCTCGCACCACCGCGTCCACCACGCCATCAACGAGCGCTACATTGACAAAAACTACGGCTCTACCCTGATCATTTGGGACCGTATGTTCGGCAGCTTTCAGGAAGAAGACGAAAAACCCATCTACGGCATCACCACGCCAGTGGGCTCCTTTAACCCTGTGTACCTGGTGTTCCACGAATGGATGGACATCTTCCGCGACATGCAGCGCTCCCAAGGCGTCCGCAACAAACTCAAAATGTTGTTTGGTAGGCCGAGTGTGAAGAGTTGATTTTAGGCGGATCCTCTTTTTCTTAGAGCCTTTGAGGCTTTATAATTTTTGGCCCGGCATTTGCGTTCGTGGACTGTCTAAGCAGTCAACTTATGCAAAAGGGCCCCTCGCTTCCGCTCGTCCTCCTTGTCTTTGCGGTTTTCCCGGTCCTCACCTTTTCCTGGTCGGTACACAGCGCAGGCTATGGCTTTCCCGAGCGACGTATTCCGGTAACTTCTCTGACCCGGCAGCAGGCGCTGCCCGGCTTAAGCGGCTGGCTGGAAAAGCAGCAATGGACGCCTTTGCCCAATCCTGCTGAAACGCCCTTGCACCGCGCCACGAGTCCGGAAGCTGTCCGCGTAATCTGGCGGCAAGAGATCCCGCTTACCTGGGCTGATTTTCGGGGTAACCCGGAGCCCCACACCGGCGTGGACGCTTTGAGTTCCTGCGGGCTAACCTGCGACCCTGCGCTCAGCCGTTCCGGAGAGATTCGCTTTGATGTGCTGGCGTTTTTCAGTCCAACGGATTCTTGGGTTGATGAGGCCGACGCCAGCGGCCTGCTCCTGAAGCACGAGCAAGGCCATTTTGACATCGGCGAGATTTACGCGCGAAAAATGCGCCGGCGGCTGGCCCGAGCTTCGTTTGACCGAAGCCGGCTGAACCAGCAGATTTCGGCCCTCTACGACGAAACCTTTAACGAATTCAAGACGGCCCAGGAGGCCTACGACGAGGTAACCGAACACTCCACGCATCCCGAAGCACAAAAAGAGTGGAACCGCTGGATTGCCGACGAGCTCAAGCGATACGAAGCCTACCGCGGCCGGACCGTGCGGGCGCGGCTGTTGCCCTGAGGGCGGAAAAGCCACTGCGGGGTAACACCGTCGTTGCGGGGTAGCTGCTTTGCTGCGGGACAGGACCGTTGCTGCCAGGTAGCTCCTTTGCAGCGGGACAGGACCGTTGCTGCCAGGTAGCTCC
>CAYSDI010000081.1:3581-9521 GCA_964429745.1 uncultured Chitinophagales bacterium | reverse complement strand
AGCTCCGCCCTTCGCCCGGAAAACGAGGCTGCCTGCTTTTGGGCATGGCGAAAGGGAAGTGTTTCTTTGTGCGGCACCCTCGCCCGCATGAAACTTGCCGTCCTTGAATTTGATTACCACGCCGAAGTGCTGCGCAACCTTTGCGAAGGCCTGGAAGGCAGCGGCATCGAGACGGTCATCTTTACCACCGAAAACATTGCGCGGGCAGCCGGAGGAGCAGACCGCTTTCCCGGAATCCGTTGGGAATGTGCCGGAGCGGGAGAAAGCACCATAACTTTTGTTACGCAGAAACTAAAGGCCATCAATGCCTGCGATGCCGTGCTGTTCAACACGCTGGCCTCCAACTTTAAATTCTTTAGCCAGTTGGCGCTGACTCCCCCGGTCGTGCTCCGGGTGCACAACGCCGCAACCTACCTGAGTCCAAAGCCGGAATTCAAACCCATTTTCACGCCGTTCTTTTTGTTCAAAGACGCCAGTTACCTGTTGCGAAAAACGCTGGGGGAGCGGGAGGCTTTCTGGCGCAGCAAATTTGTGCAGCGGGTGGATCGTTTTTGCTTTCCCGATGCTGCGCTGGAAGCCGCTGTGCGCGAAAAAGGCTGGCTGCAAGGGCGGGAAACCCTGACCCCCCTCCCCTTTACCGTGCACGAACCCGGGTACCGCAAAGCCCCGCAATCCGGGCATCGCTCGCTGACGGTCATCGGCAGCCTGGACCCCCGGCGCAGGGATTATCCCGCGCTGCTGGACGCGCTGGAAGCTGTTTTGCCTGATTTGGAGCGGCGCTGCACGCTAACCTTGCTGGGCCGACCGCGCGGTTCGTTCGGCCGCAACTTGCTGACGCGCTTTCTGAGCCTACAAAGCGCCAATTTTACCGTGAACACCTATACCGCCTTTGTGCCCCAGAACGAATTTGAACGCGTGCTTCGCAACACGGATTTTCTGGTCATCCCCGCGTTGGACAAGACGCGCTATACCCTCTATACCGAGCATTACGGACAGACTAAAATTAGTGGAAACGTATATGATATGATTCGCTACGGCAAGCCGGCTATCATGCCAGAGCACTACCGTTTAGATCCCGATGTAGCCACCATGACAGCCCGCTACCGAAGCACGCCCGAATTAAAGCGTTTGCTCCAGCTTTGGATAGATGGCGAAGGGCTCATGGCGCCTCTGGCAGCCGTTAACCAGGCCGTGGCTCGCTTTCAACGCGCAGCCGTGCAGGAACAAATGCGGTTAAGTTTTTCAGGGCTTTTCTCTTCACAGCAACCCTAGGGTGCTTTAGTTGTGGCATCGCTAAAAAGCCCAGATACAAGGCTTGCGCAAGTTGCGACAACGGAGTTTACTGAAAGTAAATGAGGATGGAGCAACTTGGGCGTAACGCAGTAGCTGGGCTTTCTGGCGGTGCCAACCGCTATTGATCAAGATCGGTTTCAATGGCCATCACCTGGCCCAGGGCGCGCATAATGGTTTGCTCAGAGGCACCAAATCGCATCACGGCCACCAAGCCAGGGCTGTACAAGTGCAGTTCCAATTCCGGGCTGCTCATCAGCCAGCGCAGGCCATGCCCCGGATCAAAGCGGAGCCCATAGCGGTTCCGCCATTTCTTGCCTTTGGGCTCAACAAAGTAGCGCTCCGAGTCAACAGAAGCACCCAGCCGAACCCCGCCGGCAACCAAGACAGCGCTGTCAACCTGGCGCATTGCCTCGTCCGAAGGCAGCGTGAAGGCCACCGTGAACACACTGGCTGTGTTGGCCGTGCTGTCTCGATAATCCAGTGTAAAATCGGCTGCCCCCTTCGCCGTGCTTTCTTGCCCATCCGGCAAGCGGATTTCAGCCTTAAACGGCTGAGGCTCAATAAAATACATAGTCCCCTCCGGATGGTCGCGGCGGATGTAGGACTTTTCGGGCTTTTGGGCGTGCGCATTCGCGCCTAAAAGCAACAATAAAGCGAATAAAAACAAATACCCCAAAATTACTTTTGGGGTATTTGTAGTAAGGTGCACGATCGGAGAATTACTCACCGTAAACGTAAACCGTGTACTTGGCATAGAGGCCCAGAATAGACATAACATGCATGTCTACATGGGAGATCTTGCTGATGCCGCCATTCTTGGCAGCTTCGTTGATCCCGGCGTCGCCCGTAGCAACGAGGCCCAGGATACCAACGGCTTCCGACGTTCCCACTTTAGAACCAACACCGTTGGCGGTGGCATCTACAGGGGTGGTTACATCGGTGTACAAGCTGCCGTAAATGCCGACAAATCCACAGCCGGGCAACAGAACAGCAACAACAGCCAAAGCCAGCAGGGTGTTAATGGCTTTTTTCATCATAGGGGTAAGGATTAGTTGAATGATGGCGCAAAGATGCAGAATGACCCTTGAAGGAAGAAACCAAACCTTTAACCCGAATTGGGGATTATGTGTCCTTGTCTATTGATTGGGGTATTTTTAACCCGAAAACCAATATGGCCATACCTCAACTTTTCCTGGAAAAAGCCGAAATCAAGGCTTTTGACAGCGAACACAAACGCAAACTGCGCTTTAACATCGGCAAGTACGATGAAACGGTGGTGCTCGGAAAACTTCAGTACCAAGACCTGGAAAAGGCGCGCCGGGTGGCCAAACGGGTCAAATGGGAGGCTATCCACAGCCTGGACCGATTTCTTTTGCAGTTCGAAGAGGCTTTTACGGCCCGCGGCGGCAAGGTGATTTGGGCCGAAACGGCGCAGGACGCGCTGGATGCTTTCGGGCGAATTGCCGCCGAACACGGCGCGCGCTCGGTGGTCAAAAGCAAGAGCATGGCCACGGAAGAAATTGAGCTGAACCACTACCTGGAAGAGAACGGCATCGCGGTAGACGAAACTGATCTGGGCGAATACATCCAGCAGCTCGACGGCGAAAAACCGTACCACATCGTCACGCCGGCCATGCACAAGAGCAAGCAGGATGTGGCCGAATTGTTCCACGCCAAGTTGGGCACGCCGCTGGACCTGACTGCAGAAGAACTCACGCTGGTGGCGCGACGGCTGCTGCGAGACAAATACACATCGGCCGACATTGGCGTAACGGGCGGAAACTTCCTGATCGCCGACATTGGCGGAGTGGCCATCACGGAAAACGAAGGCAATGCCCGCCTCACGGTGAGCTTCCCAAAGGTGCAAGTTTCCATTGTTGGCATAGAAAAAGTGCTCCCGCGCCTCGAAGACCTCGGGCATTTCTGGCCGTTGCTTTCCACGTTCGGAACCGGTCAATGGGTCACCGTGTACAACAGCGTTTTGACCGGACCGCGCCAGGCCGGCGAAACAGACGGCCCGGAAGCCATGTACGTGATCCTGATCGACAACGGCCGCACGCAACTGCTGGCCGAAAAAGAGCAGCGCCAGGCGCTGTACTGCATCCGTTGCGGCGCCTGCCTCAACGCCTGCCCCGTGTACAAAAACATCGGTGGCCACGCGTACGGCACCACCTATTCCGGCCCTATTGGCTCGGTCATCACGCCCCATTTGCAGGGCATGGAAGAATTCCGGCACCTGAGCCATGCGTCTTCTTTGTGCGGAAATTGCACGGAGGTCTGTCCGGTGCGCATTGACCTGCACAACCTGCTGTTAATCAACCGCCGGGACGCCAACGAACAGGGCCACAGCGACATGAGCGAAAAACTGGCCTGGAAGGCCTGGAAACTGGCCATGACGTCACGCAGCCGCATGGACCTGCTGAGCGGCGGGCCCAAAAACCTGGTGCTCAACACCTTGTTCGGCAGCTCTTGGGGCAAACGCCGCGAACTGCCGGAGGTGAGCCCCCGCAGCTTTTCGCAACAGTGGCGAGAGCAAAACCGGCGGGGAAAGGTGTAACGGCTAAGCGCCGATCCCTTTCGTACCCATGCTCCGTTGCGTAATTTTACCGGGCCCCTTTAACCGGTTTAAAAAAGCCGGGCCACCTAAACCGCACCTCCCGTGGCCGATATGCCCATTTTGGACCCCATCGTCTTTGACCGCCGCGATTACAGCCCTGAGTGGCTGCTCACGCTTTACGCGCGCCTGCTCAAGCCGCGCATGATCGAAGAAAAAATGCTGAACCTGCTGCGTCAGGGCAAAATTTCGAAATGGTTCAGCGGCATTGGGCAGGAGGCCATCTCGGTGGCGGCGGCCTCGGTGCTGCACGACGAAGAGTACATCTTTCCAATGCACCGGAACCTGGGCATTTTCACCACGCGCAACGTGCCTCTGGACCGCCTTTTTGCGCAGTTTCAGGGCAAGCCATTAGGCTACAGCAAGGGCCGCGAACGCTCCTTCCACTTTGGCATACCCGAGCAGCGCATCATCGGCATGATCAGCCACCTGGGGCCGCAACTGGCGTTGGCTGATGGCATTGCGCTGGCCGATTTGCTGGAGAACCAGCACCGCGTCACCATCGTCTTTACGGGCGAAGGGGGTACGTCCGAGGGCGACTTTCACGAAGCCCTCAACGTTGCCGCCGTGTGGAACCTGCCTGTCATTTTCGTCATTGAAAACAACGGATATGGATTATCTACCCCCACGGAGGAGCAGTACCGATGCAAGACCCTTGCTGACCGTGGCATAGGATATGGTATGGAAGCTTGCACCATCGATGGCAACAACATTCTGGAAGTTTACGCCACGCTGGATGGCTATGCCGACAGCATCCGCCACAACCCGCGACCCGTTTTGGTGGAATGCATGACCTTTAGGATGCGCGGGCACGAAGAGGCCTCTGGGGTAAAGTATGTGCCATCGGCGCTGCTGGGAGCCTGGGCCCTTCGCGACCCGGTAACCAACTATGAAACCTGGTTGCGCGAACAGGGCATTCTGACCGACGACTTTGCCAAAGCCCTGCGCGGCCGGATCAAAGCCGAATTGGACGCTGGGCTTGAGGCAGCTTTTACCGCGCCCGAGCCAACGCTATCGGTTGCCTCAGAACTCCGCGATCTTTACCATCCAGACGAAGCGCCTGATGTTTCGCCGTCTGGTCCTGCACGCGAACTCCGCATGGTGGACGCTATCTCCGACGGCTTGCGCGAAAGCATGCGCCGGCACGACAACCTGGTCATCATGGGCCAGGACATCGCCGAATACGGCGGTGTTTTCAAGATTACCCAGGGCTTTGTCGAGGAATTTGGCAAGGGGCGGGTTCGCAACACGCCCATCTGCGAATCCGCCATTGTTGGCGCTGGCTTGGGCCTGAGCATCCGCGGATGGAAATCAGTGGTGGAAATGCAGTTTGCCGACTTTGCCACTTGCGGATTTAACCAAATTGTCAACAGCCTGGCAAAAGTGCACTACCGCTGGGCGCAAAATGCCGACGTGGTGGTGCGCATGCCCACAGGCGCCGGGGTAGGCGCAGGGCCCTTCCACAGCCAGAGCAACGAAGCCTGGTTCTTTCATACTCCCGGCTTGAAAGTGGTCTATCCCGCCACTGCCGAAGACGCCAAAGGCCTGCTCTGCGCCGCCATCGCAGACGCCAACCCGGTGTTGTTCTTTGAGCACAAAGCCCTTTATCGCTCCCTGAGCGGCATGGTGCCCGAAGGCTATTACACCACCCCCATCGGCAAAGCGCGCCTTGATCGCGAGGGCGACGATCTCAGTATCATAACCTATGGTATGGGCTTGATCTGGGCGCGCGAAGCGCTGGACGCACGCCCTGAGCTCAATGCAGATGTACTGGATTTGCGCACGCTCTTGCCGCTTGATTACGAGGCCATTGAAGTCACCGTGCGAAAAACCGGCAAAGTACTCATCCTGCACGAAGACACGCTCACGGGCGGTATCGGCGGCGAGTTGGCCGCCTGGATCGGCGAGCACTGCTTTGAGCACCTCGATGCCCCGGTGCTGCGCGTAGCCTCGCTGGACACTCCGGTGCCCTTTTCATTGGCGCTGGAGCAACAGTTTCTTCCTGCACAGCGGCTGAGCGAGGCGCTGGAGAG
>CAYSDI010000081.1:0-3481 GCA_964429745.1 uncultured Chitinophagales bacterium | reverse complement strand
TTGGTGGGTTATTGACAGGTTGTCTTTACTGTTTCACAACCTTGAACGTCTGCTGCCTTTCTTCCCATCGCGCATGAACAAGGTAAAGCCCCGCTGGGAGCGCAGACAGGTCCATGCGCTGGCCTGATGCCGTGCCTTGCCAAACCGTTCTACCCCAGACTTCATAGACCATCAACAGAGCCTGCTCCGGTCCGTTGAAGCTGTACAAACCACTGCTCACGGTGGGGGTAATTTGCCACGTCGGGGGAAGGGCGGTTTCGGGAGGAACGGCGGTGGAGCCGCCAAGCGTGTCACATTCACTGCCGACCAAAGGGCCAAGGGCGTAGTTGACGGTGTTGGGGAGGCCATAGAACTTCGATTGCCACCTAACCAAACACCTAAAGTATCAAAACCACACATTATTCCTGGTAGATCTGGATATCGAACAACTGCGAGATTCATATTTAATGCAAAAAAACCAGGACCGTAAGTTGCTATATAAATCCGATCATCTGGACCTAATTCTAATTGACCAATCGAATAATTTATATATTTATCTCTTTCATATATTTTTTGAATCTCATTTTCACAATATTGATTCTTTTGGACATCTAGTTGATACAAAATATTACTACCCGCTGGGTACCCGGACGTCTGAGTAAAATAGAGATACCTGCCAGACTTTGAAAAAGCCGCACCGTACAATTTATCCAAACTGTCAATATAACACAACTCCTCAACAAACTCTCCGGTGCATCGATTAAACGAATAGACTAAGACACTCCCATAGAAGACTAATGCAATTTTACTCCCATCGTGTGAAACAGTCATCTCGCCTGCAGGCAGCGAACCAACAGAACCTCTAAAGTTGATAGTATTGTCAACACGCTTTCTAACACCCTCACTGTCAAAAAAGTAGCAAACCAGCAGAGTATCCCAATTCTGCGTAGCTAAATTATAAGTATGCATTGACTGCACCACCCACCAGTCTCGACCATTTCCATGACGAATAGCAATATTCTTTTCACCAAATCCAGAAGCAGCAAGATCCAAAGGTTTCCAAGCTGGAAAGTCAAACATTCCACCATTTCCTGAATCAAGTGACATATCTACAACCGCATAACGACTAATTCCTATAATACTATACTTTCCGCTTTCTAAAGTGCCCGGAAGAATGAGGACACCTTGAGTTAACGATTTGTAGTAGAGCGAATCGTCAGCGGATACTTCAATCTCTGAAATTACCTCCCCATGTTTATTGTATACTTCAACACCGTATGTATATATTAGCAATGATCCATCGCGATCGGAGATTGAAGCACCTGCTTCCCATGACCAAAACTCCAATGGCTCACGAATCTCAGCTTCACCGCTGTTAAAGGCAAGCCAGATGTCTCCCCCGAAATTCCAGTTGTGATTTTGAGGTTGAGCAAAAACCTGATCCATAGACAGAAAAATCCAGCAACTAAGCACAAAAAACAACCTCATTATTATAATTTGTTTGAAGAATTATCAGCAACTATAAAGGAATGAGATTCAGATTTTTGACTTGGAAAATTGATGTGAAGCATATACAATCCGTCAACCAAAGCATGGACATCTAAGCAACTTGTAGTTGAACTGTTTAAGGTACCACTAAATACAACATGTCCCCGTAAATCATATACTTTATATGCTATTTCATCAATTGCGTTTACGCTCAATCCAAAAATACACAGCGTTGTATGTGCAGGGTTAGGGGAGAGGGTGATTGCAGGTTTGTCTTTTGCAAAACTCGATGCCCGCAAGAGTCCAGATGTATCAATAGGTGACAATGAATTCATACCTAGAATTGAACGAGCATAGTATACTGCATCTCCTTTGTCGTTAGGATCTTGCAGTGCCAAGGCCGAAAGCTCTGCCCAGTCTGCCGTAAGATAATACTGCGCGCCTGCTACTGCCTGATCGAATGAGAGCGTATCCAACTTGCGATCAATATATATCTGAAATATATTAATTCTTTCTTGTTCCTTGGCACAGTTTGGTAAGATAGTCCTCAAAACAGTAAGAGCAGAATCCTTATCGTCAAACTTTAAATAACGGAAGAAAGTATACCAATCATCGTAATTTCCTTCCGCCAGTCCATCCATCACAGCAATGTATTCTTCATCCTGTTCAACTCCCAGATTCAACCAGTCCGGGTTATCAGCAAAAAAATTGTAGCTATAACTCTTCTCCTCAAAGTAATTGCAAGTGCTGAGGTCTAGCCGTGAAAAAACGTCAGAAAACGCAGCAAATAACGAATTTCTTCCTTTTTGGGAAGGGAAATCGAGAGTGCGAAATCCAAAACGAGGAATAAAGTCACAAGGAGTGACAGAGCTCCCTGGAGTAAGAGGTGCAATTCTTCTGCTACCGGTAGGAGAAACTCCTCCGGTCTGCAAATTGAATGTTGTTATAGGTGCCATGTCAGAGCCCAAGCCGTAAGAAGCATCGTAGCGCCAGTCAATAATGGGAGGTGTCAACGCAGGTGGCGGTGGAGTGCCGTATGTTGGAATTCCGCTAGAACTAGTTACTGCAATAGTTCGATTTGCAGTTGGCTCTGGTGCCCAATAGTTGCCAGCTCCATTAAGCAAGGATAACTGATCCGTAACAGGCCCAACATCCATCCCACCGTCATCCATGCCCACCAAAGCAAAACCATAGTCACAATCAAACAACTGATTGCAGGTAAAATTGCCCCCTTGACAATCGCCATGGGCTGCTGCCCCTACGCCGCAATCTTCTATACGGTTCCTATCTGCCCAGAATTCCTGACTCTCTGTGATATCGATGCCGCGAATTTTGGTTTTACCACAACCGCCACAAGATCCACTGATTTCATTATCAATGATTTGCAACGCACCCGAGTTTTCCGCCTGAATACCGATAGCAAATTCTCCTGAGCACGAGGTTGGCAATCTAAAATTTACTTCATTATGCTCTATCAAGGCATTAGTGCTGAGTACAGCTATACCGAACTGCAAATTATTTAATCTGTTGAATGTAACCTCCGGGAAACTGCTTATAACTCCGGTTCGCAATTCTATCCCAGTGATTCGGCAACTGCCATTGCTAACTATTGTCGGGTTATTCAAAACATTGCTATCAACCTTTACAGTACCTATGTTTTTAACATAAATACAAATACTATCAAACTCAGTAATGGTGTTTCGTGAGATTATGCTACTGAGGACATCTTGATACCAAACTCCCTGGTTCATCGTCGGATCCGCACCACCAGAACCAATAATTTCGTTGTTGTTGGTCACTGCTTGCTGAATGCCCAACGCAAAGACGCCTTTTTCGCAGTCTTCGATTCTATTGTTTACCCCCGTAACACCTATGTCTGGGAAACCAACATATAGAACTTGGTTAGCGGCTGAAGTCGTTCCTGCCGCGGCAACTCCAACACCAGTTCCAAAGCCAGGTGGGGCATTATAGGTTCGAATGTCCTTGATCCAATTGTTCTGAACATAGGCAATGC
>CAYSDI010000080.1:0-16887 GCA_964429745.1 uncultured Chitinophagales bacterium | reverse complement strand
GGGCGGGGCATATGGGTGGAGCAGTAACCGATTAACCGGTTACTTCTTCCGCGTTACTGGTGACCGAAGAGCGAGCCTTGTCCGCGATGCGCTGCTCGTATTCCTCGCGGTCGCCGACAACCAAGGATTCGAACTCGCGCTGACCGGTTCCCGCCGGAATGCGGTGGCCGACGATCACGTTTTCTTTCAATCCCAACAGGGTGTCTTGGCGGGCGGCAATGGATGCCGAGCTGAGCACCTTGGTGGTTTCCTGGAAGGACGCTGCGGAAATCCAGGAGGCCGTTCCCAAAGAAGCTTTGGTAATGCCCTGCAACAGCGGGGTAGCTGTAGATGGGATGGCATCGCGGGACTCCATCGGTTTCTTGTCGTTCCGGCGAAGGAAGGAGTTCTCTTCGCGCAACTGGCGCACCGAAATAATCTGTCCAGCGCGGTACTTGACGGATTCACCAACTTCAGTGATGTACTTCTTATCGAAAATCTGGTCGTTTTCTTCGATGAACTCGAATTTGTCGACGGCCGATTTCTCCAGGAAGCGGGTATCACCAGCATCGGAGACAATCATCTTTCGCATCATCTGACGCACGATCACCTCGATGTGCTTGTCGTTGATGCGCACACCCTGAAGGCGGTAGACCTCCTGGATTTCATTGACAATGTACTCCTGAACTGCGTATGGGCCTTTAATGGCCAGAATGTCGGCGGGGGTGATGGCACCATCAGACAGGGCGAGGCCTGCCTTGACAAAGTCACCTTCCTGCACCAGAATGTGCTTGGTCAGGGAGACCATGTACTTGCGCACATCGCCGTCCTTGCTCTCAACCACCACTTCGCGGTTACCGCGCTTAATGCGGCCGAAGCTCACCACGCCGTCCACTTCTGAAACCACGGCGGGGTTGGAGGGGTTACGGGCTTCGAAAAGTTCCGTTACCCGCGGCAAACCACCGGTGATGTCCCGAACCTTGCCCAACACGCGCGGAATTTTGACCAGAACCTGGCCCGTCCGAACGCTGTCGCCTTCATCCACGAAGATGTGCGAGCCTACGGGCAAGTTGTAATTCTTGAGCTCAGAGCCCTTTTTGTCCATGACCCGGATGGTCGGAATCTTGGTCTTGTCGCGGCTTTCCGTGATAACCTTTTCCTTGTGTCCGGTTTGTTCGTCCGCCTCTTCCCGGAACGTAACCCCTTCTATGATGGCTTCGAACGAAACCGCGCCGGCTATCTCAGAAAGAATAACCGCGTTGTAAGGGTCCCAGGTACAGATTACGTCGCCCTTCTTCACTTTCTCGCCGTCTTTGACTCTGAGCGAAGACCCATACGGCATGTGGAAGGTAGTCAACAGAATGTCGGTGTTCTCGTCCACGATCCGGAGTTCACCGGTGCGACCGATAACAACCTTCTGTTTGCCGCCATCGTCATCCACGTGGTCTGTGGTGCGGATCCCGTCAAATTGCAGCACGCCGTCAAAGCGGGCAGTCAACTGGCTTTCCGTAGCGATGTTCGAGGCCGTACCACCTACGTGGAAGGTACGCAGCGTAAGCTGGGTGCCGGGCTCACCGATCGATTGGGCGGCAATGATGCCCACGGCATCACCCATTTGCGCGATCCGGTTGTTGGCCATGTTGGTGCCGTAGCACTTAACACAAACCCCGCGGCGAGATTCGCACGTCAGCACCGACCTGATTTCGACCGATTCAATAGGCGACTCTTCAATCTTGGCAGCAATGCGGCGGCTGATCAGCTCACCGGCTGTTACAATCTTGACGCCCGTCAACGGGTGGTAAACATCATGCAGGCTTGTGCGGCCAATGATGCGGTCAGCCAACGGCTCGATGACTTCCTCGTTGTCTTTGAGGGCCATGATTTCAATACCGCGGAGTGTGTTGCAATCTTCTTCGGCAATAACCACATCTTGGGCCACGTCGACGAGGCGTCGGGTCAGGTAACCGGCATCTGCCGTTTTAAGCGCGGTATCGGCCAGTCCCTTGCGGGCACCGTGTGTGGAAATGAAGTATTCAAGCACCGAGAGGCCTTCTTTGAAGTTGGCCAAAATTGGGTTCTCGATAATCTCTCCCCCACCCCCGGCGCTGGATTTCTTCGGCTTGGCCATGAGGCCGCGCATCCCGCCAAGCTGGCGGATCTGCTCTTTGGAACCCCGGGCACCCGAGTCAAGCATCATGAACATGGAGTTGAAACCCTGGTTGTCTTCCGAAAGCGATTTCAACAGCGTTTCCGTCAGGCGCGAGTTGGTGCGGGTCCAGATGTCAATGACCTGGTTGTAGCGCTCGTTGTTAGTGATGAAGCCCATGTTGTAGGACTCCGTAACCTCGTCCACTTCCACTTGGGCAGAGTCGAGCATGCTTTGCTTTTGGTCAACCCGGACAATGTCCAGCAGGTTGAACGACAAGCCGCCTTTAAAGGCCCAACGGAAACCGAGCGTTTTAACGTCGTCCAGGAACTGGGCGGTGCGCGGAACGTCGGTGGAGTTGATGACCTCACCAATTACTTTGGAGATGGCCTTCTTGGTGAGCAGCAGGTTGATGAAGCCCAGTTCTTCCGGGACCACCTGGTTGAACAGAACACGACCAACGGTGGTTTCCACCAGTTTGGTGACCAGTTGATCGCCTTCGATAATGGTCAATCGAACTTTGACCCAGGCGTGCAAATCAGCCTTGCCTTCATTGTAAGCGATGATCACTTCCTCCGGACCGTAAAAAATCGTGCCCTCACCGGGTACCCGGTGCTCTGGCGTGTCCTTGCGGCCCTTAGTGATGTAGTACAGCCCCAAAACCATGTCCTGCGAAGGCACCGTAACGGGCTCTCCACTTTGCGGGTTGAGGATGTTGTGCGAGCTGAGCATAAGCATCTGCGCCTCCAGAATGGCGGCGTGGCTCAGCGGTACGTGGACGGCCATTTGGTCCCCGTCGAAGTCAGCGTTAAACGCTGTACAAACGAGCGGGTGCAACTGAATGGCCTTGCCTTCAATCAGCTTGGGCTGGAAAGCCTGAATGGACAAGCGGTGAAGCGTTGGGGCGCGGTTGAGCAAAATCGGGTGACCCTTGAGGATGTTCTCGAGGATGTCCCAAATAACCGGCTCTTTGCGGTCCACCAGTTTCTTGGCGGACTTAACCGTTTTTACAATGCCGCGCTCAATAAGTTTTCTTATGACGAAGGGCTTAAACAGCTCTGCGGCCATGTCTTTGGGCAAACCACACTCGTGCAGTTTGAGCTCGGGACCTACGACAATGACCGAACGGCCTGAGTAGTCCACGCGCTTTCCGAGCAGGTTCTGGCGGAAACGCCCTTGCTTGCCCTTGAGCACGTCGCTCAATGATTTGAGTGCTCTTCCCCCTTCTGCTTTAACCGCGTTGGATTTACGGGAGTTGTCAAAGAGGGAATCAACGGCCTCCTGAAGCATGCGCTTTTCGTTGCGCAAAATGACTTCCGGGGCGCGAATTTCGATCAGGCGCTTGAGGCGGTTGTTGCGGATAATGACCCGGCGATACAAGTCGTTCAAGTCAGAACTGGCGAAGCGACCTCCGTCCAGTGGCACCAGAGGGCGAAGCTCCGGTGGTACGACGGGCAGGTACTGGATGATCATCCACTCCGGCCGGTTCTCCATGCGAAGGTTGGCATCACGGAAGGCTTCTACGACGCTGAGTCGCTTGAGGGCTTCGGCTTTGCGCTGCTGGGAGGTCTCGTTGTTGGCCTGGTAGCGCAACGCTGCGGCCATTTCGTCCATGTCCAGGCGCTGCAGCAGTTTGCGCACCCCTTCGGCACCCATTTCGGCGACGAACTTGTTGGGATCGCTGTCATCGAGCTGCTGGTTGCCGGCGGGCAGATTGTCCAGGATGTCCAGGTATTCCTCTTCCGTGAGCAGGTCAAGCGGGCCCAAATTCTTGCGCTCACCGCTGACGTTTACCCCCTCGGCCGTTAAGCCGGGCTGAACTACCGCGTAGCGCTCGTAGTAAATGATGGACTCCAGCTTCTTGGAGGACAGACCCAGAAGATAACCTATCTTATTGGGCAGCGACTTGAAGTACCAGATGTGTACCACGGGAACCACCAGTTTGATGTGGCCCATGCGCTCGCGGCGCACTTTCTTCTCCGTGACTTCCACCCCGCATCGATCGCAGACGATGCCTTTGTAGCGAATGCGCTTGTACTTTCCACAATAGCATTCGTAATCCTTTACAGGACCGAAAATGCGCTCGCAGAACAAACCATCACGCTCCGGTTTATAGGTCCGGTAATTGATCGTTTCCGGCTTCAGCACTTCTCCGTACGAACGCTCGAGGATGGTATCCGGCGAGGACAACGTAACCGTGACTGTGCTAAAGTCAGATTTGATCTTATGTTCCTTTTTGAAAGGCATGGGATGATTTCCGTTTTGGCGGGTTAATCGATCAGTCAAATTTCAGATCCAGGGCGAGACCGCGAAGTTCGTGGATCAACACATTAAAGGACTCGGGAATACCGGCGGCGGGCAGGTTGTCGCCTTTGACAATGGCTTCGTAGGTCTTGGCCCGGCCGATAATGTCGTCGGATTTAACCGTGAGCAATTCCTGCAGAATGTTTGCCGCACCGTACGCTTCGAGCGCCCATACTTCCATTTCGCCGAAACGCTGACCGCCGAACTGGGCCTTTCCACCGAGCGGCTGCTGGGTAATAAGGCTGTAGGGGCCAATGGAACGAGCGTGCATCTTGTCGTCCACCATGTGGCTCAACTTGAGCATGTAGATGATACCGACCGTGGCAGGTTGCTTGAAGCGGTCGCCAGTCTCGCCGTCGTACAGGTAGGTCTGACCAAACGAGGGCAGGCCCGCCTGCTGGACAAAGCCGTCGATTTCATCCAGCGATGCGCCGTCGAAAATCGGGGTAGCAAATTTGATGCCGAGTTTAGCTCCGGCCCAGCCGAGTACGGTTTCGTAGATCTGGCCCAGGTTCATACGCGATGGCACACCGAGCGGGTTGAGCACAATGTCAACCGGGGTACCGTCCTGGAGGAAGGGCATGTCTTCATCGCGCACAATTCGGGCTACGATGCCCTTGTTGCCGTGGCGGCCGGCCAACTTGTCCCCAACTTTGAGCTTGCGCTTTTTGGCCAGGTACACTTTGGCGAGCTTGAGCACACCGCTGTTCAATTCGTCACCGACGGAGATGTTGAATTTCTCGCGCTTGTAGCGGCCCAATTCTTCATTGACTTTGATGTCGAAGTTGTGGAGCAGCGCACGAACCAAATCGTTAGAGCGATCAACCGACGTCCAGTTGTAAGGACTGATGTTGTCGTAGTTGATTTCTCCGAGGAGCTTGACCGTGAACTTGACGCCTTTGGGTACAATTTCCTCCTTGAATTTGTTGTTGATGCCCGCTGACTTCTTCTCTTTAAGGAGAATCATCAGTTTCTCCACCAGCACTTTGCGGATCTCGTCCAGTACTTTTTGGTGGTCTTTCTCCAGCTTGTCCAGCGCGGATTTCTCTTTGGTCTTGCTGTCTTTGTCTTTGCGTTTGCGGGCGAACAGACGGGTGCCGATGACAACCCCAACCATGGACGGAGGTGCTTTAAGCGATGCGTCTTTTACGTCGCCGGCCTTGTCGCCGAAGATGGCGCGCAGCAGTTTTTCTTCCGGAGTCGGGTCGCTCTCACCTTTGGGCGTGATTTTACCAATCAGTATATCACCGTCTTTGATAGTGGCGCCAACCCGGATGATGCCGTCAACGTCAAGGTCGCGCGTGGCTTCCTCCGATACGTTGGGGATATCGGGAGTCAGTTCTTCTTCGCCGAGTTTGGTATCGCGGACTTCGAGCTCGAATTCCTCGATGTGAAGCGATGTGAACACGTCTTCGCGAACTACACGTTCAGAGATGACGATGGCATCCTCAAAGTTGTAACCCTTCCAAGGCATGAAAGCGACCTGGAGGTTGGTGCCCAGGGCGAGGTCGCCCTTGTCGGTGCCGTAACCCTCGCAAAGGATTTGTCCCTTATCGACCCGGTCTCCGCGGCTGACGATGGGCTTGAGGTTGATGCAGGTGTTCTGGTTGGTCTTCTGGAACTTCTGCAGCTTGTAGATGGTCAGGCTGTCATCGAAACTCACCGTTTCCATATCGGCATCGCGGTCATAGCGGACGTGAATTTCATCGGCGTCCACGTATTCCACCAGGCCGGAGCCTTCGGCGTTGAGCAACATGCGGGAGTCGGAAGCCACTTTGCGCTCCAGGCCGGTACCCACGATCGGGGCTTGCGGACGGAGCAGCGGCACGGCCTGGCGCTGCATGTTGGAGCCCATCAATGCGCGGTTTGCGTCATCGTGCTCCAGGAAGGGAATCAGCGACGCGCTGACCCCGACAATCTGGTTGGGAGCAACGTCCATGTACTCCACTTCGGAAGGTCCGAGGATCGGGAAGTCACCGTGCTCGCGAGCCTTAATGCGGTCATTAACGAAATTGCCTTTGGTATCCAAAGGGGCATTCGACTGGGCAATCTTGAGGTTGTCTTCTTCCTCAGCGGTGAGGTAAAAGACGTCGTCAAGGTCAACGGTGCCATCTTTGACCATCCGGTAAGGGGTTTCAATGAAGCCCATCTTGTTGATCTTGGCGTGCACGCAAAGCGTGGAGATCAAACCAATGTTTGGACCTTCCGGCGTTTCGATGGTACACAAACGGCCGTAGTGGCTGTAGTGCACGTCCCGGACTTCAAAGCCGGCGCGTTCGCGGGAAAGACCTCCGGGACCCAGGGCAGAAATGCGTCGTTTGTGCGTAACCTCGGCCAATGGATTGACCTGATCCAGGAACTGCGACAATTGGCTGGTGCCGAAAAACGAGTTGATCACGCTGGACAATGTCCTGGCATTAATCAGGTCAATCGGGGTGAAAACCTCGTTGTCACGAACGTTCATGCGCTCGCGAATGGTTCTTGCCATACGGGCCAGGCCGACCCCGAATTGAGCGTAAAGCTGCTCGCCAACCGTGCGGACACGGCGATTGCTCAGGTGGTCAATGTCATCAATTTCGGCTTTCTGGTTGCTGAGCTGAACCAGGTACTGCACGATGTAGATGATGTCCTCCTTAGTGAGCACGCGGACTTCTTCCGGCAGGGTAAGCCCGAGCTTCTTGTTGATTTTGTAGCGACCAACTTCGCCCAAATCGTAGCGCTTGTCAGAGAAAAAGAGCTTGTCGATGATGCCGCGAGCGGTTTCTTCATCCGGGGGATCGGAGCCGCGCAGCTGGCGGTAGATGTGCTGAACGGCCTCAATCTCCGAGTTTGAGGTATCCTTTTGCAGCGTGTTGTAGATGATGGCGTAATCGTTGCTCATCTCATCCCGCTGCAGGATGATGCTCTTGACCTCTGTTTCAATGATGGCTTCAATGTTAGCCTCATCAAGCAGCGTGTCGCGCTCCAGAATGATCTCGTTCCGTTCGATGGAAACGACTTCACCGGTGTCCTCGTCCACAAAGTCTTCGATCCAACTGCGAAGTACCCGAGCTGCCAACTTGCGGCCAATGTGCTTTTTCAGCGTGGCTTTGTTCGCGTTGACCTCTTCAGCCAAACCGAACAACTCCAGGATATTCTTGTCAGAATCGTACCCAATGGCCCGCAGCAACGTGGTGACCGGGAATTTCTTCTTGCGGTCGATGTAGGCGTACATCACGTTGTTGATGTCCGTTGCAAACTCCATCCACGCTCCTTTGAAAGGAATGACGCGGGCAGAGAAAATCTTGGTGCCGTTCGGGTGAAGGCTTTGACCAAAAAATACTCCCGGAGAACGGTGCAACTGGGTAACAACTACCCGCTCAGCGCCGTTAACAATGAAGCTGCCCTTCGGAGTCATGTAAGGGATGTTCCCGAGGAATACATCCTGCACAATGGTTTCGAAATCGACGTGCTCTTCATCGTTGCAGGAAAGCTTCAACTTGGCTTTCAGCGGAACAGAATAGGTCAATCCGCGCTCAATACACTCTTCCATCGTGTACCGGGGAGGGTCTACGAAGTAGTCGAGGAATTCGAGCACGAAGATGTTCCGGGTATCGGAGATGGGGAAGTTCTCCATGAACACCCGGTACAACCCTTCCTGGTTCCGGTTTTCCGGAGTGGTATCCAGCTGGAAGAAGTCGCGGAAAGACTGGAGTTGGATGTCGAGAAGATCCGGAGACTCGGCCAAATTCCGAATCTTGCCGAAACTCACGCGCTCCTGGGAGGCAGTCTTGTTAGACATGGGCGACGGAACGGTTTAGAAGGTCAGGGAATGTTCGGTCATGGACGACCGTACAAACTCCGAAAGCCCTGTTAAAATCAGGGCATTCGAAGGGTTTAGTATGTGAAAAGCAGAGAAAGAGGTCTTCCAAGATTAAGCCAGTTTGGTCGGTGGAAAAGCGCGAAGCAGGGGTGTTATTTCACCTCTACTTCAGCGCCTGCCTCAACCAATTTGGCTTTGATGCTCTCGGCTTCCTCTTTGGAGACAGCTTCCTTGATCGGCTTCGGAGCTCCGTCCACCAGATCTTTGGCCTCTTTCAGACCCAGACCGGTCAGTTCCTTAACAACTTTCACCACGGACAGCTTGGCTGCTCCGGCGTTGATAAGGATCACGTCAAACTCCGTTTTCTCAACAGGAGCAGCGGCAGCAGCAGCGCCTCCACCACCTCCGGCCATCATGACCGGTGCGGCAGCAGCGGGCTCAATACCGTATTCGTCTTTCAGGATGCCGGCCAGTTCATTGACTTCTTTAACCGTAAGGTTAACCAGCTTTTCTGCAAAATCTTTCAAATCCGCCATGGTTTCTTCGTTGTTGTGCTACCGGGACAGGTAGCCGGGTTGTTCAAACTGTTTGTTAGTGGAAGCTATGCGTAACAGTTTATCGATAGCCCTGCGAACAGGGATTGTTTCTGGATGATTTCCGGCTTAGGCTTCTGCCTTTTCCGAAAGGGTTTTGAGGATGCCGGCCAACTTGCCACCACCGCTCTGAAGGGCTGCCACCACGTTTTTGGCAGGGCTTTGAAGCAAACCGATAAGCTCGCCGATGAGGTCTTCCTTGGATTTAAGGTTAACCAGATTGATCAACTGCTCATCGCCAATGTAAATGCCGGAGTCGATCCAGGCAGCTTTGAGAATGGGCTTCTCTTTCTTGGATCGGAATTCCTGTATGACCTTGGCCGGTACATTCCCCACTTCGGAGAACATCACGGATGTTGGACCGCTTAACACCGGGTACAATTCGGCGTACTGGTCGCCAATGGCTTCGAAAGCCTTTCGCACCAGGGTATTCTTAACCACGGTAAGGCTCACGCCGCGCTCGTAGCACAAGGCGCGAAGGTCGTTGACTTCCGCTACGGTCAGTTCGGAAGAATCGGCCAGGTAGAAAAATTGGCTGTTTGCAAATTTCTCCTTGAGGGATTCTACAACGGCGATTTTCTGTTCTTTGTTCATCGCGGGAAAGGTTGGTTCGGGCCTTGCGGGCTATTCCGGAAACCGGTGAGGGAAAGGATTAGGCCTGGAGGCCGGGAACAGATTTGGGGTCAATGGCAATCGAAGGGCTCATGGTGCTGGCCATGTAGATGCTCTTGAAGTAGATTCCTTTTGCGGAAGATGGCTTCATCCGTGAAAGGGTCTGCAACAATTCTTCGGCATTCTCCCGAATCTGCGTTTGATCAAAGGATACACGGCCAATCGAGCTGTGAATGATGCCGTATTTGTCCACCTTGAAAGAGACCTTGCCTTTTTTGACATCCGTCACGGCATTGCCAACTTCAAGCGTTACCGTACCCACTTTGGGGTTAGGCATAAGTCCGCGGGGACCTAGTATACGACCTAACTTGGCAATCTGAGCCATGACATTGGGCGTGGCGATCACCACGTCCACATCCGTCCAGCCTTCAGAGACTTTCTTGATGTAGTCTTCTAAACCGACGTGGTCAGCACCGGCTGCACGGGCCTCTTCCACCTTATCCGGCGTACAGAAAACCAACACGCGCTTGGTCTTACCCGTGCCGTGAGGAAGGCTGGCTGTACCGCGAAGGGCCTGGTCGGCCTTGCGCGGGTCTACCCCCAATCGGATGTGCACGTCTACCGAGGCATCAAAATTGGTCTTGGTGACCTCTTTGATCAGGTTGGAGGCGTCGTTCAGGGTGTAATACTTTTCGTTGTCCACTTTGGAGTCAACGACTTTTCGCTTCTTGGTGAGTTTCACAGCGCGGGGCTATTTAGCAGGGAATCAGTCAATCGGTGGAAAAACAGGCAAACGATCCAGGGGTCGGCTGCCGTTCGCGGTTCAGGCATTCTCCCAAGGTGGGGTACCTGTAACGTTAATGCCCATGCTTCGGGCGGTACCGGCAACCATCTTCATGCCGGATTCAATGGAAAAGGCGTTAAGGTCAGGCATCTTGAGCTCTGCAATTTCACGGCAGATGTCCCAGGAAATGGATCCAACCTTGTTCCGGTTGGGCTCCGGGGAACCGCTTTTGATTTTGCTCTTCTCCAGAATCAGCACTGCAGCCGGTGGGGTCTTGACCACAAACTCGAAGGACTTGTCCTTGTAGTACGTGATCAGAACCGGCAGAATCTGGCCGCTTTTGTCCTGGGTGCGGGCGTTGAACTGCTTGGTGAATTCCATGATATTCAAACCCTTGGAACCCAAAGCAGGACCTACCGGTGGGGATGGGTTAGCTTGCGCTCCCTTAATTTGTAACTTGATGTAGCCATCTACTTCCTTAGCCATGATCAGTGCTGTTTTTCGACTTGCATGAAGTTCAATTCAACCGGGGTTTTCCGACCGAAAATCTTCACGTTGACTTTAAGCTTTTTCTTCTCTTCGTGGATTTCCTCAATGTTGCCCAGAAATTCATTGAACGGTCCATCAATAATCTTGACGGTTTCTCCGACAATGAAGGGCTCGTTCATCGAGGTTCCTACTTCTTGCATTTCGTCCACCTTACCCAGAATTCGGTTGACTTCCGATTTCCGAAGCGGAATGGGCGTTTCTTTTCCCAGAAAATGAATCACCCCGGTCAGGTTTCTGATGGTTGAGATCATCTCTCCGCTCAACCCGGTGGGGATGGCTTCAATCATGATATAGCCCGGGTAGAAGTTGCGCTCCTGAATGACTCGCTTTCCGTTCTTGATTTTGTATACCTTCTCCGTTGGCACGAGCACCTGCGTGATGGTTTTATCCCATCCCGAACGGGTAATCTCCATGTCAATATACTCCTTCAGCTTGCGCTCCTTGCCGCTGATAACCCGAAGGACATACCATTTCCGATCCTCTTCGCTCATGCCGTATACCGCATTTTAGCTAAACAACCCGTAAAAACCCTCCAGCGATAGCCGGGTGATTTGGTCCATCAAAGCAATCATCAGTGCGATGATCAGGGAGGCTACAAATACCACTGCAGTAGAACTTTGAAGCTCTGCCATGGTGGGCCAGGTAACCTTGTACATCAATTCCTGGTAGGAATCTTTGAAGTACTGGGTCAGTTTTTCGGTCATGGGTCCTTTCTGTCTTTGCACGGGTGGAGAGCCTCGAACTCCCGACCTGCGGTTTTGGAGACCGCCGCTCTACCAATTGAGCTACACCCGTATCCGTTTTTCGTTAGCGTAGCTTTCGCCGTTTAAGGCGAGGATAGCGGCGCGCTTGCCGTGATGCTCTGGACAGTGCCCTGGAACATCCTTGACAATCGCGCCGCTTCCCGTCTCATCAGGTGGAGACCACGGTTGATTAGTATGGAATCTGCTTAGGCCAGAATCTCAGTCACCTGACCAGCACCAACGGTGCGGCCACCTTCACGAATAGCGAAGCGGAGACCTTTTTCCATGGCGATTGGGTAGATCAACTTCACCGTAATGGAGATGTTGTCACCCGGCATTACCATTTCTACACCTTCCGGCAGTTTGATCTCTCCCGTCACGTCGGTGGTGCGGAAGTAGAACTGCGGACGGTAATTGTTAAAGAACGGGGTGTGACGACCACCTTCCTCTTTCTTGAGGACGTAGACTTCGCACTTGAATTCCGTATGAGGTTTGACCGAGCCCGGCTTGATGATAACCATGCCGCGCTTAATGTCGTTCTTGTCGATACCGCGGAGCAAAAGACCGACGTTGTCGCCAGCTTCGCCGCGATCCAGGATTTTGCGAAACATCTCAACACCCGTGACTACAGAAGAGGATTTCTCGGTCGTCAGACCGATGATGTCCACAGGGTCAGCACTGTTGATGATACCGCGCTCGATACGTCCGGTGGCCACAGTACCGCGACCGGTGATCGAAAACACGTCTTCAACGGGCATGAGGAAGTCGAGTTCCGTCAAGCGGGGAGGTACAGGAATGTCTGCGTCCACGGCATCCATCAATTCATCGATGGATTTCATGCCGTTTTCCTCACCTTCCAGGGCCTTGAGGGCTGAGCCTTTGATGATGGTGATGTTGTCGCCATCATAGTCGTAGAAGTTGAGCAGGTCGCGCACTTCCATTTCAACAAGTTCGATCAACTCCGGATCGTCCACCAGGTCAACCTTGTTCAGGTAAACCACGATACGGGGCACGCCTACCTGACGGGCGAGCAGGATGTGCTCACGGGTCTGGGGCATAGGACCGTCGGTTGCGGCAACCACAAGGATAGCACCGTCCATCTGCGCGGCACCAGTAACCATGTTTTTCACATAGTCAGCGTGTCCGGGACAATCTACGTGCGCGTAGTGACGCTTCAAGGTTTCATACTCCACGTGAGCGGTATTGATCGTAATACCACGCAACTTTTCTTCGGGAGCAGCATCAATGGAATCGTAGTCTTTCTTTTGAGCAAGACCTTTCTTAGCCAGAACGTGCGTAATGGCGGCCGTCAGTGTGGTCTTGCCGTGGTCAACGTGTCCGATCGTACCAATGTTGACGTGTGGTTTAGTACGTTCGAATTTCTCTTTCGCCATGACGAGTGTTTTTAACTAGCTATTGTTGTTTTTCAGTTCGTGAAAAAAATCAAGGCCCTTCCGTTTACTGGTTGTTGAGCCAATGTCGGGATTTGAACCCGAGACCTCTTCCTTACCAAGGAAGTGCTCTACCGCTGAGCTACATCGGCTTGTTTTCGGGTGGTAAAACCCGCAACCGGACAAGCCCAAATTCGTACCATCGAGCGGGAGACGAGACTCGAACCCGCGACCCTCAGCTTGGAAGGCTGATGCTCTACCAACTGAGCTACTCCCGCTTGTTTCCAATTGTTTCCAATTGTTTCCAATTGTTTCCAATTGTTTCCAATTGTTTCCGCTTTTGTTTCAGGTGGTAGAACCAGAAACTCTAGTGGGGAGAGCAGGATTCGAACCTGCGAAGTCGTAAGACAACAGATTTACAGTCTGCCCCGGTTGGCCACTTCGGTATCTCCCCGATTGCGGACGAAACCCCTTCGGATTCCGTTTGGCTGCCCGAGCCGATGCTTCTGTTGTGCTTTTGACGAGCCGGTGGAGGGATTCGAACCCCCGACCTGCAGATTACAAATCAGCTGCTCTGGCCAACTGAGCTACACCGGCATACGGGCTTCCCAGTATGTGGAAGAACAACCCTTTGCACAACTTACGTTCTGAAAAGGCTTGCAAATTTATGCATTTTCCTTCGAACAGGGAAAACCCTTGACAATTATTTGGCGCGGATTTTGTCTTTGTACTTAACTAATTGAGTTCTAAGGTCTTCCGCAACATAGTCGGTGGCTTTTTCGAAGGTTCTTTCGGTTTCTTTGGCAAAAAGTATGGCTCCAGGGACCGTCAGTTTGATTTCCACCACTTTATCGCGGACCGGACCTCCCTCATTTTCCAACTTTAAATACACTTCGGCCCCCTGGATTTTATCGTAAAAAGTGGTCAACTTATTGAGCCGCTGCTGGATGTATTCTTCGAGTTTGCTGTCTGCCGAAAAATGGACGGCGTTGATCTGTACGTGCATCATCTGTTCAATGGGATTATTCGTCGGCACGAGGGTGAGACTTACGGTAAACTTCCCTCAGCCGATCGATGGAATTATGAGTATAAACCTGCGTTGATGCCAGGCTGCTGTGCCCTAAGAGCTCTTTGATAGCATTCAAGTCTGCGCCGGCATTGGCTAAATGCGTGGCAAAACTGTGGCGCAAAATGTGAGGACTCTTCTTTTGAATAGTGGTGACTAAAGTAAGGTGATTCCGCACGATCCGGTGGACGAACGACGGGTACATCCGCGCCCCTTTATCCGTGACGAACAAGGCCTCCTTAGCTTCAACGCCAAAAAACGTCGCTTTGGTTCTCAGGTAGGGTTCCAATTTGGTCGAAAGGTCCCGGCTCAAGGGCAGCAGTCGCTCTTTGTTTCCCTTGCCGAGTACCCTGATCACGCCGGCTGCTAAATCGGCGTCCTCGTGGTTCAACCCGATAAGCTCGGCCCGGCGAATGCCTGTACCGTAAAGCAACTCCAGCAGGGTCCGATTGCGCAGTTTGCTGAACCCGGGCATCGCTTCTTCTCCCCCCTCTTCGGCCTCCAGCATTACAAACAACCGATTTAAATCGACGGCTTCTACATAAGCCGGCAATCTTTTAGGCATTTTGGGGGTAAGTACCCGGGCAGTGGGATCCAGCTTGGTCAGCCCTTCGCGCATCAAAAAGTGCCAATAGGTCTTTAAGCAGGACAGCTTTCGGCCAATGGAGCGCTCCTTCACGCCCTGATCCATCAGCGAAACCATCCAGCTTCTGATGTGGCCATGACGCACTAAACCCGGCTGGTCGGCCGGGATAGCATGTTGTTCTAGAGCAAAATGGAGGAACTGGCCTAAATCTCTGCGGTAGGCCTCCAGGGTGTGGGGGCTGTACCGCTTTTCAAAACGGAGCCAGCTTAGAAAACGGTCAAGGGGGCTGTGAACCGGACGGTTCACCCCTGGTTGCCGTACGTCTCCTGCTTATACGCAGCCTTCAGGAATTCCTGGCGGCGGGTAATAGAGGGCTTGGTAAAATACTGGCGTTTGCGCAGCTCCTTTAGGGTGCCGGCCTTTTCAAACTTGCGCTTGTATTTCTTCAGGGCCTTGTCGAGGGAATCGCTTTCGCGAGCATCAATAATGAGCATATCAGGTCTTGATTCGAAGAATTTGGAGAATAAAGGTAGTGCTTTTTGGCAATCAACGCAGGATTTCGCGGGCAATAACCAGTTTTTGGATCTCGGAAGTGCCCTCTCCGATGGTGCAAAGCTTGGAATCGCGGTAAAACTTCTCCACCGGGAAGTCTTTGGTATAACCATAACCCCCAAACACCTGAACGGCATCGGTAGAAATGCGCACACAGGCTTCCGAGGAATAGTACTTGGCCATGGCGGAAATCGCGGTCACCTTCTGGCCCCGGTTTTTCAGGTCGGACGCCTTGTTGATCAACAGTTCAGAAGCTTCAATCTCCGTGGCCATGTCAGCCAACTTAAAAGCAATGCCCTGAAACTGGGCAATCGGCTTGCCGAATTGCTCGCGCTCCTTGGCGTACTTGACCGCAGCCTTGTAGGCACCCCGGGCAATTCCGAGGGAAAGGGCTGCTATCGATATGCGACCTCCGTCCAGAATCTTCATAGCTTGGATAAACCCGTCCCCGACTTTGCCTAGCAAATTCTCTTGGGGAATGCGGCAATCGTTGAAAATCATCTCTGTGGTTTCGGATGCGCGCATGCCCAGTTTGTTCTCTTTCTTGCCGGCGGTAAAACCGGCGGTACCGCGCTCTACCACAAAAGTGGTCATGCCATGGCTATCGCCTGGCTCACCCGTGCGGGCAATCACCACCGCCACATTACTGGACTTACCGTGCGTAATCCAGCATTTGGTTCCATTAAGCACCCAATCCGTTCCGTCCTGTCGGGCCACCACTTTCATGTTCATGGCATCGGAACCGGTGCCAGGCTCCGTCAGGCCCCAGGCGCCAATCCACTGTCCGGTAGCCAACTTAGGCAACCAGCGCTGCTTTTGCTCGGCATTGCCAAACTGCAAAATGTGCCCGGTGCACAGCGAGTTGTGCGCCGCCACCGACAGTCCGATGGACCCACAAACCTGGGAAATTTCGTCAATCACGGCCACGTATTCGTGGTAGCCCAAGCCAGCTCCGCCGTATTCGGTTGGCACCAGCACGCCCATCATGCCCTGCTCGCCCAACAGATGAAACAAGTCCACCGGGAAATGTTGCGCTTCGTCCCATTCCATGATGTTGGGTCGAATGTGTTTCTCGGCAAAGTCACGAGCCATTTGCCGAATCATGGTAACGTTCTCCGGAACGGAGAAGTCAACGGAGCTTGAGAGTGCAGTAGGAGCGTTCATGAAAGAGGGATTACGAAAGGTCACCAAGCCAGGTTGCGCAACTGCGCAGGTCAAAGTACATCCAGTTGCAAAGGTAGGCAAAGCCGGGCTTTCATAAACCTAAAACAGGTCAGTTAATCGGCAGACCAGGCGCCTAATTCCAGGTAAGGAAGCACTTTCTGGTGCAGGGAATCTTTTAAAGAGCGAATGGACCTCAGTTCGTCCAGGCTCACAAAGCCCTCATGCTTGTTGCGGTAAGTCACGATGTCCGCCGCCACCCAGGGTGGCAGGTAAGGGTGTTTTTTAAGGCTATCCAAAGGACTGATATTGATAAAGAGTTGCTTCAGTGGTCCGGCACTGCAGATCAAGTGCGGACGAATCTGGCGATAAACCGCGGTATCCAGCCCGTAAACCTCTCCTACCTGATCGGCCGAGTAAAACCCGCCGAGTCTGCTCCGATACCGAACTATCCTGCCCGCCAAGCCGGGCCCAATGCCCGGCAATTGATCCAGGTCACCCACCCCCGCGTGACGGAGGTCTATGGGCGGGCCGTCGTACCCGCGTGACGTTACGGCGAACCCCGACGCCCCTTCCGACCCCCGCCCGGCCCCGGCACCACTCCAACCACCACCCCAAC
>CAYSDI010000079.1:0-17231 GCA_964429745.1 uncultured Chitinophagales bacterium | reverse complement strand
CCCCCAGCCCGGCTGTTCAGCGTTGAAATTGACCGCTCACCGTTTAAGGTCAGCGCGCTCAAAGTGGAACTGGACCCCGAAGCAGAGCGAAGCCCCCCCCAACTGGACGCCGTCGGCATTGCCGACCACAACAAGCCCGTGGTCATCGACGTGCCGCAGGCCAAAAACTACCCGGTTTTTGGCTACGCCGCTGACCTTGGTCCTACCCTGAACAGCCCGTATGCCGAACTGCTTCCGCGCTTTTCCCCCGACGGCCAGACCTTGTACTTTGACCGAAAAGACCATCCGGAAAACTATGGTGGCTTCATCAACGACGACATCTGGCTGAGCACGAGCGACGGTGCCGGCGGCTGGCAACCCGCACAAGTTGCCCCCGCTCCACTCAACAACGCCTACCATAACTATGTTTGTGGTGTGTCTACCGACGGGGTGCTCACGCTCTACGGCCAATACTCATTTGAAGGCATCCCCGTGCCGGGGCTCTCGCAGAGCTTTCGCTACCAGAACCAGTGGGCCTTCCCCATGAATTTAAACGTGCGCGAACTGTACAACGCCAGCCCTTACGCCGAGTATTTCATCAGTGATGATCGGCGCACGCTGGTCATGTCCATTGAAGCATTAGACACAGAAGGTGGAAAAGATTTATACATTAGTTTTTCAGAAGATCAGATTAACTGGAGCAAACCGATGAACCTTGGCGGGCGGGTTAACTCCGGGGGAAACGAGATGTCGCCCTGGCTCAGCCCCGATGGCAAAACACTGCTTTTCAGCTCCGATGCGCACAACGGTTACGGCGAGCAGGATGTGCTGGTCAGCTTCCGCGGCGGTACGGCCTGGACCGACTGGAGTGCGCCGCAAAACTTGGGTCCGCGCGTGAATACACCGGCCTGGGAAAGTCATTATGTGCCCGACCCCAAAGGCCATTACGGGTACTTTGCCCGCGCCGCCGACGAATTGGGCAACACCGATCTGTACCGCATTGCGCTGCGCGAAGATCTTAAAGAAGAAGCCCCGGCGGCCGAAGAAACCGTTGCGGCAGACTACCCGTTTGAAGGCCGCTTTTTGCTGTTCGGCTACGTGCTCGACGGCAGCAACGGCCGCTCGCTGAACGCCACCTTGGAATTCCGCGTTGCTACGGACAGCACCCGCCGCGTGTCGCTCGAGTCGCTCAACAGCCAGTACAAATTGCGCATTGACGATGCAGTAGATTACGACGTGGTGGTCCGTTCAGAAGGTTACCCACCCCTTAGAACCCGCCTGCGCATTGATGAGGTGGGAAATACCGGCGTTCGCCGCCGCGACTTCAAGCTCTACCCCGCAGGCTTTGAACCCCCGCAGCGCGGCCCGATGACCCTGGAACCCGGCGAAACGTTTCGCCTGCGGACGCTCCTGTTTCGCGTAAATTCTCCGGTGATCAGCCGTGAATCCTTCCCCGAACTCGCACGCCTGGCCGAGGCATTGCAGGCCAATCCCGGCGTCCGCATCCAGGTAGAAGGCCACACCAACAGCAACTGCGACAAGCGTTTCTGCGACCGATTAAGCGAATCGCGCGCCCGCAGCGTGGCCCAATTTCTGCTCGACAAAGGCATCGCCAAAGACCGGATTGCCTGGGCAGGCTACGGCAAAGACAAGCCCGTTGCCGACAATGATACCGAAGAAGGCCGCCGATTGAACCAAAGAGTGGATATTCGGGTGGAATGAACGGCTGTTTCGTCTGCTTTGTACCCCGCTATCGGCTGGATGTTGGACGTTGGCTTGGGCGCTTCTTTGCCTTGGCCATCCTCTGCGCAGCCGGTGTGCCGAGCAACGCCCAGGCCATCCCTGAAAAGGCCCTTCCCCTGCAAGAAAAGCACATGCCGGACAGCACGGGCAAGACGGGAATTCTGTGGGCGGACAAGGTGCTGGGCTTCTCGACCGAAGGGAGTCCGAAGGTGTTTGCGGCCAAACAGGTGTTGGGCCAACCGAACAAATTGCCTGCAACGGGCATCAGTGCGGTAGCCTGGATGCCCAACATGCGGTCGCGTCTTCCGGAGGAATGGGTTAAGGTCGGTTTTACGAGGCCCTGGCCTGCCAGCCAGGTGCTCGTGGGTGAAAGTGCGCGGCCTGGTGCGGTAGAAAAGATTTACCTGTTTGACCGGGACAACCGGCCCCAGACGGTGTTCGAGCGCGTGGATAGCACAGCGCTGCCGGACAACGCCCGGCGCGAATCGGGTTACCTGCGCGTCCGGTTTCCAATGACTGATTACGATGTAGCGGCCGTGATGGTAGTGCTCAAGGCCACTGATTCCATCGCCATCCATCAACTGGACGCTATCGGTCTGACCCTTGACCGGGAACCCGTCCTACCTGGCATTCGGCAACTGGAGCTGCCGCAGGGCAGCGGGCAAGCGGAAAACCTGGGGCCCATGGTCAATTCCTTTTACGACGAAGTGTTTCCGGTCATCAGCCCGGACGGACAAACGCTCTACTTTGACCGCAAGAACCACCCGGCCAACCTGGGTTCCATCAACCACGATGACATTTGGGTCAGCAGTCTGTCCGTGGTTGAGGACAGCAGCGGGCGCTGGGGCATGGCGCGCAATGCGGGGAAGCCCCTGAACGACGCGCAGCACAATTTCGTCTGTTCCATCAGCCCGGATGGCAACACGCTCCTGCTGGGCAATGCCTACCAGGACAACGGGCAGCTCACCAGCGGCATGTCGTTCAGCTATCGGACGCTGGAGGGCTGGAGCTACCCAGAACCGGTAGAAATATTGGATTACTACAACCGCGACGAATTCGGCGAGTTTCAACTGGCCAGCAATGGAAAAGTTATCCTCATGGCCGTTGAGCGCGACGACAGCGAAGGCAAACGCGACCTTTACGCCACATTCCGGATGTACGACGGGCGCTGGTCGGCACCGCTGCACCTGGGGCAAGACGTGAACTCAGCGGGTCTGGAAATGTCGCCATTTTTGGCGCCGGACATGCGCACGCTCTACTTCAGCAGCAACGGCTTTCCGGGCTACGGTAACAACGACATGTTCATGAGCCGCCGCCTGGACGATAGCTGGACCCGCTGGTCAGCCCCGATGAACCTGGGCCCGATGTTGAATTCGGGCGAAATGGATGCGTACTACACGCTGCCTGCCAGCGGCGACTACGCCTATTTCGCCTCGGGCAACCGCTCCATAGGCCGCACGGATTTGTTCCGCGCCGCCATGCCCGCCGACCTTCAGCCAGAGCCGGTTGTGCTGGTGCGCGGCAGGGTGTTGGATGCCATCAGCGGCGAGCCGCTGGCCGGAGAGATTCGCTACCTGCTCAGCCGTGGCCTGCCCCCCGTGGACTCGCTGGCCGGTCTGGCCCGCTCTGCGCCAGAAGATGGCGCCTACCAGGTGGTGTTGCCCTACGGGGAGCGCTACCGGATGGAGGCCTCGCTGCCCGGCTATTTTGCGCTGCAGGAGAACCTGGACCTGCGCCAGGTGCAGGAGTATGGCGAGCAGACCCGCGACTTGCTTCTCATCCCCCTTAAACGGGGCCAGGTGGTGCCCATGCGCGAGATTTTCTTTGCCGTCAACAGCGATTCCCTGCTGCCAGACAGCCACCCCGAATTGGATCGCGTGCTGGACTTGCTCCAGCGCTACCCCGCCCTTCGCATTGAAATTGGCGGCCATACCAATGACCGCTGCTCGGAGAACTATTGCCGCGAACTCAGCCGCAAACGAGCCCGCAGCGTGGCCCGCTACCTCTACAATAGCGGGTTGGACTCCGAACGCGTGCGCTGGGTGGGTTACGGCAGCGAGCAGCCCGTCGCGGACAATGAAACGGAGGAAGGGCGCAGCCGCAACCAGCGGGTGGAGTTCAAAGTGCTGGAATTTGCGGAGTGAAGCGGGGTTTGAACCCAGCCCCGCAGTGCCATGTCCGGGTTTCGGGTAGGCCTTCCGGGGCGCTTTGGCTATCTTTGGCGCCCTCTTCAACCCCTTTTTCTGCGCTTTTCTGGCCGCAGCCCATGTAAGCTATTTGCCATGACGTTACTTGCCGAACGTATCCGTTCCCTGCCTGAATCCGCCACCATTGCCATGTCAATGCGCACCCGTGAACTCCGCCAGCAGGGCCGCGATATTGTGGACCTTACCCTGGGCGAACCGGACTTCGCTACCCCGGAGCACATTGGCCAGGCAGCCAAGGACGCTATTGACCAGGGCTATACCAAGTACACCCCAGTGCCCGGTTACCTGGACGTACGCCAGGCCATAGCGCGAAAATTTGCCCGCGAGAATGCGCTGAATTTCACCCCCGAGCAAATTGTGGTCAGTACCGGGGCCAAGCAAAGCATAGGAAATGTTGTGTTTTGCCTCTGCAACCCCGGCGATGAAGTGCTGTTGCCCGCCCCCTTTTGGGTGTCGTACACCGCTATGGTCACCTTGGCACAAGGGGTGCCGGTGATCGTGCCCAGCGGCATTGAGCAGGACTTCAAAATCACGCCTGCACAGTTGGAACAGGCCATCACTCCGCGCACGCGGCTGATGATTTTCTCCAGCCCCTGCAACCCTTCCGGCTCGGTCTATACCCGCGACGAGTTGGAGGCTTTAGCGGTGGTGCTGCGCGCGCATCCGCAGGTTTTTGTCATCAGCGACGAAATCTACGAGCACATCAATTTCAGCGGTGGCCACGCCAGCATCGGCACGTTGCCGGGCATGGAAGACCGCGTGGCAACGGTCAACGGAATGTCCAAAGCCTATGCCATGACCGGCTGGCGGTTGGGCTACCTGGGCGCTCCGCTGGACGTGGCCAAGGCCTGCACCAAGTTTCAGGGGCAGTACACGTCAGCCACCTGCTCCATTGCCCAGCGCGCCATCATTGCTGCGCTGGACAGCGATCAGGCAACCACATGGGCCATGCGCGACGCTTTTCTGCGCCGCCGCGACCTGGTAGGCGGTCTGTTGTCCGGAATTGCCGGTTGGAAGACCAATACGCCGATGGGCGCGTTCTACCATTTTCCAGACGTGAGCGCGTGGTTCGGCAAGCGTTTCACGGGTAAGGCTGGTGAACAAACCATCACCGACGCGGACCACCTGGCCCTGATGTTGTTGGAAGAAGCTGGCGTTGGTCTGGTGTCCGGCACCGCTTTTGGTGCGCCAAACTGCCTGCGAATCTCCTACGCAACGTCCGATGACTTCTTGGTGGAAGCGGTGGCGCGGATCCGTCGTTTTGCTGAGCAGTTGAACGGCTGACGCACAACGAACAGAAGCTTTTCGCCCGAAAAAAGACCCGCCAGCAAACTACCCTGCTCTACCCTGCTCTATCTTACACGAGAACGAACGTACCATGCACTCAGACCTTGATTTGCCCAGTTTTTTTGAGCGCATCCAAGGCATGCCAGTGGTGGTGGTGGGCGACACGATGGTGGACGCCTACATTCACGGTGCCGTGGACCGCATCAGTCCGGAGGCTCCGGTGCCGGTGGTGCAAGTGGAGCGCCGAGAGGACCGGCTTGGCGGGGCGGGTAATGTGGCCATGAATCTTCTGGCCATGGGCGCGGAGCCGCGCCTTTGTACGGTTATTGGTCAGGATGCTGCGGGCGAAAGGCTGCTTCGCCTGCTCGAAAGCCAGGGCATGAAAACCGACTGGGTGGTGCGCAGCACGACGCGCCGCACCACCGTTAAAACCCGCATCATTTGCCGCAACCAGCAGATGATTCGCGTGGACGACGAAGAAGTCAGGCCGCTGGACGAAGAAGAAGGGATTCGGCTGCTAGCGTCGGTGCGCAATGCTCTGGGCGACCGCCAGGCGCAGGCCGCCATTTTCCAGGACTACGACAAAGGCGTGCTAACGGCGCAAACGATTCCGTTGTTGGTGCAAGCCTGCAAAAACGCCAGCATCCCGGTTTGTGTTGATCCCAAGCGGGCCAATTTTCACCTCTACCGCGATGTCTCGTTGTTTAAACCCAACCTTCGCGAGGTGGCCGACAGCCTGCCCGATCTGGTCATCAGCGCTGACCCGGCACACTTAGACGCCGCCGCGCACGCCATCCGAGAGCGCCTGGACAACGCCGTAACCATGATAACCCTGGGTGAAAAGGGCATTTTCCTGCAAGTGGGCGGCGAAAGCCGGCTCTACCCTGCTCACAAACGCGACATCGCCGACGTCAGTGGCGCCGGCGACACCGTGATAAGCGTGGCCTGCCTCGGCCTGGCCGCCGGCTTGGACACTGGCGCGTGGGCGCTCTTGGCAAACCTGGCCGGAGGCCAGGTTTGCGAGCAGTTAGGGGTGGTGCCGGTCAACCGGGAAAAACTGCAGGCGGAAGCCAGTCGTCTGTATGCGGCGGGTTGAGGGGCAGACGTTTTGCTGCACCGGGAAACGCGGCGCAGCAAAAGGTGGCCTTCCTTCAGCAGTTGAATAACGTAAAGGCTGCAACTGAAAACCTCGGCCCGCTAATCTGGATGCTCAAGTCAGTTAGGAAGACAACTTGTCACACGCCTCTTTACAAGCTTCAGCTTGCTTGAGGTGAGCCCTTAAGCCTGGGAGACTTTCGGAAGCCCAAGACCTGACCGCCTGATCGTCAGATTCCGCAACTGCCTTTTCATATAAATCAATGGCGTCCTCGTGGTGTTTAACCACCATGCTGCTGTAGGCCTTGGCAAAGTCATTTCCTGTCTTGCTATCCAGATTCTCGTAAGCATCCATGGAATCGTCCGTCGCGGACATTGGAACGGAAATGGCCTTTGATTTCGCCAATGCTCTAACTGCTACGAGTGATTTGGTATGATCTGCTTCCATCATCTTACCCAATTCCTTTACGTGGGCAGAGTTGCCTTTTTGTTGGGCCAGTTTTCCTAGACTGATTTCTTCCATTTGCATTTCAGCAACCTTCATTAAGAACTTTGCATCAAAGTCGTTGTCGACTACTACTGCAATGTCATCCTGTGTAGTTAACCGCTCGACGTTCTGCTGTTCAGCCACATCTTCTGAGTCAGCGGTCTTGGTTTCAGCACAAGAAGTAGCTAAAATTAATATTCCTGCAATACAAAGGGAATGAATCAGGAGTGATTCAACACGAAATAAATTTTTCAAAGTTTAGTTTTATTTGTTCAACATTAAAAAATATGCAAGAGATCTACATAAACTCCCTGTAAACCCCCTGCATACTAACTTATTGGCAGTTACCAGTGAATTTCCTGGCCGCGATTGGCTTTCCAATTGCTTTCCAGGAATTTTGCATCCTCATCATTTCTTGGCGTGACAGAAATGACCACATTGCCTTCCTTAATCCCGGATTCGTACAATTTTGCTCTTGCTTCCGGGATGCCGGAGCCAACCAAGGCACCAATAACTCCTCCGGCGACTCCTCCTGCTCCAGCTCCTGCCAAACCTGCGGCAATTGGGCCAGCAACCAGAATTCCCAGTCCCGGAATGGCAATGCTTGTACCGATTGCAGCGATTACGCCTGCAACTGCGCCGATAGTACCACCGATAGCAGATCCTTTGCCAGCATGCTCTGCTGCTTTGGTCCCAATTTCGGTTTCCTCAGCCCCCTCTTCATTGTATTGGCTTTTCCTGGTTTTGTCAGACATCACTAAATTGATGTCATCCTTGGAATAGCCTCTGTCATGCAAGCTGTTGTAGGCGCTTTCTGTGCTTTCACGGTCGTGAAACATGCCAGTAAGTACCCTTCGTTGTGAGGTTCCATCTAAAGGGGTTTGATTCTCTTTCCTTGAATTTTCCATTTGAAATCTTTTTATGGTTAATTAATCGTATCTCAGCGTAAACAATAAAGCTTCTCAGCACTGGCCTAAAAGAACGTATATGATCACGAAGACAGCTATTGTGCCGAGGCAACCGCCGCCTAACTTTTTTGCGCCGTAACCGGCGATGAGTCCTCTGAAAAGGTTATTCATTAGACACGCATTTTTTTCTTATCTTATCTTTTTTAAATAGATTAGTAAGTTAAAATATTTATTATTTTTAGTTCTTTTCCGCTTCTAATGGTCCATTACCGTCTGTCTTCAGATCGGCTTCCAATCCGTCTTCGTAAACCGACCAGCTCATTGTCCCATTCTGAGGAAGAGTAGCTTTTTCTACCTCTGCTTTGCGTTTAACACTCAATTTCTTGTTTGCTGTTTGAACTGAACTTTCAGTGCGTTTAGTACCAGCGGCCTCTGCTCCTAGTAAGCCATTGGTCTCCAAAACTTTTTCACGGGGATTCTCAATAAATTCCCATTCTTCATCAAGTAGCGGGCTTTTCCCTTTGTTCCAACCGCCCCGGAAATCCTCGCCCCTCGACATATTAAAATACTTATTGCTAAACTTGGGATCACTTTGTAAAATGCCCGGAGGGAAATTTGGTTGAATGCTGTCCAGTGCGGCTTGAAACATTTGAAAGTGTGCCACTTCTCTGGTCATTAAGAATCGCAATGATTCTTTGACAAGAACATCATCCGTAAATTTCATGAGGTTTTCATAGACCATTTTAGCGCTCGTTTCAGCACCGATATTTAACCGAAGGTCTGCTGTTAAGTCACCCATTCCCATTATGTACGTAGCACTCCACGGGTTGCCGACACTGTCCGTAAGTGTAGGCGTTCCGCCGCTCACAATGAAAAAGTGAGGGTTAACCATGGCGTCATGTATATATGTTTCCTTTGAAGCTTTGCCGTCCAGCATCTTAGTCAAGTCTGATTCATCTGCAGCATTCTTCAATTCACTGTTAACACCGGTTAACAACATTTGTATAGTTGCACCAACAATTTCAAGGTGACTAAATTCCTCGGTTGCAATATCCATAAGCATGTCGTACTTGTCAGGGGCGGCTTTTCTACAGCCGAACGCCTGAACAAAGTATTGCATGGCTGCTTTCAACTCACCGTTTGGTCCACCAAACTGTTCCAATAATAATTTGGCGAAACGAACGTCAGGCTTTGAAACCCGAGCGTTAAACTGCAGCTCTTTTACGTGATGGAACATAACTTTTCTTTAGGCTGATTTATTGAACAAAGTTGTCATGTTTTTCATCTTGAACAGTATTGCAATTCGCAGAAAAGTTTACATTTTGCTCACATTGTTAAAACTATAAAAATAAATATAAATTTATAATCTATTAGTATAAAATGAAAGAAAACATGTTCTATTATATAGACCATTTGAACCTACAACAAGCAAGAAGTGCCGGGTACTAACATTTGTGCCCTAAACCGAACAAGGAGGTGAAACTTGTTGGCCTGCTAAAGTCAGCGATCATCCGTCACTACCGGATGGACGAAATCTCGCCTGGCCGAATTTTCGGCGCCAGAATGGTCTTGGAATCGCGGATAGGCTCGCCCCCCCAAGTCAGCATTTCGTGGCCGTTGCCGTTAAGGGTAACCTCTACGTCGTATTCGCCCTGCGGCAGTGCAGGGAGGTAATGCCATTCCCCGTAGATGCGGGCAATCTTTTCGCCATTGAGGTAGAGGTGGGCATGGCCTTCGCCAAAAACCTGCGCCCGTCCGGCGCGGTCGGGAGCCCAGCGAAAGTTCTCCGTTGTAATGTGGAGGTTGTAGCCGCTCATGGGGTCACTAAAGATTTCGAGTGCCACGGTGGGTTGGGGCATATTCTCCGGAATCTCCAGAGGAATGTGCTCGTGGTGGCTGCCGAACATCGTTTTTCCCATACGGTTTTCATACTTGCGAGAAGCCAGCGTGTAGTACGGGTAAAGCAGCAAGGGAAAAAGTACCACCATCGCCACAGAGGCAAAAGCCATTCGGGCAGATAAACTTTTCAGCGTGCGGTTAATGCGGTTGTAAATGACCGAACGCCCTTCGAGCAAAAACACCACCAGGCAACCGTGTAACAAGGTGTGCCCAATGATTTCCACTTTGCCAAAAACCACCGTCGTGGTAACGAAAACGAGGGTTACTATCACAGCCAGCGGGCGCTGCAACATGCAAATGAGCATGAGGTAACCCAGCCCGAATTCCACAAAAGCCGCACTGGTTAAAAACAGCGTACGGTCAATACCCATGGTAAGGTTGCGCTCTTCCATGATCTGGTAAGCCCACTCCGGATAAATAAATTTTTCAAGGGCCACCCAGCAAAGTGAAAATCCGACCGTGAGGTAGAGCAGCATCAGTCCGGATTTCCGCAGCCGAAGGTTTTGAACTTGCGATACAGCCAGGTACCAGCCGACCCCGATGTACAAGGCATAATCAAGCATATGAAAGCCAGAAAAGTTGGCGACCCCCAAAATATAAAGCACTATGGTACCAACGCCGGCAATCGGTGTTGTCTTGGGAAAAATGAGCAAAAACGTGAGCGCAAACTGGTACCAACCGATCCAAATTTGTTTAATGCCCACATTGGGCACCAACATGGAGCCATCCTGCCAGGACAACAGCAAGGTCATGGCCAGGGTAATGCGAAGCACCAGCGTGGCTTTGTCCGCCCGGTCTCCGAGCCAACGGTCTATGCGCTGGTAGCTCGCCAGGATTTGCAGACGACTGTCCAGCCAAACGCCAAAAATGACCATCGCCAGCGTCAGCACGGCGAGTTGGTAAAAAAGCGGGCTGAAAATTTCTGTGGGCGAAACGGGCTTGTCGGCGTAGGAGCCATCCGTGAACCACTTGACGTGGGCCAACAGGTCACTCGGCCAAAACGCAAGGAGCACCAGCAAGATGCCCGGCGAATAGCGAAAAAGACGGCTGAAGACTGGCATTTTGCTGATCGCTGCGCAGGTTTGGGTCATCCTAAAGGTAAGAATAGAGCAGCGAAACCTCTCCTGCGGCTTACCTGCAAAGGAACGAGAAATAGCTTGCCCAGGTTTCGGGCGAAGGGGGATTTTGCCTTGGGCAGCAAGTCCGCCCCGTTCCGGAGCCGGGAAATTGAATGGCCAGACCGGGCTGGAGCAGCAGGCTGGCCCCTGTTTGGGCGTGGCGTCAAGAGCGGGCTGCTGCAAAGCGACGGCTGAACCAGCTTGCTAGGGCAAACCCGCTGACGATGTGCCAAATACCCCACCATCCGGCTACCAGCGCCATTCCCCCAAGACCATCAAAATGGGCAAAGACCAAGACCAGAGCCAATCCTGCGTTTTGGATTCCAGTTTCCAGCGCAATGGCGCGGATATCGGCTGCGGGCAGGCGGAACGCTCGCGCTAGCGCATATCCCCCCAGGTACGCGAGTGCGTTGTGTGCCAAAACAAGCAGAAACAACACCCCGGCCCATCGCCAAAACAACCCGGCATTTGACTGGACGGCAAAAACCAAAAAGGCGAAGAAGATGAGCAAGGAAAGCCTGTTGAAGGGCTGGCGCAGCCGAGCGGTAGCATCGGGAAAACGCCCGGCGGCCAACATGCCCAGCCCCAGTGGCAAAATCAACATGAGAAACAGCGATTCCATCAATTGCCAGGGATTCATCCCAATGCTCTGCAGCAGCGGGCTTGCTCCAGGCAAAAGCCGCTGCCAGAGGGCAAAGTTGGCCGGGGTTAAAAGCATGGCCAGGACACTGCCTGCTGCCGTTAGGCTAACCGAAAGGGCGGTGTTTCCCCGGGCCAACAGTGTCAAAAAATTACTCATGTTTCCGCCCGGGCAGCAGGCTACGAGCAACATGCCCATAGACAGCGATGGTTGGGGCCGCCAGAGCCAGACCAAGGCAACGGTTAAAGCCGGGAGAAGCAGGAATTGAGCGCTGAGGCCGACCAAAGCGGCCTTTGGCTGAGCCCATACCCTGCGGAAATCAGCCGGCGTAAGGTGCAGCGCAACGCCGAACATGACCAGTGCCAGGCTGAGGGTCAGCACCCCGAGACCGTGCTCGCCAAACTGCAGCCTGACTTGGTCCAACGTTTTTTCCATTTGTTTGGTCCAATTGTTTGGCTAGCCCACTTTAAGGGCTGATAGCCAACAAGATGCAAATTTTCAGGCAGGGGGTCCAACTTGACAACTTTAATGCGACCTTTGTCGTAGAATACTTAGGTTCAGGGAGGACAGCTAAGATTCCATACAGGGTGGTATGATTTTTTAAAAAAAATTCATACCTTACTTGAGGATTATCCTTTTATGGTATTTTTTTTGCAAGCATTGACCTCCTACTCATGAACACGCTTTCCATCCACACCAAATCAGGGCCAAATGGCGATTACGCAGTCGTACAGCTAAACAGGCCTCCGGTTAATGCCATCAACACGGAGATGGTGGATGAACTCAAGGATACTATTCGCCTGCTGCAGGAAGACAAATCCATCCGCGGGGTCATCCTAACCGGCAAGGAGCACTTCTTTAGTGCGGGTTTCGACCTCATTGAACTTTACGAATACGACCGCAAGCAAATCCGGGACTTTTGGACGGATTTCTTTGTCCTCATGGTGGAAATGGTGGCGTTCCCCAAGCCAATGGTGGCCGCTATTACTGGCCACTCCCCTGCCGGCGGTTGCGTGCTCGGCTTCTGCGCGGACTACCGCGTCATGGCTCAGGGCGATTACCGCACGGGCATGAACGAAATTTCTGTGGGTATCGTCGTGCCGGATTCACTCTTCAAACTGTATTCCTACTGGATTGGAAACCGACGAGCCTACATGTTTTTAACCGAAGGCCGACTGTTTAGCCCGGAAGAGGCCTTTTTGTTCCAGCTCATCGATGAAATTGCCGAACCGCATGATGTGATGCGGGTGGCGGAAAAAAAGATGAACGCCTATCTGCGCTTTGATGCAGAAGCTTGGCAAAAAAGCAAAATGCACCTGCGCCACGACCTGGTGGCATCGCTCCGGGTCGACTTTGATGTAGCAAACAAGGACACCCTGGAACAGTGGTGGAGCCCAAAAGCCCGGTCCATTCTGGCCAACAAGGTGGCCTACCTCAAAAACCGCAAGCGCAAGGAGCAAAAACCAGCGGCTCAAGGCAATGGGGCCCTTCCCCCGAGCTCAAACGGACACGGTGCCAGGGTTAGAGTAGGCAAAGGCGGCCATCCGGAAGCGTAATCCGACACGCGCCCATCGAGCATTTGTAAAGTAGCGGATCAATTGCGGTTCATTTTCGCATGGCCTCAACGGGGTCCATGCGGGAAGCCATCCAGGCGGGAATGATGCCGAACACAAGCCCAAGGAAGGTAGAAACGATGGTGCCGAACAGGATGTTTCCGGTGCTCAGCACAAATTCGAAATTCATGGTTTTTTCCAGGATGCTGAGTAGTCCCCAGACCATGAGCAGCCCAAGCGCACAGCCGATCAAGCAGAGCAGCACGGCTTCGAGCAAAAACTCGATCAGGATAAAGTGATTCTTGGCACCGAGCGATTTCTTGATGCCAATCATGGGGGTGCGCTCGCGGACGGACACAAACATAATGTTTGCTATGCCAAAACCTCCGACCAGCAGCGCGAATCCTCCGATTATAAAGCCAATTATATTTAATATCCCGAAACTTTGCTTGAGCGCGTTTGTCGCTACCGTGACTTCGTTGATGGAAAAGTCGTCGTTTTCCATTGGTTTTAGCCTTCGCACAGAGCGCAACAGCGGCGTAATTTCTTCAATGACCGTCTTGTTGTCCACTCCTTCTGCTGCCTGAACCAGCAGAAGATTGTCTGCGAAGGGTCCGTCAGTATCCGAGAAACGGCGCAGGTACTCAAAGGGCAGCAGCACCACTTCGTCGTAGCTGAAGTCAACCAGGCTTTCGCCTTCTTTTTCGAGCACACCAATAACGCGGACTTTGTTGCCGAGCACCCAAATTTGCTTGCCCACCGGGCTGGTTTTTCCGGGGAAGAGCTCTTCGGCTACCGTGGCGCCGATGACGACTACGGGCTGGCCTCCTTGCGATTCAGAGCTGGAAAACCAGCGACCCGCGGCAAAAACCAGATTGTAAATGCGGTCAAACTCATTGGTAACCGCGGCTACGTCCACGTTGCGGACGGTGTGCCGCTCGTACTTGATCAGCCTGCTGTTGCGGAAGGTCTCAATAGCTACCGCATCCGCACTTTCGAGGCGCGTGGCCAGAATGCGGTACTCCCGGTAGCTCGGACTGGGGCGTTTGATGTATTCCCACCAGGGATATTCCTCGTTATCGCCGGGGCCCCAGGCCCACTTTTGAACATACAAAACATTGGAGCCCAGGCGGTCCAGACCCGATTCGAGGTTGCGTTTCAGGCTGTCGACAGCAGAAAGTACCGCAATAATGCAAAAGATGCCTATTGTAACACCCAGCAACGACAACATCGAACGAAGGATATTAGACCTAAGTTCTTGAATAACAAGGATAAAACTCTCCTGAAGGACTTTCAACAATACCCCCATGGACGATAGCAGGGCGTTGTGGTGCCCAGCCAAAATTATGTCCAAAGATTCGTTATTTTTGCCGTCCGCTTATGGCACCTTCCAGAATGAAACTCTCGCAGTTCGTCTATGACCTGCCCGAGAAACTAATCGCCCAGTTCCCTGCTGACCGCCGCGACGAGTCCCGCCTGATGGTGGTTCACCGCGATTCCGGCAAAATTGAACACCTGGTGTTCAAGGACATTCTCAACTTTTTTGGGGATGGCGACGTCCTTATCGCCAACAACACCAAGGTGTTCCCGGCCAGATTGTTTGGCCGAAAGGAGAAAACGGGAGCCCGTATTGAGGTTTTCCTGCTCCGCGAGCTCAACTCAGAAATGTACCTCTGGGACGTACTCGTTGACCCGGCGCGCAAAATCCGCGTGGGCAATAAGCTTTACTTTGGCGACAACGACGAGCTGGTGGCCGAAGTGGTGGACAACACCACATCGCGCGGCCGCACCATTCGTTTCCTGCACGATAGCGGCCCGGCCGAATTGCGCGCCATCCTGGAGATGCTGGGCGAAACCCCCCTTCCCAAATACATCAAGCGCCAACCCGCCGATGTGGACAAGCAGCGCTACCAAACGGTTTACGCCCGCGAAGAAGGCGCCGTGGCCGCGCCAACCGCCGGCCTGCATTTCAGCAAGGAATTGCTGACCCGCCTGGAGATTAAAGGCGTGAGCCTGGCAGAGTTAACGCTGCACGTAGGCCTGGGCACCTTCCGCTCCATTGATGTAGAAGATCTGAGCAAGCACAAAATGGATGCGGAGTACTTCCGCATCAATCAGGAAGCCGTTAACAAGGTCAACAAGGCTATTGACGGCAAGCACAACGTATGTGCTATTGGCACTACGTCCATGCGGGCGGTGGAATCGGCTGTGTCCGCTACGGGCAAGCTCAAGACGGAAGAAGGCTGGACGAACCTGTTCATCCACCCGCCTTACAACTTCCATGTTTGCAATTCCATGATTACCAACTTCCACCTGCCAAAGACTAGCCTGCTGATTATGATCTGCGCCTTTGCGGGCTACGATTTGATCATGGAGGCCTACAAACAGGCCATCAAAGAGAAGTACCGGTTCTACAGTTATGGCGACGCCATGTTGCTGATCTGAGGGAGTTCCACAAAAAGCCCGGATAAGTGGAAGGTGGTACGGTCTTATCCAGACCGGCCAAACGTTAGTATTCGTCTTCGTTGAAGAAGAAGTCGTCGTGCGTGGGATAGTCCGGCCAGATATCTTCAATACCTTCGTAAAATTCCCCTTCGTCATCCAATTCCTGCAGGTTCTCGATCACTTCGATCGGAGCACCGGAGCGGATAGAATAATCAATAAGTTCGTCTTTGGTAGAAGGCCATGGCGCGTCTTCCAGAAAAGAGGCAAGTTCAAGAGTCCAGTACATCGTGCGAAGCGTTTATATGCCCGAATTGGGCGCAAAAATACTTGAATATCCAATTACACCAAACGCAACAAGGCCTGAAAAGGTTTCAGCGCAAGAAAAGTGGGCATAGAGGATTGTTTGCCTATTCAACCTCTTGGTTTCCAGGGTATTTCCTGGACCTTAAGATGAGCGGCAACGGCGCGGGCAAGTACAAATAAATAGTCGGAGAGGCGATTCAGGTACGCCGAGACCATGGGATCAACCGGCGAATGACCGCCAAGGTTGACCACAGCGCGTTCTGCGCGTCGGCAGACACAGCGCGCAACATGCACTTGGGCAACAGCAGCATGCCCCCCTGGGAGCACGAAGTTTCGCAGCGGCTCCAGGGTGGTTTCCATGGAATCAATGGCCTTTTCAAGGGCTTCAACGTCGCCTTCCCGAAGATCCGGCAGGGCCATGTGCGCATGATCGGGATCAGCAGCAAGGCTGGCACCAGCGGTAAAGAGTTGCTCCTGCACCTGCAACAGCAAGGCTCCCTGCCCTTCCGGCAGCGGTCCTGAGCCCAACATGCCCAACCAGGAATTGAGCTCGTCAACAGCCCCGTAGGCCTCCACCCGCAGGTGGTTCTTGCGCACCCGGGTGCCCCCGATCAGGGAAGTCTCGCCCAGATCGCCTTTTTTGGTGTAAATCTTCATGAATGGGAATAGGCTTAAGTGCCAGGGGCTGCGCTTACTGATTGAACAGCTTCCGGGCGAAGGGCCGCCGAACGACTAGCCAGTCTTGGTGTGGGATTGGGCTCATCGCGCTCCACCACCCCATCGCGCAGTCGGATAACCCGGCGGGCATGCGCGGCAATGTCCTCCTCGTGCGTGACCACGATGACCGTATTGCCTTCGTTGTAAATGCGCTCAAAGATGTCCATGATTTCGAGCGAAGTTTTGCTATCCAGGTTGCCGGTGGGCTCGTCAGCCAGGATGATGGACGGATTATTAACCAGCGCACGGGCAATGGCCACCCGCTGGCGCTCACCGCCGGACAACTCGTTAGGCTTATGGCGCATCCGCTTGCCCAGGCCAACCGCGGTCAGCATTTGCGCCGCCCGTTCGTTCCGGTCCGCCTTGGACTTGCCTGCGTAAATGAGCGGTAGCGCCACATTCTCCACCCCGGTTAGCCTGGCCAGCAGGTTAAACGTTTGAAACACGAACCCAATTTCCTGGTTGCGAATATCAGCCAGTTCATTTTCGGTCATTGAGCTGACGTCGCGCCCGTTTAGGACGTAGGTTCCGCTCGTCGGCGTGTCCAGGCACCCAAGCAAGTTCATCAGCGTGGATTTGCCCGACCCGGAAGGTCCCATCAATGCCACATATTCGTTCTTTTCAATATCAATAGACACCCCATTGAGCGCATTGATTTTGACGTTGCCGAGGTTGTAACTCTTGACGAGGTCGCGAATAGTAATCAGTGATGCCATAGATAGTAGGGTCGCAGCCGCTGCCGTTCGGGGGTGGTTGCGCTGACGCGGTAAATTTCCACCTTTTTCGGACAACCTTGCTCGGGCGAATGGGGGCTCTTCGTTTCCCAAGTTTGGGGGTTGGGGTTGGGGGT
>CAYSDI010000078.1:0-17326 GCA_964429745.1 uncultured Chitinophagales bacterium | reverse complement strand
CCCGCCGCGAAGAGTATAAGCAAGGACGCGTACCTTTGCACACTTTCCGCGCGGATAGTCAATGTCCGCGCGGAAAGTGTGCAAAGGTACGCGTCCTTGCTTATACTCTTCGCGGCGGGCCATTTCAGCGCCGTTCAAACGTCCGGAAACCCGCACTTTGATCCCTTCAGCGCCCATCCGCATGGTGGAAGCAATGGCCATTTTAATAGCCCGGCGGAAGTTTATCCGCGCTTCCAGTTGCTTGGCAATGGTCTCCGCAACAATAGCAGCATCCAGTTCGGGACGGCGGATCTCCAAGATGTTGATCTGAACGTCCTTGTTGGTGATTTTCTTCAATTCTTCTTTAATCCGGTCCACTTCTCCACCGCCTTTGCCAATGATGATCCCTGGGCGGGAGGTGTGAATAGTGACCGTTATCCGGTTCAGCGTCCGCTCAATGACCACCCGGGCAATTCCCCCTTTGGAAATACGCACGTTGAGGTAATTGCGGATTTTTTCGTCTTCCACAAGCTTCTCCGGAAAGTTGTCCCCTCCAAACCAATTGGAATCCCAGCCCCGGATAATGCCCAGGCGATTGCTGATTGGATTTGCTTTTTGTCCCATGATGCTATGCTATTTCGAAGGGGGCTCAGGCTTTGGCCGCCGGTTTGCGCTTGGATTTGGTTTCGGTCTTTGCCGCAGCTTCTGCGACGGGGGGAATAACCTCTGGAGCCTTGTTGTCCACCGTCAGGAAAATGTGGTGGGTGCGTTTGCGGATGCGGTGCGCACGACCGTGGGGAGCAGCCTGGAAGCGCTTCATGGTCTTGCCTGCATCGATGCGAACTGCTTTGATAAACAAGTTCTGATCGGCCGGATCTTGCTTGTTCTCTTGTTTCCAGTTGTTCACGGCGCACAAAAGAACCTGCTCCATTCGACGCGAAACGTCCTTGGTGCTGAACTTGAGAATGCCCAGCGCTTTGTCAATACTCAGGCCGCGAATCTGATCGGCGACCAGGCGCGCTTTGCGCGACGAACCTGAGTTGTTGTTCGTCTTGGGGTTGTTTCGGAGTAGTGCAGAAGATTGCATGGAGCTAAAGGCTTTTAACGGCGCTTAATTATTTCTTTTTGGAAGAGTGACCGCGGAAGTTCCGGGTGGGAGCGAACTCCCCAAGCTTGTGGCCTACCATGTTTTCCGTGACGAAAACCGGGATGAAGGTCTTGCCGTTGTGAACAGCAAACGTCAAACCGACGAACTCAGGCAGAATGGTGGAACGGCGCGACCAGGTTTTAATAACCGTCTTGCGACCGGCATCATTCATCTTTTCGACTTTCCGACTAAGCTTAAAGGCAACGTAGGGCCCTTTTTTAATGGATCTTCCCATAACTGATGCGCTGGATTACTTCTTCCGCTTGCTAATGATGAATTTGTTGGAGCCTTTTTTCGGGCTGCGGGTCTTTTTGCCCTTGGCGTACAAGCCCTTGCGGGAGCGGGGCTGACCACCAGAGGCGCGGCCTTCACCACCACCCATCGGGTGATCGACAGGGTTCATGGCCACACCGCGGGTACGGGGACGGCGTCCCAGCCAACGCTTGCGACCGGCTTTGCCCAAGGACTGCAGGTTGTGGTCCGAGTTGGAAACAGTTCCTACCGTAGCCATGCAGGTGAGCAGGATCATGCGCGTTTCGCCGGAAGGCTGACGAACAATGGCATACTTACCTTCTTTGGCGACCAACTGGCACCAAGAGCCAGCGCTGCGGGCGATTACAGCACCGCGACCGGGCTGCATTTCAATAGCGTGGATGACGGTACCAAGCGGAATCTTTGCCAGCGGAAGGGCATTGCCTACCTCTGGAGCAACCTCAGGTCCGGAGAGCAGCTTGCGGCCCACTTCGATACCTTGAGGAGCAATGATGTAGCGCTTCTCGCCGTCTGCATAGAACAGCAGGGCAATGAAAGCCGTGCGGTTGGGATCGTACTCAATCGACTTTACGGTAGCTTCAATGCCGTACTTTTCCCGCTTGAAATCAATCATGCGGTAGCGCTGCTTGTGTCCACCGCCGCGATAGCGCATGGTCATGCGGCCCTGGCTGTTGCGCCCGCCCGACCTCTTATTGTCGGCCAGAAGACTCTTTTCCGGCTTGTCCGTGGTGACTTCGGCATAGGCGTTTCCAACGCGGAAACGCGTGCCAGGGGTCATCGGGAGGTATTTTTTCAGTGCCATTGCGAAGTCGCTGGGTCTTGATTAAATATTGCTGTAAAAATCGATCTGCTGGCCTTTGCCCAACGTAACATAAGCTTTCTTACGGGCGCCGCGCGTGCCAATGCTGATGCCAAAAGGCGTGCGCTGGTAACCGTGCTTACCTCCGTGCTGGATGGTCCGAACGCTTTTCACGTTCACGTCATACATCTTCTCAACAGCATCCTTGATCTGGATTTTGTTGGCCCGCTTATGTACAACAAAGCCATAGGTATTCAGCGTTTCGGCCTGCTCGGTCATTTTTTCGCTGATGATGGGCTTAATGAGAATGTCCATGGTTTCGATCGGTTGGCTATCAGGCTGAATTCCGTTTTACCGGGTTCAGGAAAGTGTTTGGTTGAGCAAATTAACTGAGCTCTCCATCATGACAACCGTGTTGGCGTTCATGATATCGTAGGTATTCAGGCGGTTTGCAGCCGTAATCCGGGATCCGGGAAGGTTGCGAGCTGACAAGAACAGGTTCCGGTTAGAATCGCTGAGGATGACGAGCGTCTTGCTTTCGGATAATCCCAGATTCTTGAGCAAGCCCAGGAATTCTTTAGTTCTGGGTTTTTCCATTTCGAAATCCTGGAGCACTACAATAGCAGCGCTGGATGCCTTGTAGCTCAATGCTGAGCGGCGGGCCAATTGCTTGACCTTCCGGTTCAGCTTGAAATGGTAATTTCTGGGACGTGGACCGAATACACGGGCTCCACCCCGCATCAACGGGCTGTTGATGTCTCCGGCGCGAGCGCCCCCAGTGCCCTTCTGGCGCTTGAGCTTGCGGGTAGAACCCGATATCTCGTTGCGCTCTTTGGACTTGTGCGTACCCTGACGCACGTTGGCCAGGTGCTGCTTTACGTCCAGGTAAATGGCGTGGTCCGATGGCTCTACCCCAAACACAGCGTCAGCCAGTTCGACGGTCTTGCCCGTATCCTTACCCGTATTGTCCTTAATGCTCAGTTTCATGCTTCGGCCCTTGAATCGTCAGGTTTGCTTTTGCGTGTGTGTCCTGCGGCGAATTACTCCGCTGCTGCTTCGGTTTCGCTGGCCACAACGGGCGCGGCAATCGGGGATTTACTTTCAATAACCAGGTATGAACCTTTAGCTCCGGGAAGCGCTCCCTTGATGAGCATCAGGTTGTCCTCCTGAATGATTTTGAGGATGGTCAGTCCCTTGACCTGTACTTGGTCAACCCCCATGTGGCCGCCCATGCGCATGCCTTTGAACACCTTGGAGGGGAAAGACGAAGCGCCGATCGAGCCTGGTGCACGGTGGCGGTTGTGCTGACCGTGAGTCCGCATACCAACACCGCTAAAGTTGTGGCGGCGCACGACCCCTTGGAAACCCTTGCCTTTGGAGGTGCCGGTCACAATGATCGACTCGCCCTCGGCAAAAATGTCAGCCTTGATTTCAGCGCCGACCTGCAGGTCGCCAGGGAAATTGCGGAACTCTGTGAGCTTGCGTTGCGGGGCAACGCCGGCTTTTTTGAAGTGTCCGGACATGGCCCGGGTGGTGTGCTTCTCCTTGGCCTGGTTGAACCCGACCTGGAGGGCCTCATAGCCATCGATGGTCGCGTCTTTCTTCTGAACTACAACGCAGGGGCCGGCTTGCACTACCGTGCAAACGTGCTGGCGGCCGTCTTCCGCGAAATAGCTGGTCATTCCGACCTTTTTTGCAATAATGCCTTTCATCGCTGACTAGACTTTGATCTCTACATCCACCCCGCTGGGCAATTCCAATTTCATCAGGGCATCTACGGTTTTGCTCGTGGAGCTGTAGATGTCCAGCAGTCGCTTGTAGGTGAAGAGCTGAAATTGCTCCCGCGCCTTTTTATTGACGTGGGGCGAACGCAGCACGGTGTAGATCTTCTTCTGCGTTGGCAGCGGAATAGGACCAGACACCACGGCACCGGTGTTGCGAACTGTCTTAACGATCTTTTCGCTGGATTTATCCACCAGGTTGTGGTCGTAAGACTTGAGCTTAATGCGAATCTTTTGATTCATGACGCTACGTCCCTTGCGGGTGCTTTAAACGTTGACTTTGCCTTTTGATTTGGCGATCACTTCTTCGGCAATCGAATCCGGTGCCTGGGCGAAGTGGGAGAATTCCATGATACTGGTAGCGCGGCCGGACGTGATGGTGCGCAACTGGGTTACGTAACCAAACATTTCCGAAAGCGGCACTTTGGCCTTGATAACCTGAGCTCCGCCTTTCATGTCCATACCTTCCATCATGCCGCGGCGGCGGTTGAGGTCACCGATGACGTCACCGGTGTGCTCTTCAGGCGTCACCACTTCGAGCTTCATAATGGGCTCGAGCAGAATGGGGCGGGCTTTGCGGGCAGCCTCGCGGTAGCCCATTTTGGCGGCAATTTCAAAGCTCAACTGATCGGAGTCCACCGCGTGGAAGGAACCGTCGAACAGGCGAACCTTAAGGCTGTCCAGCGGGTAACCCGCCAACACACCTGTTACCATCGCAGCTTTGAATCCCTTTTCCACCGAGGGAATGAATTCCCGGGGAATAGAACCGCCACTGATGTCATTGACAAACTGCAACCCGACAACGCCTTCATCGGCGGGCAACAATTCAAATTGGATGTCGGCGAACTTACCGCGACCACCCGTTTGTTTCTTGTAGGTTTCGCGGTGGCGAACAGCTTGGGTAATGGCTTCCTTAAAGGCCACCTGTGGGGCGCCCTGATTGGCTTCTACCTTGAACTCGCGCCGGAGGCGATCCACGATGATTTCCAAGTGCAACTCGCCCATGCCGCGGATGATGGTCTGACCGGTTTCCTCGTCAAAATTGACGCGGAAGGTGGGGTCTTCTTCGGCAAGTTTGGACAGGGCCATGCCGAGCTTGTCCAGGTCAGCCTGCGTCTTGGGCTCAATAGCCACACCAATAACGGGCTCTGGAAAAGTCATGCTTTCCAGCGTAATTGGGTGCTTTTCGTCGCAGAGCGTGTCACCGGTGCGGATTTCCTTAAACCCGACGCCAGCTCCAATGTCGCCTGCTTCTATAAACTCCAACGGGCTCTGCTTGTTGGCGTGCATCTGAAGGATGCGGGAAATGCGTTCCTTTTTGGTCGTGCGGATGTTCAACACCGAAGAACCAGCGTCGAGACGACCCGAGTAAACCCGGAAGTAGCACAAACGACCCACGAAGGGATCAGTCATGATTTTAAAGGCCAATGCGGCGAAGGGCTCGTTTACATCGGGCTTGCGGGACTCCATCAAATCCGTACGCGGGTTGATGCCCTCAACCGGCGGGAGGTCCATGGGAGAAGGCAGGTAGCGGACCACTGCATCAAGCAGGATCTGCACCCCTTTGTTCTTGAAAGCCGTGCCGCACATCATCGGGATGATGGCCATGTCGATCGTCGCAGAGCGGATAGCCGCGATCATCTCGTCCTCCGTAATGGAATCGGGATTCTCGAAGAATTTCTCCAACAACTTATCGTCGTATTCCGCAACGGCTTCCACCAACTTCTCGCGGTATTCCATGACCTGGTCGGCCATATCTGCGGGAATGTCAACGACGTTGTACTTTGCGCCCAAGGTCTCGTCGTCCCATACAATAGCGCGGTTGCCGATGAGGTCAACCACACCGCGGAAGGTCTCTTCTGCACCAATGGGCAACTGAATCGGCACTGGGTTGGCCCTCAGAATGGTCTTAACCTGGCGCACAACCTCCAGGAAGTCAGCACCGGAGCGGTCCATCTTGTTGACGAAACCAATGCGGGGAACGCCGTATTTGTTAGCCTGACGCCAAACCGTTTCCGATTGAGGCTCCACACCACCAACAGCGCAGAAAAGCGCAACAGCGCCGTCGAGCACGCGCAGCGAACGCTCCACTTCAACCGTGAAGTCCACGTGGCCGGGCGTATCGATAATGTTGATCTTGTACTGGTTGTCCAAGTACTTCCAGAAGGTAGTCGTGGCAGCCGAAGTGATCGTGATGCCGCGTTCCTTCTCCTGCTCCATCCAGTCCATGGTAGCAGCACCGTCGTGCACTTCCCCGATTTTGTGGGTCATGCCGGTGTAAAACAGAATACGCTCGGTCGTCGTGGTCTTGCCCGCATCAATGTGGGCGGCGATGCCGATGTTTCTGGTGAGTGTAAGGTCGCGTTGTGACATGTTGGATAGGCCTGGGGCGAATTTGTGTTAAACGCGGAAGTGGCTGAATGCCTTGTTAGACTCGGCCATCTTATGCGTGTCTTCCTTTCTTTTGATCGTAGCGCCTTCTCCCTTGGACGCGGCGATTAATTCGCCTGCGAGTTTTTCTGCCATAGAACGACCGGAGCGTTTGCGGGCAAAGCTGATGATCCATTTCATGGACATCGACAAGCGGCGTTCCGGACGGATTTCAATCGGAATCTGGAAGGTTGCACCGCCTATCCGGCGGCTTTTAACCTCCACGTTTGGCGTAGCGTTTTGCACGGCACGCTTCCAAACTTCGTGACCATTTTCCTTGGTGGACTGCTCAATACGGTCCATCGCATCGTAGAAAATAGAGAATCCCGTGCTCTTCTTGCCCGAGTACATCAGGTTATTCACAAACTGGGTTACCAGCATGTCAGCGTACCGGGGATCTGGAGAGATCGGGCGCTTTTTGGCTTTGGACTTCCTCATCGGTTTATAAACGTTGTCGGCCTTTTATGCGGTCTGGGGCCGGACGGGTTCTTATTTCTTCTTGCCACCGCCTCCTTTAGCGGCTACCGGTGCAGCACCGGGTTTGGGACGTTTGGTGCCGTACTTGGAGCGGCTTTTTTTGCGGTCGTTCACCCCTGCGGTGTCCAAGGCACCGCGTACAATGTGGTAGCGAACCCCTGGAAGGTCTTTGACCCTGCCTCCGCGAATCAGCACAATGGAGTGCTCCTGCAGGTTGTGGCCTTCACCCGGAATGTAGGCGATCACTTCCGTGGCGTTGGTCAAACGCACTTTAGCCACCTTGCGAAGCGCGGAATTCGGCTTCTTAGGGGTGGTGGTGTACACGCGGGTGCAGACACCCCGTTTCTGGGGGCAGCTGTCCAACGCGCGCGATTTGCTCGCTACTTCAATGACATTGCGGCCTTTGCGGACCAATTGCTGAATCGTGGGCATGCAGACTCGGGTTTATGACCAGCCAAATTTGGGACGGCAAAGATAGGAAGACAAAGGGAGAGTACAAAGAGATGCCGGAAGAGAGAACCTCTTCCGTGCTTAACTCCTTGTCCGGCTCAACTTTGGGCCTGCCTTAACATCAAGCTACCGATTGTTGAAAACTGGTAGCGAGACCCCGCCTCAAACAAGTAACACAAGCTTAGAAATACGACCTACCCGAAACATCTCCGCGAAAACCGCGGAGGAGCGCCTAAAAAGTTGCCAGAGGCAACAAAAAACAGGCTTGTTCCGGTTTGGGGAGGCAAAGATAAGAAACAACAGTGGATAAATGACTTGCCCCGGCTTAGAAAATGTGCAAGAAATGCGCGAAAATACCCGTCGCATGGGACCTGCCACCGCCGCAAGGGGTTTCGTAGCTTTGACGCCATGAAATACCGGTCCATTTCCCCCGAGCTTTTTGTGGCCAACAGGAAGCGGTTCTGCGCCCAATTGCCCGCAGGTTCTCTGGCGGTCTTTGTGTCCAATGACGAAATGCCCCGCTCCGGCGACGCCACCTTTGAGTTCCACCAGAATCCCGACCTGTTTTACCTGACCGGCATTGACCAGGAACAGACCGTGCTCCTGTTGTATCCGGATGCACCGGACCCCAAACACCGCGAAATCCTGTTCCTGCGCCCCACCAACGACACCGTTAAAACATGGGAGGGCCACAAGTACACCCAGGAAGAAGGCAAAACGATGTCCGGCATCGCTAATGTGCTGTGGACCAACGAATTCGAAGCGCTACTGAACATGCTGGCCCACCGCGCAGACCGCATTTACCTCGGGGGAAATGAAAACGATCGCGCCACAAATCCGGTACAAGATGGCGCACATCGGTTCGCTCACCAGCTCCGCCAGCGCTTCCCGCTGCATGAATTCCGCAGAGCCGCCCCTTTGCTGACCGATCTGCGCATGGTCAAATCGGAGCTGGAAATTGAGTTGTTGCGCCAAGCTTGCGACATCACCGGCAAGGCCTTTCGCCGGGTACTTGACTTTGTGCAACCCGGGGTGGCCGAATACGAAATCGAGGCCGAAATCATCCACGAATTCATGCGCAACAGGGCCACCGGGCACGCCTACCATCCCATCATCGCCTCCGGAGCTGACACCAACATTTTACATTACAGCCTCAACAACAAACCTTGCCAGGCCGGCGAAGTTTTATTGATGGATTTTGGCGCCGAATACGCCAACTACAACGCCGACCTGACCCGCACCATCCCGGTCAGCGGGGCATTCAGCGATCGCCAGCGCGCCGTTTATGACGCGGTGCTCAGGGTGCAACGCGAAGCCACGACCATGCTGCGGCCGGGCACCAGCCTGCCGGAATACACCAAGGAAGTGGGCAAAATCATGGAGAGCGAACTGATCGGGCTGGGCCTGCTGGACAAAACCGCTGTCAGCAAGCAAAACCCCGACGCACCTCTTTATAAGAAGTACTTTATGCACGGCACTTCCCACCACCTCGGCCTGGATGTGCACGACATTGGCAACCGGTTCGGGACCATTTCCACCGGAAACGTCTTTACGGTAGAACCCGGCATTTATATTCCGGAGGAAGGGTTCGGAATCAGGCTCGAAAACAACGTCTGGGTCACTGACGGCGACCCCATTGACCTGATGGCCGATATTCCGCTCGAAGCCGACGAAATTGAAAGCCTCATGAACGCTACCGTCCGTGGATAAAATCATCCGGCAGATCCCCAACTTCTTCACGCTGGCCAACCTCTTCATCGGGTGCATGGCTATCGCGTACCTCTTCTACGACCACCTTTATATTTATGTGGGCGGGAACATCGCCGCGGCAGACATGCCCCGTGTTTCCATGGCCTGTTACCTGGTCTTTTTGGCTGCAGGGCTGGACTTTTTCGACGGCTTTCTGGCCCGCGTGCTCCGCGCGCAAAGCGCTATGGGCAAGCAACTGGACTCCCTGGCCGACCTGGTCACCTTTGGCCTGGTGCCCGGTTTGATGCTTTTTCAACTCACCGCGCAGGCCTATTACGTGAGCTACGACGCCTTTTCGGTACCCATGGCTCTGTTTGCCACCGGTTTTGCGATCACGCTCGGAGCCGCCTGGCGATTGGCCCGTTTTAACCTGGACGAAGGGTCTGGACCCGGTTTCACGGGCCTACCCACCCCCGCTATGGCCATGTTGGTGGCTTCGTTGCCCATGGTGCTGCTGACCGATCAAACCGGCCTGGGCAGCCTGCTCCAACAAAAGTGGGTCGTCATCGGCATCAGCCTGGTGCTGACGGTGCTGATGACCTCCAACCTGCCGTTGCTCAGCCTTAAAATCAAAGCCTTCGACCTAAAAAAACACCCTTGGGAACTCGGCGGAATGCTCAGCGGCTGGGCCCTCTTTTTCGGGTGTATTTTTGTGCTCAAGCTCGGCTGGCTCACTGTTCCCATCTGTTTTGCCTGGTACATCGCGCTTTCGCTGGCCCACAACGCCACCAGCCGTCCCGCGGCTTTGACTCACTGACCAACTCCCCTTTCCCATGACTTTCAAGGCTTTTGTCAACATCATGCCCCACCCGGAACTCCTTGACCCTCAAGGCAAAGCAGTTGCCGGCAGTATGAAACACCTGGACCTGGCTGCCATTGCAGACGTCCGCATCGGCAAGCACATTGAACTGGTCCTGGAGGCTGGCACGTCCGAAGAAGCCTCCCGCCTGGTGGAAACCGCCTGCAACAAATTGCTCGCCAACCCCATCATGGAGTACTACCATTTCCGCGTCGAGGCTTTGACGCCCCAACCCGCTTAAGGATTGGGCCGGCGCAACCCAGATAAAAAACGGCTCTCAGAGCGGGTTCAAACCGTGTTTATAACGGTCGAAGAGCCCCTGTCTGACGCGGCGAGCGATGCCGCAAATACGCTGCGCGCGTCCACGCAAATGCCCGCTGACGCCCTGCGCGGGCGCCTGATTTTGGTGCCCACACCCATCGGCAATTTAGAAGACATGACGTTTCGGGCAGTCCGTGTGCTGCGCGAAGCCGGTCGTGTACTGGCCGAAGACACCCGCAATTCCGGGCGATTGCTGGAACATTTCGGTATTTCCACGCCGATGGAGCCCTACCACCAGCACAACGAGCACCGCCAAACCCCGCTGCTGGTAACCCGCATGCAGGCGGGCGAGGTAATGGCGCTCATCACCGACGCGGGTACGCCCGGCATTTCCGACCCCGGATTTCTGCTGGTGCGCGCCTGCCGCCAAGCTGGTGTTCCGGTGGAATGTCTCGCGGGTCCGAGCGCCTTTGTACCCGCGCTCGCCGCCAGCGGTATCCCCTGCGACCGCTTCTGCTTTGAGGGCTTTCTCCCGCCAAAAAAAGGGCGTCAAACCCGTTTTGTCGCTATCGCTGCTGAAACCCGAACCACAGTGCTCTACGAGAGCCCGCACCGCCTGGTCAAATGCCTGGAGCAACTGGTGCAACACTGTGGTCCTGAGCGCATTGCGGGGGTTTTCCGCGAGCTGAGCAAGCTTCATGAAGAGCACCGTATTGGCCCGCTTAACGAGCTCCTGGCTGATTTTGCCGCCCGACCGGCCATTAAAGGGGAAATCGTTGTGGTGGTTCAGGGTATTGATCACTGATTGGGCAAGTAATGGCTTGGACTCTTACCCACAGTCTAAACTTTTTTTTGGGACATTTTTCGCGGGCTAACCAAAACATCTTATTTTAGTAGACCATCCATCGATTGTCAATCCATAACCAAAGCCCTCATTTTTTTCATATGAATGTTAAATTCACTCAAATTGCACTCGGTCTCACGCTCAATTTTCTGGTCTTTCAGCCCGAGGCCGAAGCGCAATTAGCGCGCAAACAGCCCATGATGGAGCATTTCACGCAGGCTTCCTGCGGACCGTGCGCTACGCAAAACCCTATTTTTGAACCCATTCGTGAAGCTCATTTGGGTCTGGCCAACCACGTGGCCTACCATACCTCCTGGCCGGGGGTAGATCCCATGTACAGCGCCAACCCCACAGAAAGCAATGCGATGGTAGCGCGCTATGGCATTACCGGGGTGCCTTCAATGGTATTGGATGGCGCGCTCTTTGGTGGTCCAGCTGGTCTCACGGAGCAGACCCTGACTAACGCGATCCTACCTGGAAGCCCCATTCGCCTTCGGGTTGAAGAAACGGCAGGAACAGACCGCGACGTGACCATTTATGTGGATGGAATCGGCGCTCCCCCGTCCGGGACGCACATCCTGCAAGTGCTCATTGTCGAAGACCCCAAAAACTATGCAACCCCTCCGGGCAGCAACGGCGAACGTGACTTTCCCAATGTTTTTCGCCAAACGCTGGGCGGCACAAGCGGAGCATCCATGACATTACCTGATGCAGGTTCTACCAACACCTACACGTTCAACTACTCGGTCAGCGGAACCTGGACAGCGGACAATGTCTACATCATTGCCTACGTGCAAAACGTTTCAACGCGCAACATTCTAAACTCTGGTAGCAGTCGCGCTCCGAAATACGACCTTTCCCCCGGCAGCGGCTCAGCCTTTCAGCCTGGGGGTGTCACCCGTTCGTTTTACAGCAACCTGGAGGAATTTGGAACCGGTAGCGAAAGCCTGACCATTTCGCTGACCGCTAATCAGCCCGGTGCTGCAGACTGGTCTGCCAATTTTGAATACGACGGAAATACCTATGCTAACACTGCCACTATTTCGCTGAACGGTGGCGAAAAAAAGGAAATCAAGGTCAACGTCAATTCTGGCAGCACCTCCGGCATTGGGGAATACACGCTTGAAGTTGTTTCTAACGACGACCCGGATTTTGCAGCCCAGCGCCTTGCTTTTTATGTGGTTAACAACGTAACGGATCTTGTGGTGAATTCCGGCGAAGGCTATGGCAACGGCGTTGACCCGTCTACTTACGCCGACCACGAATTGCTGTACACTGGTGGATTGGAAATTGCCAGCCGCGACACCCGCGCTTCGGCTAACCACTACACATTTATCCGCGGTCAGGAAGCGGGTGCATTTGACGGCGTTAAGAACGTCTATTACAACGCAGGCTGGACTTTCCCCGCAGCTTCAAACGATAAAATCGCCGCTTTTTCGGAGTTCCTGGACCGCGGGGGCAACCTCTTTATCTCCGCCCAGGACTTTGGCTGGGAAATCATGGATGCTGGTTCACCCTACGGCACCCCGCAGAACCGAAACTTTTTCCTGAACTACCTGGAGGCTGACTACAATGGAGATGGATCCACATCCACCACCAGCTTGACCTTTGACGCAGCAGACGCTTGGTTGGGAACTGGCGGTACCACCAACATCACGGCAGAATATGGTGCTGCAAACGTCTATCCGGACGAAATTGGTGCTAACGGACCAGGGGCCACCACCATTATGTACTACAATGGCACTGCCAGCAAAACCGGGGGTGTTCGCACCGAGAAAGATGGGTACAAGGTCATTTACTTGGGCACCGGCATTGAGATGTTCACCAACGACGAGGTAGCTCAATTGGTGGTCAAATTGGCTCACGATTATTTCTGGGACGGACTCAGCGGCCTTGAGTTTGATGCCTTGCTGGCTTCTGCCCTGCTTGGTCAAAACATGCCAAACCCGACCAGTGGGTTCACGGCCATTCCGCTTTACGACTGGAACAGCATGGGCACCTTGCGCATCAGCGATCTGCAAGGTCGCTCGGTTCTGGAGCTGCCGGTTCAGCCCGGTCAGGTCCGCGTGGATGCTGATTTGGCTAACCTGCCTAATGGGCTGTACTTGTACAGTTTATCAGACGGTACCCGCCAAACAACTGCTCGCAAGTTGACGATCTTGCGCTAAGGACGTATCTTTGTTGCGGTTTCTGTTGACCGAACTTCCATTAAACTGCTTTGTCGGTTTTTTGGAAGTTTGGCTCTTACCTCCACCACCTGCTCATGAACAAGCTATACACGTTTCTCTTTTTTGCTCTTCTTGTCCCGTTCCTTGCTGTTCAGGGACAAGCCATCACGCTCAGTTTGGACCCATGCGGCATTGATGCCACGGGCAATGCCTGGGATTTAAAAAAGCTCCAAACACCACTCAGCCATTCTGGCGCTAGCACCATAAACGTAGCCTGGGAAAGGGTATTAGTAGATATTCCCGCAGAGTGGGCAACCGCCGTCTGCGACCCTAACCAGTGTTACTCTCCGTTTTCGGATGAACCATTGGGTCCGGGCAGCGTCCTGATTCCCTTCACAATGACTTCAGGACAAACCATTTCCGGCGAAGGCTTTTATGTCCAATTCCAGCCCAATGGTGTCCCGGGATCGGGTACGGTTCGCCTAAAAGTGTACGAAGTGGGCAACCCCAACAACTCCATTATTTGCAGCTTCGAGTTTGACGCTGTGGCCACCGGTTTAAGCAGCCCTTCTGCCAGCTCGTTCCAATTTAACCCCAACCCAGTGCGCAATGAAATTCGCGTTTCTGCTCCGGCCAACGCCAAAATCCGGATGGTGGAGATTTACAGCGTCGTGGGCAAGCTGGTTCGCCGCTACGACTTGGGGTCAGAGCGCAGCACCTTTCAGTTGGATCTCTCTGAGTTGAAAGAAGGCATGTACTTTGCCCGGATGCTCAACGGCAGCAATGATCTCGTGGAGTCCAAACGCTTTTCTAAAGTGAACTGAGGGTTCGCCTTTAAGCCCTTCAACGCTATACTAAACAAAAAACCGCCGGCTTGCGCCGGCGGTTTTTTTTGCGACCGTAAGTTATTCTATCATTTTCCCGCCAACTTGGCGAGTTCTTCTTCGAGCAGGTATTCGTCACCATCCACATAACCGGCGTGGCGACTCACAATTTTACCTTGCTGATCCACGATCACCGTGTAGGGCACCTGCTGAAAATTCAGCTTCTGTTTCAGCGCACCATTCACGTCAATGAGCACGGTGTAATCCCAACTCTGTCCGTCTACGTATGGTTTTACTTTGGCTTGGTTGCGAGCGTCGTCAATAGAAATGGCCACGATTTCCACATTGTAATCTTTTTGCCAGTCTTCGTAAAGCGGGGCAATGTTATTGAGCTCTTTTTTGCAAGGAGTGCACCAGGTGGCCCAAAAATTCAAGACCGTGATTTTGCCGTTTCCGGCAATACTGGCGATGTCCACTTTTTGTCCATTCACGTCCTGCAAGATCACGGAAGGCAATTGATCCTGGGCTTGCACCAAAGCGGCTGGCACCAGAAAAAGCGCCAGAGCCAAGGTCTTTCTAAAAGGGCCCATGATCGATCCAAAAGCAGCCAGAAAAGGCGAAGTGTAGTTGTGCATAGGGAACAAAAATCGGTGAAAGAGAGGTTAGTTCTGAAACCAAACACGTACAATCGGCAATTTTTATGCCATAATGCACCTGGAAACCAAATTCAGCCCTAAACCTGAACCACAAAATAAGGCACCGTGGGCTAAATTTATTGCCACCAATGAAGCAACTCACCTTCCTTCCGGGTAGCCCGCTCCTGCTCGCCATCATAATTGCCTTGCTTGCAGGCAGTTCCAAGGGCGCTTTCGGCCAGGGCCAGTTTTCCGGCGACCTTCAACTGGAAACCCAGTTCTACATCCGGGACACGCTGATTGGCGCTTCGGGCACCGAACACTACGACGTGCTCAAGAATGGCGGCGACTCCTGGCTCTCGTTCAGCTACCTGAATCCGGAATGGGACCTTTCTATGGGCGTGCGCTTTGATGCCCACTACAACTCCAACCTGCACAACCCCGGCACAGCTTTCACCGGCATCGGGGTGGGCACATTCTACCTGCAAAAACGGGTGGGCAAACTGGACATCACCGCCGGCTACCTCTACGAACAATTTGGCTCCGGGCTGACGTTCAGGGCCTATGAAGAGCGCGCACTTGGTATTGACAAAGCCTTGCTCGGCGTCCGGCTGCTGTACGCAATACACGAAAACTGGACCGTTACCGGCATCGTAGGCAAGCAGCGCGACCGCTTCGACCTCTTTGCACCGGTCATCATGGGCGGGCGGCTCGAAGGCAGCATCGCTGCCGGAAAGAGCGTCCGGCTCAGCCCAGGACTCACCGTGGTTGACCGTTCCATGGACAAAGAAAACCTGGACCTTGTCCGCGCCAACCTGGCCCCCACCCTCCTCCCCGGCGATTCCGTCCGACCCCTGGCCAATGTTTACGCCGCCTCCGTCTACAACACGCTCAACATCGGCAACGTTAGTTGGTATGTGGAGTTAGCCGGAAAAAGCAACGAATACGAAACGCCTGATGGCAGCCCCTGGGACCAGTACGGCAGTGCCGTGCTCAGCAGCATCAGCTATTCCAAAAAGGGGCTCGGGCTCACCGGCCAATTCCGCCGGGTTAATGCCTTTATGCTCCGCACCTCGCCCAACGAACAACTGCTCAACGGCATCTTCAATTTTCTGCCCACGTTGACCCGCCAAAACTCACTGCGCCTGCCCGCTCGCTACAACGCGGTAGCGCAAGATCTGGGCGAAATCGGCTATCAACTTGATGGCATTTACACGCCAGTTAAAGGCTACACCCTGACTGGAAACTATTCGGACATCCGCACGCTAGACAACCGCCAGCTCTTCCGCGAAATCTACGCTGACCTTGAAGTGCGCATCAAATCCGATTGGAAGCTTCTCGTCGGCGGCCAAACCGTTCAATACAACCAGGACTTTTACGAAAACAAACCCGGCGTGCCCACGGTCCGCACGTTCACGCCCTTTGTTGAATTTCTGTACAAATTAGACAAGCGCAAATCTATCCGCATTGAAGCCCAGCACATGAGCAACCAAGGTGATTTCGGCTCTTGGATGTACGGCCTGATCGAATTCAACATGGCCCCGAGTTTTTCCATCTCCGTGGCCGATATGTACAACTACGATCCCACCGAAAAAAGCCCAGGCCAGATTCACTATTATTCACTATTTAGTTCGTATACGAATAAAGCCAATCGTTTCTATGCCAGTTACTCGCGCCAGGTTGAAGGCATCATTTGCACGGGCGGGGTCTGCCGTTTTGAACCGGCGTTCAATGGCGTTAAAATCGGCGTAACTTCCAGTTTCTGAGCACCATGATTAATCCTATGGTTTTAACACTGCGCCAATTGATCAACGGGGGAATGGCCCGCGTTCTCCTGGCAGTCTTTGTGACCGCTGCCGCGGTTTCGTGCAAGGAAGTAACCCCCTTCGTGGTGGGTGCAAGCGTAACCCTTGACACCGCGTACCTAGACCTGGTAATCCCGCCGGCTCAGCTTCGGCAAGTGCTGCTCGAAGACTTCACCGGAGTGCAATGCGTCAACTGTCCCGATGCGCACCAACTGGCCGAAGTGCTCAGCAATGCTAATCCTGGCCGGGTGGTTCCAGTGTCCGAGCACAACTATTTTGAGGGCAGTTTCCCGAACAGCGACGAAGACTTCCGCAACGACGAATCCTTTGCCATTGACGCGCTCATCGGCCCAACCACGCTCTGGCCCATCGGCACGGTGAACCGAAGGCAATTTGCCGGGGAGCCCGCCGTGTTGCTGACGCTGCCCAAATGGACGGGTTATGTGGAAGCAGAATTGCTGGAACCCCCGACAGTAAACGTCACCGTAGAGGCCGATCTGGATGCCGATGCCCGCACCTTGCAAGTCATTGTGCAAGCCCATTTCCTGGAAACCGTGGCGCAGGCCACCCGGGTCAGCGTGATGGTTCTTGAAAGCGGCATCATAGACCCGCAGCAAACGGAGACCGGCAAAGTGGACGATTACGAGCACAACCACGTGCTTCGCGTCATGCCCACTCCCCCCACCGGCGCCGTATTCAGCACCACGACAGAAATGGGGCGCGTCATCCGACGAGGCTACGACGTGACCCTGGAAGACCATTGGAACCTGGGCGAATTGGAGGTTGTGGTTTTTGTCCACGTTGGCGAAACGGATGACAAGTCCGTGCTCCAGGTAGCGCACGTTAAGCCCTGATAGACCCTTATGCGGCTTGACGCGGCGCATCGCCAGCCCCGAGCCAGCCCC
>CAYSDI010000077.1:11263-17565 GCA_964429745.1 uncultured Chitinophagales bacterium | reverse complement strand
CAGAAGGGGTCAGGCCGGCTTGGGGCAGGTCAGAAGGAGGCAGGTCAGAGCGGGTTTGCTCGGAGGTTGTTGCGGTTTGTTGCGGCTGCGCTTTCGGAAAACGCGCCAGCGCCTGCCCGCTTACCCCGACACTCCACACCAGCAGAACAGCAGGCAGCGCAGCGAACACTAAGCCCTTCGCCCGAAATAGCAAGTGCACAAAGAGGCTGGGGCCAGCGAAACGGATGCCAGGAGACGTGTTTATGGGCATGCTGAGGAGTTTGGGACCAACAATGGTTCCAGGGCAATGAAAAACCGGGGTATTGGGCATAAACGAAGCGAAAGGTAAAGGAAGAAACGACAAACAATGCTCACCTTATACGTATTTACAGAGTCTTTGTTTGCGGATCGCTTTTTGCACAAATTTTTTCAAACGATCGTTTGGTAAATGTGCTCCGGATTGCTGTAAATTGCACGCAATGGCGTTCGTTCAACCCTTGATTTTCACGGTTTTGACGGTGGCGGCTTTCAGCATGGCCGGCCTGCGCTTTAAGCGCATTTACGAGAACATCCGCATGGGCCAGCCCGAGCCGGTTAAAGGCTCCCTGCGCAACATGCTCTTGTTGGCGCTGGGCCAGAAGAAGATGTTCCGCAACATGATTCCGGCGTTGTTGCACTTGGCGGTGTACACCGCTTTTTTGCTCACACAGGTGGAATTGCTCGAGATTTTTCTCGACGGTTTTACGGGCAAACACCGCCTGATCTATCACGCTATTGAGAACAGCGCCTTTGGCAAAGGCCTGTATGTGGCCATTATTAGCGGCATTGAAGTGCTCAGCTTATTGGCCTTTGTGGCTACGCTGGCGTTTTTAGCGCGTCGCAACCTGCTTAAAGTGCCGCGTTTTGTCAAGTCGGAGATGAACGGCTGGCCGCGGCTGGACGGCAACATTATCCTTTATCTGGAGATTGTGTTGATAGCGGCCATCTTTACCATGAACGGCGCTGACGAAGCGATTCACCGCGCAGAGGGTAAGGGCTCTTATGGTTTTTTGCTCTCAGGAAACGTGGTTTGGATGCTGTTTAGCGGCTTTTCTCCGGCAACGCTTACCGTGTTGGAGCGGGTAGGCTGGTGGCTGCATATTCTGGTGGTGTTTAGCTTTTTGAACTACCTGCCGTTCTCCAAGCATTTGCACATTATGCTCGCGTTTCCCAATGCCTATTTCACCCGAATTTCAGGCAACGGGCAAATGCGCAATATGCCGGAAATACAGCGCGAGATTCAGTCTATGTTGGATCCTGCTGCCGCGTCCGGCCAGGCGCTACCGCCTCCGGACCAGTTTGGCGCCAAAGACGTGAAGGACCTGAGCTGGAAGCAGTTGCTGGACGCCTATGCCTGCACGGAATGCGGACGCTGCACAGCAGCCTGCCCGGCCAGCCAGACCGGAAAAAAACTATCGCCGCGCAAAATCATGATGGACACGCGCGACCGGATGGAAGAACTGTCGCTAAACCGGCAACGGCACGGCGCGGATCACCAGGATGGAAAAGCCTTGCTCGGCGATTACATCAGTGCCGAAGAGCTCCGGGCCTGCACCACGTGCAACGCCTGTGTTGAAGAGTGCCCGGTCAGCATCAACCCGCTGAGCATCATTTTGGAATTGCGCCGCCACCTGATTTTGGACCAAAGCAGTGCGCCGGAAAGCTGGACCCAAATGTTTACCCATGTGGAAAACAACGGAGCGCCTTGGCAGTTTGCTCAATCCGATCGGGACAAATGGATTTCACAAGCAGATGCTTAAACGCCTAAAAGGCGCTTAAACCACCCTTAAACGAAGCTTAAATCTTCTGTTGGGCAAATTTTTACAGCAACCCTACATGGCAAATCCTTCGTTAACGCGCGTGCCCACCATGGCTGAAATGGCCGCATCCGGCGAGCAACCCGAAATCTTGTTTTGGGTGGGATGTGCCGGCAGTTTTGACCAACGCGCCCAAAAAGTGACCGGGGCGCTGGTGCGCATCCTCAACCAGGTGGGGATCAAATTCGCGGTGCTGGGCCGGGAAGAACTCTGCACCGGCGATCCGGCCCGACGCGCGGGCAATGAGTTCCTCTTCCAGATGATGGCCGCTCAAAACATTGCCACGCTGGAGGGCTACGGTGTCAAGAAGATCGTGACCGCCTGCCCGCATTGCTTCAACACGCTTAAAAACGAGTACCCTGAACTCGGCGGTAATTACTCGGTACTGCACCATACTTCGCTGATTCAGGAGCTGTTGGATGGAGGCCGTTTGTCGGTCGAAGGGGGGGCGTTCCAGGGCAAGCGCATCACGTTCCACGATTCCTGCTACCTGGGTCGGACCAACGGCATTTACGAGGCACCCCGCGCTGCGCTGGCTGCCCTGGATGCTGAGTTGGTGGAAATGCGCTCGTGCAAATCACGGGGCATGTGCTGTGGGGCGGGGGGAGCACAGATGTTCAAGGAGGCCGAGCCCGGCAAAGAAGAAGTAAACAACGCCCGCACGGCCGAAGCACTGGCAGTAAAGCCGGATTACGTGGCTGTGGCCTGTCCCTTCTGCAACACCATGATGAGCGACGGCGTCAAGTACGCCGACCGCCAGGACGACGTTCACGTGCGCGATATCGCCGAGTTGGTGGCGGAGGCAGCAGGGTTGTTCAGGTGATCGCCTGTCCGGATGTGGTCACGAAGCCGGGCAGCGTTGAGGGCGAGTACAGGCAGCAGGGTTGTTCAGGTGATCGCCTGTCCGGGTGATTGGCGGCGGCGCCCGGCGTAATTTTGTCTATTAAACCGCTTTGCCATGCTCGCTCCGTTAGACCAGCTTCCCGACAATTCCCGCATCTGGATTTACCAGGCCGATCGCGCGTTGAGCGAATCCGAATGCCGCGAAGTGAACGAGGGCCTTTCAACCTTTGCCCAAAGCTGGGCGGCACACGGGGCTCCCGTGCGCGCATGGGCAGGCGTGCACGGCCACCACTTTCTGGTTTTTGCCGCGGATGAAAACTACAGCGGCGTCAGCGGCTGCTCCATTGACAGTTCTGTGCGGATTGTGCGCGATTGGGGAGCGCGCCTTGGCGTGGACTTTTTCGGGCGACTAAACCTGGCCTGTGAAACGCCTCAAGGCTTGCAGCTGCTGCACCGCGATGCGCTGGAAGCTGCTGAAAAGGCGGGCACCCTCAGGCCGGATACGCCGGTCTACGACCACACCGTACAAACACTGGGCGAATGGCGCCACACCTGGAAGCGACCCCTTCGCGAGTCCTGGGCTGCCGCCAATTTATCGCTGCCCTGAGGGGGTTGCGGACGGCTGTTGAAACTTGCGCGTAACGAAGAAGCTGGGAGTTCTGTTAATTAAGGCAGAAGAACTTGTTAAGGCGCACCACATTTTCCGGCTTGCCAAAAACGTACAACACATCATCTTGTAAAATCACCGTCTCTGGGTTGATTTCGTCTAAGTAGGTGTCGCTGCGGCGAATGGCCAGAATCGTGACCCCAAAATTCTCCCGCAGGCCCGACTTAACAATGCTTTTGCCCACAACCGCATTGTTGCCTTGGTAAACTGGCAAGGTGGCAATTTCCGCATCGGGAAGCTGTAGACGAACCCCGGGGGTGGGCAGGCTGTTGCCGGGCAAACTGCGAAGCATTTCGTAGTTGCGGGAGCGGATTTGGTTCACAAAACCCTGGATTTCATCTTGAGCAACCAGGTAATGCCGCAGCACACGGGTAAAGATCTCAATGGAGGTCTCAAATTCTTCCGGGATCACCTCGTCGGCACCGTGTTTCAGGTTCTCTTCAATTTCGCGGGTGTAGCGCGTGCGCACAACGATGTAGGCGGTCTCCGTAAAGTCGCGGATGCCCCGAATGATTTTATGCGTGGAATCGGGATCGGAAATAGCCACAACAACAACGCGGGCATTTTGAACGGCAACATGCTGGAGAATGACCGCATCGGTTGCGTCACCGTACAAAATCGGTTCGCCCATGGACTTAGCCTTGGCGATAGCCTCCGGATCAAGTTCCACAATGATGTAGTCAATGCCGGCATAGCGGGCAGCTTTAGCCACATTTTCGCCGTTGAGCCCAAATCCAATGATGACCAGGTGGTCTTGTAGCGGTTTTTCCACCTCCGGACCTTTCGGTGCATTTTGGCTGCCCAGTGCGCGCAGCGAATCACGCAGGGGAAGGGGCATGGGAGCGCGAAGCAACCGTGTAGTAATCTTGGGGGCCGAAGCAATCACAAAGGGCGATATGCCCATGGTGATGATGGAGATGGCCAGAAAGTACTGATACACTTCGTCGGGTAACAGGTCGAATTCCATGCCGCTCGCCGCGAGCAGAAATGCAAATTCCCCCACCTGGAACAGGCTCAATCCCGTTAGCAAAGCGGTGCGCGGCGGATAGCGCAGAATGAGAGTAGCCAGCGCAATGACCAGAAGTTTTATTACGGTAACGGCAAGGCTGAAGGCCAGGACTAACAGCAAATGGTCGAAGAAAAATCGGATGTCGAGCAACATCCCGATGGACACAAAAAAGAAGCTGATGAAAATCTCGCGGAAGGGCAAAATGTTAGCGGTGGCCTGGTGGCTGTACTCCGACTCAGAGATGATCAGGCCCGCAAAAAATGCGCCGAGGGCCAGCGACAAACCCACCGATGAGGTGAGCCAGGCCGTAGCCAGGCAAATGACGACGATGCTGAGAATAAACAGCTCCCGGCTTTTCGTTTTAACCACCCTGCGCAGAATTCCCGGTACCGCGTATTTGGCTAAAATGATGACCAGACCAACCACCAGCACCACTTTAACCACAAGAAAACCTATGGTTTGTAGCGGGTTTTCTGCTTCGCCTGCCAGGATCGGCACCAGCAGCATCATGGGCACCACCACGATGTCCTGGAAGATGAGCATAGCCATTGCTACCCTGCCGTGTGGCGAGGCCAACTCGCCCTTTTCCTGCAACATTTTTAAGACAATGGCCGTGCTGCTCAGCGACAACAAGAAGCCCATGAAAATGGCAGAGCGAAAAGGAATTCCGAGCAAATAGGCCCCCCCGGCAGCGGCGAGAATGGTGCCGCCTACCTGGAGCAGCCCCCCCCATAGCACAACATTTCTTATGCTCGAAAGCCCTTTCAAAGAAAATTCAATGCCGATCACAAAGAGCAGGAAAATGATCCCGATTTCGGCCAGCAGTTCCACTTCGTGGCTGGCCTGAATCAAGTTCAGGCCGTGCGGTCCTGCAACTATACCAGCCACCAGGAAGCCGAGCAAGGCGGGGAGTTTTAGGCGCTGGAAGGCCAGGATCAACAGGACAGAGAAGCCCAGAATAATGACGATCTCTCTTAGAATGGGAATTTGCATGCAGGTCTGGTGCGTTACATGATTGAACGAACGACAGTTCAATGAAATGCGCTATTCGTTAGGCAGCTCCGGCAATTCCATCGGCTCCATGCCAGGTCTCCGGTATAAGCGAATAAACACTTTCCCCCGTTCCCATTCGCGTTGGAGCGGCCAAGTGTTGGTAATCTGGTCGTAGGTGTCGTGGGGAATGTCGTTAATGATGTTGCTGTAAAGGACATAATCGTGGCTTAGCCAGTCCCCTTCGGCTTTTTTGAATGAAGTGCGCTTCTGCTGGGAGCCCGGCCGCACAGATTGCATGGGTTTGTACAGTGGAAACTCGGTGTACACCGCTTCAGGGTCCGGGATTTCGCTCCAGGCCTGGCTCATGAGTGAAAAATAGGGCAGGTGGGCCAGCGAAGCATCCCAGCCTTGGGCTACTTTGTCCGGATAAATCCATCGGTGTCCAAAGGCCAGCATGGACAGGATGGCAATGCCGTAGAAGCGGCTTCGTGTCGGGTCCAACAAATGAATCCGGTAAGCGAACCAAGGCAGCGCCAGCACAAAGACCACCAGAAAGTATCGGTGGGCAACGGGGTTAGCGAAAGGCAAAAAAGCCAGGCTCAACACCAACAGCGGTGTCCCAAAAACCAAAAGCATGCGGCGTTCTTGTCTTTGGATGGGCTCCTTTGCCCGCCAAAGGGTCAACATCCACAGCAATCCGGGCACCCAGAGCACCAGCCGACCGAAATCGAGCAAGCGCCACACGATGAGGCCGACATTCCTGAGGATGCCTTCAAAACCCGCCCACTTTTGATTGGCGGACCAGGCGGAATCCGGATTGGCCAGCACCCAGCCGGTTTGCGAAGCGTGGTAGCTAAACCAGGCCACCAGACCCAGGGCAGCCAGACCAAAAGGCAACAAAAGCCAATTGAGTTGCCGGAAAGGTTGGCGGGAGTGTTGCCGGAAAGGTTGCCGG
>CAYSDI010000077.1:0-11163 GCA_964429745.1 uncultured Chitinophagales bacterium | reverse complement strand
CGGGAGTCGGTTTTTTTTCCAGCGGAAGCACCTGCAGGCCAAGCCAGCGCAAAGGCGGTTACCCACAAAGCGGCCATACCCAGACACCCCCGCAAGCTCGTCATCCCCATGGCCAGCAGCAAGAGGCTCAACACCGCTGGTCTGCGTTCTATCAGGCATACTAACGCGCTTAGGTACAACCCCAACAGAACCAGGTCTGGGCCGACGTGAATAGCCTGAGCGGCAAAGGTGGGTTCCAGCAGGAGCAGTCCGGCACCGATCCAATGGGCACTTTGCTGGCTAGCATGGGGGAGCAACAGGCGAAGGAGGCGGTAGAAACTGCCCCAGATGAGCAACAACACCGGCAGCATAGCCAGGTGCGCCACCGGAAGCGTAGGACCCAGGGCAGTCCACCACAAGGCCAGGTACCAGCCAAATGCTGGCGGGTGGCCGGAGTCCAGTTGCGGCGGCAGAATCCAGGCCCATAGTCCGTTTTGCACAAAGTGCTGCCCCACCTCTGACCCCAGCAAAATGCTGTCCCAGAAAAAAGGCAAGGGCAGGCTCATAAAAACAATCAAGCCAGCCAGGCCATAGCCCAACCGGTTCAGGATGGCGTTAGCTGGCGCGAGTGTGCCCGGAACACCAGCGGATGGCTGGGGCTGGGCGTTGTTAGGGCCTAAAGAAGCCTCGCCTGTCTTCCCTTTGGTCATGGTGGCGAAAATACAGCACCGCCCGTGAGCAGGTTTGCTGCCATTTTGTCACCGCAATAAGTGGAATACCGTAATTTTGCTCTTCGGCGCGGCCGCTGCTTAGCCGGTCCTTGGAGCTTGTCCACACTTTTGAGCCTTTCTTATGTACACCCGCGATTTTCAAGAAAACGAAGTTGGTGCCGGCCATCCGCTGGAACAGGGAGGCCACCAGCCCCTGGAAGATGCCCTTCAGGGGCAAGCCCTCGCTGCTGCAGCGTTGGCCATCGGTTCCAATGGCCGTCTGGCTTACATTGAGAGCTATGGGTGCCAGATGAACTTCAGCGATTCTGAAATTGTGGCCTCCATCCTGCACGAAGCCGGCTACGGCATCACGACTGAGGCCGCCGGAGCAGACCTCATTTTGCTGAATACCTGCTCCATTCGCGACAAAGCGGAGCAGCGCATTCGCACCCGCCTCCGCGAATTTCAGGGGCTGAAAAAGGCCAGACCCGAAGCCACTATTGGCATTTTGGGCTGTATGGCCGAGCGGTTAAAAGCCCAGTTGCTAGAAGAGGAAAAGCTGGTGGATGTGGTCTGCGGCCCCGACGCTTACCGAAGCCTGCCCGGCCTGATTGCCGAAGCGGAAAGCGGGCAGAAGGCGGTCAACGTACTGCTGTCTCGCGAAGAAACCTATGCGGAAATCAGCCCGTTGCGCCTGGACAGCAACGGGGTTACGGCCTTCATATCCATCATGCGCGGCTGCGACAACATGTGCTCGTTCTGCGTGGTGCCCTTCACCCGTGGCCGCGAGCGCAGCCGCAACGCCTTTACGATTGAAGCCGAAGCCCTCGATTTGTACCAGCGCGGTTATCGTGAAGTAACCCTGCTGGGCCAAAACGTGGATTCCTACAAGTGGCTGAATCCCGAAACAGGCCAAACCGAGCGCTTTGACTCGCTGCTGGAGCGGGTGGCGCTGGTGCATCCCGACTTGCGCGTGCGATTCTCTACGTCGCACCCCAAGGACATGACGGATGAAGTACTCCAAACCATTGCGCGGTATCCCAACATATGCAAGTATATCCACCTGCCGGTGCAGAGCGGCCATTCGGATGTGCTGGAGCGCATGAACCGCACCTACGACCGGGAGTGGTACTTGGACCGCATTGCGGCCATCCGCCGCTGGGTGCCGGACTGCGGCATTTCCACCGACATTATTGCCGGTTTTTGCGGCGAAACGGAACAGGAACACCAGGACACGTTGCGGCTGATGCGCGAAGTTCAGTACGAAATGGCGTATATGTTTTACTACAGTGAACGTCCCGGCACGCTGGCAGCGCGCAAGTACCCGGATGATGTGCCGCTGGAGGTCAAGAAACGCCGCCTGAATGAAATCATTGCGCTGCAAGGGGAACATTCGCTGGCCAGCAACCGCCGCGACCTGGGCAAAGTTTTCCGGGTCTTGGTTGAAAAGGAAAGCCGCCGTTCAACAGCGCATTTGTGCGGGCGCAACGACCAAAACAAGATGGTGGTTTTCGGACGCCAAGACTGGCAGCCCGGCCAGTACGTCAACGTTCTGATTGAAGATTGCACGTCCGCAACGCTGATTGGACGTGTGGTTTCAGCGGGCGAATTGGAGGCGGCACAGGTGGCGACCGCGCGAGAGGCTTAAAGAGAGCTTTGCGTTCTGCATAGAATCTGTTATGGAAATTCAATCGGTTAAACAGCGATTTGGCATCATCGGCAACAGTCCGGGCATTCACTATGCGCTGGAAGTAGCCACAAGGGTAGCCCCAACCAACCTGACGGTGTTGATTACCGGCGAAAGTGGCGTGGGCAAAGAGATTTTTAGCCAAATCATTCACCAGTACAGCACGCGCAAACACGCGCCGTTCATCGCCGTGAACTGCGGGGCCATTCCGGAGGGCACCATTGATTCGGAATTGTTCGGCCACGAAAAGGGCTCTTTTACCGGAGCTTTCGACAGCCGCAAAGGCTATTTTGAAACCGTCAACGGCGGCACGATTTTTCTGGACGAAGTGGGCGAATTGCCGCTGGGTACACAGGCGCGTTTGTTGCGCGTTCTGGAATCAGGAGAGTTCATTCGGGTGGGGTCTTCCAAATCACAAAAAACGGATGTCCGCGTGGTGGCCGCCACCAACGTCAACCTCCCGGACCTGATTTCGCGCGGCAAGTTTCGCGAGGACTTGTATTACCGACTTAACACTGTGCCGATCAATGTCCCGGCCCTGCGCGAGCGCTCGGATGACATCTTTTTGCTGTTCCGGAAGTTCGCCACAGACTTTGCCGAGCGCTACCGCATGCCCACCGTGGCCCTAGACCCGGATGCGCGTCGCATTTTGGAGAAGTACCCCTGGCCGGGCAATGTGCGCGAGCTGAAAAACATCGCCGAGCAGGTGAGCGTGCTGGCCAACGACAAAACGGTTTCAGGCGCCGACCTCGGGCGTTTTTTACCGGAGTTAACCAAACGCAATCTTCCTGTTTTGGCCGGCGATGCTTCGCAGAACAGTCTCAACGAGCGAGAGATTCTGTACAAGGTCTTGTTTGAAATGCGCAAGGACCTCAACGATCTTAAGCGCTTTGTCTGGCAGCTGGCCGGGGGCGAAAACGGCGAGGTCGGCAATTTGCACATGCCTTCGCATTTGCTGCCAGAAGAGGCCCAGGGTTCCATGGGCGGAGGGAACACATCGTTTGCTGCGGCTTATCCGCCGGGTACTGCGGGCTCGGGTGCTGCACCACAGGGTAGTGTCTATTCAGGAGCCGCGTATAGCAGCGGGGCCTTTCCCCCGTCAGGGAGAACGGTGGCGGAGGATCCGGCCGCAGAAGACCATACCTCTGCCATTGTCATTGATGCGCCTGGCGGAAGCAATGGCAGCGGAGTGGAAGAAAGTTTGTCCATTGCCGAAAAGGAAAAGGAGTTGATTGAAAAGGCCTTGCAGAAACACAAAGGCAAGCGCAAGGATGCCGCCCTGGACCTGGGCATTTCAGAGCGGACATTGTACAGAAAGATTAAAGAATATGAAATTAGCGAATAGTAATCGCCAATTTTATGCCAGCGGGGCTTTGTGGGCGATGCTGTTCCTTTTAACGGCACCGGGCTGCAGTTACACGTTGAAACTGACCGATGCGTCTTTTCCTCCTGAACTAAAAAGTGTATCAATTGAAAATTTTGATAACACAAGCAGTTTTGCCGTACCGGGCCTGAGCCAGCGATTTACAGAGGCACTTCGCGACAAATTCACGCGCGAAACCAACCTCTTTGTGAGCGATGAGCCGGGAGGGGAGTGGACCTTTAGCGGCGCTATTACCCGTTACGCGATTACGCCTATTGCCCCAACTGGCGATGAGTTAACCGCGCTGAACCGCCTGACGATCACGGTTGCTGTTGATTTTGAAAACACGCTGGTGGAAGAAGGAGGCTGGTCCAGCAGTTTCTCGCGTTTTGCGGACTACGAAAGTTCAAGCCAGCTCGGCGATGTGCAGGACGGCTTGATTGATGATATTAACCTGCAATTGGTGCAGGACATCTTCAATAAGGTGGCGTCCAATTGGTAATCTTGCGCGCCATAATGAATCGACTTTGAATTCGCATGATTTGCTCCTACAGGCTTTGCGTCAACCGGAAGGTTGGCGAACGCTGCCGGAAGGCTGGCTGGAAGAGCAGGTGCGCCTGTACCCCTGGTTCGCCGCGCCGCGCATGCTGTTGGCCCGGCGGGATGCGGATACTGATGCAACCACTTTGACTTCAGCCGCGGTGCACGCGTTCAGTCGTGCGCGCCTTAAGGCCTGGATGACGGCAGAACTCGATGCCCAGCTCCGCTCGCTGACGGAAGGCCTGTCGGGGGAAGGGGGATCGTTTGGTTTGGCAACCGAGTCGGAGACGGCAGGTTTGGAAGGGTCAATTGAGCCTTTTGTGGCAGATGCGGCGGTTGAACGGGAGAGCGAGGTTTTGCCAGCGGTTTTGCCAGAGCAGGAGGTTTTGCCAGAGGTTTTGCCGGAGCCGGAGGTTTTGCCAGCGGTTTCGCCAGAGCCAGAGGTTTTGCCAGCGGTTTTGCCGGAGCAGGAGGCCGTCTCCAAAGGCGAACCGAACCCTGAGCCTGTTCCAGATACCCAACCCCAGCTGGCAGAAGCCAAAACGTTCGGCGAATGGTTGGCAGGGTATGCCGGCAGCCGGCCCGGTCTGCCGGGCACAGCACCTGACGCTGGGCCGTCCGACACACCGCCCTTTGCCTTGCCCAATACGCCGATCGCCGACGCCGAGATGCCTGTGACGGCGGGGGGGGGACGCTTAGAACCCCCTCCTTCGATAGCAGCCGCACTCCCAGCCGTCTTTGAGCCGGCAGTGTCGGAGATCGGTCTGGGGGGGGATTCCCAGCAGCTTGACGCCCTGATTGAGCGTCAGCGTGCCCTCCGCGCCAGACGTTTTGGAGCTGTGGCTTCCGGGGACCCGGTCTCGGGGCCCGCAGCAACGGGCCATGTCCTTTCCGACGCGCAGGATCCCACCCTCACAGAAACTTATGCCGGCATCCTGGCGGCACAGGGCAAATGGGCAGAAGCAGAGGCCATTTACCAGGCCCTGAGCTTGCGCTATCCGGAAAAAAGCGGTTTCTTTGCCAACCTTATTCGGGAGATTCAGGAGAAAAAAAATGCCTGATCGCCTTTCCAGATTGCACTTTTCGCCATGATTGAAGCCATCACCATTATCATCCTGATTGTCTGCTTTTTGCTGGGGGCCATTGTGCTGATTCAAAACCCAAAGGGGGGTGGATTAAGCGCATCTTTCGGCCAGGCAGGCAATCAATTGCTCGGATTCCAGCGTTCCACCGACATCGTAGAAAAATGGACCTGGGGGCTGTTGATAGCCCTTTTTGTTTTAACCTTGTCTACTTCAGCCTTTCTTAACCGCACGCCAGTAAACACGCAACCTGGAAACTTTGCACCGCAGGCTGATCCTTCGTTGATTATCGCGCCTCCCACCAGCACCGCACCAGCCCCCTCACTGACTCCGGCCGAGCAAGCTCCAGCCGAACAAGCTCCGGTTGAGTAAACTTCTGCTGAGCAAATGCCAGACAGGTAAGACCGGCGGTTTTTTTAACCGCTATAGGGTTAAGTTCCAATAGGCATCTTCCTGAAAACCCACTTTTTACAAACTCCCCAAATGGCGGACGAGTCTTCGCTTGGCCACTGGCAAAAGCGTTTCCTGAAATGGGAGGGGAGCTGAAGCTGAAACCAGCCAGGCCGCTGGGTTTGGCCATGCTCGCCTTGTCTGGATTAAATCGAGTTTGTAGGACTCAAAGGTTCGGGTGATGCTCAGGACAACCTTGACCAAAAAGCGCGTTCGCAAGCTGCGAAATGAGTCATCGCTGTGATTAAATAACGATACTTCATATTCGTAAATATCTGCATCTGATCGAGAATCTGTGTGCAGAAAGAAGTAGCCAACCCTGGTATCAATAGGCACCAGCCCGATAGGCTCTATTCGCATTTGTGATTCTACTTGTTCGTATATTTCTTTTCCCTTTCCAAGTTGGGACTGAATTCGCGGAATGGCGTAATCCACGATTTGCGCGATGACTTCCATATAATCAGCGTCATCAACTTTGCGCTCGTATTCCAGGGTGAACTCCTCCAGATCCAGTCGGCTCAATTGTTTAGGAAATTGCGAAAGTGCCAGAGTATGGTTGTCGCGCAAGCTGACCAAATTCCGATACTGAGAAACTAAATCACTTAAAAAAGGATATAATTTATCCTCCTTGAAATATTGCGATACCGTCTGCAAGTAACCCAGCAGCAGGTACTTTTTGTATTCAAAGTCGATGCGGCCCTCGGTGACCCAATCGGGATTAAGTGTAGCCATGCCCTTGTGTTCTGTTCGGTCTTGAGATGATCCTTTTAAGTTCGAACTATTAATAAGATACGCAAAACACCCAAAATAGGTTATTTATCGGGCCAAGGGGGAGGCATCTGCCTTGCTTCGGCGTAGCTTTATACCATGCTGACGCGCGACCAAAAGCAAGAGCTGGCCAATAGCCTGACCCACGGAATAGGCTGGTTGGGCAGTTTAGTGGGGGCAGTCCTGCTCATTGCCGTTGCCGTTCAAACAGGTTCCAGACTGGCAATTGCGGCTGTGGGCATTTATTGTTTCTCGTTGATGCTAACCTATGGCAGTTCAACGCTTTATCACAGCCTTGTGCATCCCGGCGCCAAAAAAGTGCTGCAAAAAGTGGACCACATCGCCATTTACTTTTTGATCGGAGGCAGCTATACTCCTTTTGTGATTCTGTTCCTGGAGCCCAATATAGCTTGGCCGTTTCTGGGTCTGATTTGGGGATTGGTCTTGCTCGGTACGCTTTACAAAACCTGGTGGCTGGATAAAGCTCCAATACTTTCATTAGTCTTCTATATCTTATTGGGCTGGATGGTGCTGTTAGTTGGTCGTCCGATGCTGGAGACGCTTCCCGTGTTTTGCATAGCGGCTCTTGTGGCAGGCGGGCTGTTTTACACAACGGGCGTTATTTTTTATGTGTGGAAACGCTATACCTACCACCATGCCATCTGGCACCTCTTTGTCATTGGGGGCAGCGTAAGCCATTACCTGGGCATCTTGTACGGGGTGGGCAAACAATTGCCAGCGGGGTAACCAGACATGCTCTGCAACGATTCATTGATTTCAAAGCCTGATCTCACTGTTCGGTTTCACCGCATGATTTTACCAGCGGGCCGGTATTCCGGCCATTCCATTTCCGACAGAATTAACTCTAACATGGCATCTTCCGCCGGGTCATATCCGTCTTTAAGATCATATCCATAAGTCTTGCCCAGCGTTTGCCAAAACGTTGCACTTACTCCGTTTTTGAGGTCGCGCAGTAGGTCATAAAAAGGTCTGCCAGTTTGCCGCTCCAACATGCTGATGAGCACCTTGCCCTGGTAACGGGACAAGTTTTTGAGGTCATCCTTGAAATCGTCCTTGAGGGTTTTTTCGAGCGCATTCCGGTAGCGCTTTCCCTCGCGTCGGCGGTCGGCCTGTTGCACCACCGAATCCAAGGCAGCCATTTGATCCAGCGCCTTAATGGCATAGGGATAGACCTTGATCACGTGGTAGCGGGTTCGCCGGTATTGTCGGGCGGTTTCCGCGTCCATGTTGGCATAGGCCCATGGGCGAATAGTGACTGGTTTTAACACGACAGCACCGATGGTTTCCTCCAGATAACCCTGATTGCCCGTAGGATCGATCGCTGTATTTAGCGCATCGGGCACGGGAGGGCCAACCAGAACCTGGGCGTTCAACGCCGATTGTCCGGATGCAGCAAACACCAGCAGCGCGAAAAGCAGTTTCATTCGCCCGATTAAATAATACAGTTTAAGTAATACAGTTTAAGTAATACAGTTTGAATAATACAGACTCTGCAAAACAAACTCCATGGCCCAGAATCCGTCGCTCAGTTTCCAGGCCGTTAAGGGTCTTGCAAAAATCAGGCCGGAACACAGCACTGCCCAAACCTAACCATCCCGTCAGGTAAGCCCAGGGCTTCAACGGCAGAAAAGGATCAGTTCTTGCGGTAGCTGTGGGTCAAACTGCGAAACTTCATTTCCCAAACACCAAGAGCGGCCTCTTTGAAAATGCCCTTCGACATTTTGGAGGCTCCGGCAATACGGTCTACGAACGTGATGGGCACTTCGGCCAATTTGAAACCGAGTTTCCAGGCTGCAAACTTCATTTCAATTTGGAAGGCGTAGCCTACAAAGCGGATTTTGGATAAATCCAGGGTTTGGAGCACCCGGCGGTGATAGCAAACAAAGCCCGCCGTGGTATCGCGCACCGGCATCCAGGTAATCAGCCGCACGTAAATGGACGCGTATTTGCTGAGCAACACCCGGTCGGTAGGCCAATTGGTGACCCCGCCGCCAGCCACATAGCGCGAGCCAATAGCCAGATCGGCACCGGCCTGAACCCGGTCAATTAACCGAACCAGATCATCGGGATTATGGCTGAAGTCGGCGTCCATTTCGGTGACCGTTTCATAATCGCGGTCCAACGCCCAGCGAAAGCCGGCGATGTAGGCAGTACCCAGGCCCAGTTTTCCGGCGCGCTCCAACAAATGCACCTTTCCGGGGAATTGGATCATAGTCTCGCGCACCAGTTGGGCGGTGCCATCCGGCGAACCGTCGTCAACCACCAATAAATGAAGGTCGCGCAACTGGCCCAGCACGGCGCTGATCATCCGGACGATGTTCTCGCGCTCGTTGTAAGTAGGTATAATGACCAGGTGGCTCGACACAGGCTAATGTTGGTGGCTTAAAGTTTAGACCCTGAGGTCGGTGTGTTACAGTGGGCTTTAGAAGAGCAAAAAAAAAGTGAAGATACGGCATTGCAACACTGTGGCATCCGCCTTTCAAGGCAGAATTAACGGTTCTTTCGGCTGCGATAACGCAACCAAATAGTTTTGAGTTTTAATTTGGTGTGCTCCGGAAAATCGCCTTTGAGCATCCAATCGTAATAGGAGGGCTCCCGCTCAAAGACTTCTTCCACTGGCTTACCCTTGTGTTTGCCAAAATGAAACACTTCCACTCCGTTCTGGTAGATCATGCGCCGGCCGAAGTCAACAAAATCCTCGTCAGCGGTAAAACGGTCCAGAAACTCTACATCGGGTTCCAACTCCACGGCATAGCGCTCTAGTTGGGCCTGAAGCACTTCCCAGGTAGCCAAAGTATCTGCCTCGGCTGCGTGGGCATTTTCCAGACTCTTTCCGCAATAAAACTTGTAGGCCGCTTCCAGGGTGCGCTTCTCCATCAGGGTGAAAATGCGCATGACGTCTATATAGCGGCGGTTTTCATCAAAGCCCACCTGGGCGCGCAGAAATTCTTCCACCAACATGGGGACATCAAAGCGGTTGGAATTGTAGCCGGCCAGGTCACAACCATCGAGCCAGTCGCGCAGGTCAGCGGCGATGTCGGCAAATCGGGGTTTGTCCGCAACATCGGCATCGAAAATACCGTGGATAGCGGTGGCTTCGGCCGGGATGGGAATGCCAGGGTTGATTCGCTCGGTGCGCATTTCGCGCGCCCCATCCGGTTGGACTTTGATTAAGCTAATTTCTACGATGCGATCAGAACCGATGTTGATGCCGGTGGCTTCGAGATCAAAAATGACGAGTGGACGCTGGAGCTGGGGGATCATGGCGGGGTGCGAAAAGGTATCAGGACGCGGTGATGAAATTAGCCAATTCCCCCATGGCCATTCCCCCGAAGGTTCCGGAACTCATCAAAAGAAGGCTGGTCATGCCAGGCGCGGCGTCTAAAATGGCCTGGCGAAGGGCTTCGTAGTCGTCAAACACCTGTAAATCAGTTCGTTGCAGCGCTTCTCTGACCTGCTCGGTCAACAGAGGCGGGAGCTTCTTGGCGGCCACCGCAGCGGGGTCAAAAAACACCATGGCTGTTTCGGCTGCGTCGAGCGCCCCGCGGTATTGGGGCATAAAGGCCGGATTCAGGCTGCTGAACGTGTGCAATTCCAGGCAAGCCACGAAACCGGAACGCCCGAATTGTCCTGCAACCGCTTCTGTGGACGCCTGAACTTTCGAAGGGCTGTGCGCAAAGTCGCGAATGACTGTGCGGCCCTTGCCCCGTGCCAGGAGCTCCAAACGCCGCGCCGCACCGGAAAATTGAGCCAAAGCCTGCCAGGACACGTCATCATTGACGCCCAGCAGAGCAGCTACTTGGGCTGCACCGGCGGCGTTGAGCAGGTTGTGCCGGCCGATCACCGTCATGGTATGCTCCATGTTGCCGCCGGGTTGCACGGCCACTAATTGCCCTTTATCCACTCGAAATTCCGGACAGCGGTAGGGGTGGAGCTGGGCCTGGCAACCTTCCTGAACCAGCCGAACCAGTTCCGGGTCTTCAGCCTGGTAAACCAGATGGTCGTCGGGGCCAAGGCTTCGGATGAGCAGGCGGAATGCATCCAGGTATTGCTCAAAGGTGGGGAAAACGTTTACGTGGTCCCAGGCAATGCCGCTGATCAAGGCTACCCTAGGCCTGTAATGGGCGAATTTGGGGCGGGAATCGAGCGGCGAACTCAGGTATTCATCGCCTTCTAACACGATAACTGGGGCATCAGAGAGCCGAACCATAACGTCGAAACCAGCTAATTGGGCGCCGACCAGGTAGTCGAAATCAAGTCCCGCTTGCTGCAAAATGCGCATGACCATGGCCGTAATGGTGGTTTTGCCATGGCTGCCGCAGATGGCCGCGCGCAACTTTTTAGTGCTTTGACGGTATATGAATTCCGGGAAGGACCAAACCGGCAGCCCGAGCTCCAAGGCACGGGCCATTTCTGGGTTGTCACCCCGGGCGTGCATACCCAGGATGACGCCGTCCAGGTCGGGATGGATCTTCTCCGCAAACCAGCCTTCGCTCTCCGGAAGCAGTCCGGCTGCCTGCAGCCGGCTCTTGGAGGGTTCGGCAATGTGGTCATCGGAACCGG
>CAYSDI010000076.1:0-17596 GCA_964429745.1 uncultured Chitinophagales bacterium | reverse complement strand
GCTGCCGGCTTACGAAACGCCGGGCGCCGCCGGCATGGACCTTCGCGCCGCCCTCCAGGAGCCCCTGGTGCTGGCCCCTGGTGCCCGGGCCCAGGTGCCCACCGGCCTTTTCATCGAGTTGCCGCTAGGGTATGAGGCGCAAGTGCGCGGGCGAAGCGGCCTTGCAGCGCGCCACGGCATCGGGTTGGTCAACGCCCCCGGCACCATTGACAGTGACTATCGCGGCGAGATCGGTGTGCTTTTGATCAACTGGGGGCAGGAGCCCGTCACCCTGCAGCCCGGCGACCGGATTGCGCAGTTGGTGGTGGCCCCGGTTTCGCACGCGCAATGGCAGGAAGTGGAGGAGTTGACCGACAGCCGGCGGGGGGTGGGGGGATTCGGCCATACGGGCATGTAGCCGTTGACGCAAGCAAGCCACTTGCGTCAAACCCCCTTTTTCCGCCATGCCGGGGGAAAGCTGCAACTTTGCCGGACGCCCTGGTGTTTCGCTATGGAACCTTTCCCACGTTGCATGAACTACGCCTCCTTCCGCTTTCGTCCCGCGCTGATCCTGTTGGTTTTGATTTCCGGCTCGTCTTTTCTGACGCTGCCGGGCTGTGGCACATCGCGCGAGGTGCAGGTTAGCGAGCCGCTCCCGGAAGGCGAGGAGCTGGCAGGTGGCGAAAAGTCAGAAAAGCAGAGCAAAGAGAAGCTCATTCAGGCGCAGCTTGAATTGGATTACATCGAAGGGGTTCGCGCCCGGCAACTCGGCGATTTGGGATTGGCCGAAGCACGGTTTCAGGACGTGTTGCGCGCTGAACCTGACAATGCGGCTGCCTACTTTGAATTAGCGCGGTTGCGCTTTGAAGCGGGCGATATCGTGCGGGCTATTCCTATGGCGGAACGCGCCACGCAATTGGAGCCTGGCAATCCATATTATACCGAATTGTATGCAGACATGCTTACGCTGACGAATCAGTATGACAAAGCCGCTGCCGCTTTTCAGGAATTGGTTAAGCTGCGTCCTGACAATCCCGAACCCTATTTCCAGTTGGCCTACACGCTGCAGCAAAGCGGCCAGTTGAACGATGCCCTCAAAGCCTACGACGAAGTGGAATCGCGCTTTGGTGCGGAGTCTAGCCTGTATTTAGAAAAGCACCGCATCTACCTGCAACAGGGCAAGCTGGACAAAGCCGCCATCGAGTTGGAAGAGGTCGTGAGGTTGAACCCGGATGACCCGCAGTATTACGAAATGCTGTCGCGCATCTACGAAAGCGACAACAAGCCCGACAAAGCAGCCGAAGTGTTCGAAAAGCTGCTGGTGTTGGAGAGCAGCAATCCTGGCCTGCTGTTGCAAGCCGCGCGGATTTACCGGAGCAAGAAAGACTACGTGCGCTACAAACAGCGCTCGCGGGAAGCCTTTGACGAAGAGGCCATTTCTATCGATGCCAAAGTGGGTTTTTTATTGCCCTGGATTGATTCGCTGGGCACCGATTTTGCCACGCGCGATTTCGTTTTCGACCTAAACCAGCGGCTGATCAAAACGCATCCCCGCGATCCCAAGGCGCACGCACTCAACGGCGATTTTTTATTCCACGATAAGAGACTGGAAGAATCCCGCGCCAGTTACCTGAATTCGCTGGCCATTGAGCCCAGCATTTTTGATGTATGGCGGCAGGTTTTTTCCATTGACCTGGAGCTGCGCCAAAATGATTCTCTGGTTGCCGTGACGGACCGGGCTGCCGATATTTTCCCCAACCAGCCGGCTCCGTTTTACTTTAGCGGATATGCCAATATTCAACTCAATCGACCTGAAGAGGCCGTCAAAAGCCTGAAGCGGGCCCTGCCCATGAGCCTCAGCAACCCGCCGTTGCGCTCCGACATTTATTCGCTGCTCGGCGATGCCTACCACAGCTTGGACGACCACACTAACTCCGACGCGAGCTACGAGAAAAGCCTGGAGATCAAGCCGGACAATGCGTTTGTGCTCAACAACTACGCCTACTACCTGAGCTTGCGCAAAGAGAACCTGGAGCGGGCTGCGCAGATGGCCGCGCAGGCCAACGATCTTTCGCCTGGAAATGCCTCGTTTGAAGACACCTATGCCTGGGTGTTGTTCCAACTTGGCCGATTCCCGGAGGCAAAAATTTGGCAGGAGAAGGCGCTGGCCAACGGGGGCGAGAAGAGCGCGATCCAAAACGAACACTACGGAGACATTTTGTTCCGTTTGGGGCAGGAGGAGCGCGCTGTCGAAGCCTGGAAAAAGGCACAGGAACTCGGGGGCGGTTCCGAGGTTTTGGATCGCAAGATCAGCGAGCGCCGATTCTATGAATAAGGGAATTTCCAGGAAGGCTTGGCTTTCAGCCGGCCTGCTGCTGTTGCTTGGTGCTTCGTGCCGTCAAACCAAAGAAGTGGCCGCTACCGACACACCGCTGGTCTCGGCGCAGCAACTTTGGCAGGCGCTGGACCGCTCCCGCCTGGAGTTCGTGACCTTTTCAGCCCGCGCCGATTTGGACATCGAAGACGCCAACGGAAAAAGCGGCGCTTCTGCCATTGTGCACATGCACCGCGACAGCCTGATTTGGATTTCGCTGCGAAAGGCTGGCTTGGAAGGTGCGCGTGTGCTGATCACCCGCGACTCGCTGCACATCCTGGACCGCACCGCCAAGACCTATTACCCTTTGGCCTTTGCCGAACTGCGTCAGCAATACCGCATTGATCTGGGCTTTGATGCCCTGCAGGATCTTATTTCAGGCAGTGTCCTGATTCGCCAACCGCTGGAATGGACTTCCGGGCTGGACGACGGCAAGCTGTTGCTTTCCGGTCAGGACGGGGGAAAGGTCCATCGCTTTTGGCTGCGGCCTTCGGACCTGAAACTTTCCTCACAAAGCCTGGAGGAGGCCAGTCAGGGGCTGGGCATGACCATGCAACTGGATGCCTACGAGGAGTTGAACGGTCAGGCATTTGCCACCTATCGCTTGCTCACCATTCAAGGCGAAATGCCGGCCAGCCTTCAGGCAAGATTCTCCAAAATGGTGACCAATGACCCGGACTTGAGTTTTTCTTTCCACATCAACCCTGGGTACACTGTCGTGCGCGACCCCGAGTAAGTTGCCTTACATTTATGGTCATGTTTCGCTTTTACTCCCGCCTTGTAGTTTTCAGTTGGCTGATGCTGGCCGGAATTGTTGGAGTTTCTGCCCAACAAACGGACAAATCGTCGCTCAAGGATCAGTACGACAAGTTGTTGCAGGAAATCCGCAAGACGGAAGAAGTACTGACGGAGACTAAAAAGAACAAGCAGGCCACCGTTGCGGAGTTGGAAGCGCTCCAGCGCAAAATCGACATCCGCAAGCGGCTGATTGGCAACATCTCCGACCAGGTGTCCAACCTGGACAGCCGCATTTTGGAGAATACCGGAGTCATCATCTCGCTGGAACGCGACCTGGACGAACTCAAAAACGAGTACGCTGACATGGTGTACTACGCTTACGTCAACCACGATTCGTTTGACCGCCTGGGATTTGTCCTCTCTTCCGAGTCCTTTTCGGAGGCCCTTCGCCGGGTGCAGTATTTGCAGGAGTACACCAACTTCCGCCGCGAACAAATCAGCCTGATCAAGGCCACGCGAGAAGCCCTTGGGTTTAAAGTCAACGACCTTGAAGTAGACAAAGCCGAGAAACGCGGGCTGTTGCAGGAAGAAGAGCAACAGCGCTTTACCCTGGACCAGGAGCGTCAAGAGCAAAACAGCAAGATCAGCACCCTTTCAAAAATTGAAGGCAAACTGCTTTCAGCCATCAACACCAAAAAGAAAGATGCTGACGAGTTGAACCGGCGCATTGAGCAGATCATCGCCGACGAGATTCGGAAAGAGCGGCTCAGGGCGCTCGAGGCGGCCAACAAAGCCGGCGAAAACACCGGTTCCCGCGGAGCTGAGGTGCCCACGTTGACCCCGGAAATGCGCGCGCTCAGCAGCATGTTCTCTGACAACCAGGGCAAGTTGCCCTGGCCGGTTGACCGCGGCACCATCACCGGTACTTTTGGTAAACGGGTTCACCCCGTGTTGCGCGACCCGCCTGTTTATATCCAAAGCAACGGCGTAGACATCAGTACTGTGCAGGGCGCCGCGGTTCGCTCCATTTTTGACGGGGAAGTGGTCAACATTATCTACAACCCCTCCTTTCAACGCGGGGTCATCATCAAACACGGCGAATTTTTTACCGTCTACACCAAGCTCCAGGACGTCTCCGTCAAGCCCGGTGATACCGTGAAAGCCCGTCAACCCATCGGCACGGTTCACACCGATCCGGAAGAAAAAAAGAGCGAAGTGCACCTGGAAGTCTGGCGGGGGACGACTCTGATGAACCCAGCAGATTGGCTTTCTGGCCAATAAACCGGGTCAGTGAGTTTGGTCAATGATTCTGGTCATCAGGTCGGCCGCTGTGCCTGTTTATACCTACCTTTGAGGTTCGCAATTACCATCCATGAGCCACCTACTGTTGTTTTTTGGTCTCGGTTCGCAAGAAATTATTTTGTTGGTTTTGGCCGTTCTGTTGCTGTTTGGCGGCAAGAAGATACCTGAACTCATGCGCGGAATTGGCCGCGGCATCCGGGAATTTAACGATGCCCGCTCGGCTATCAACACCGAGTTGAAAGAAGGCATGAACGACAAAGACAAGGCCACTTCGGAGACCAAATCCTCCTCCTGAGGCGGTTTTGGTCGCCTATGCGCGCCAAATGGGCATTTTCAGCCCGTCACATTCTTGCTGGAAATTTAAGGGAGAGGACTATTTCGAGCCGTGAATTTTTGGAATTTGCAAGCGTATCTGTCTGAGCAGAGCCTTTTTATACATTTTTTCTTCCCGACGGATAACAAATCGGTGGATTTTTCGTTTATAACTTACGTCTAATTTTGGCCCTTCTGATACCTGATTTAGCCCGCTAAGTAGCTAGTTTTGTCGTTATGCGCGATTTAAACCGAAACATGCTGACCACGGCATTTGCCCTGGCCCTGTTTGCCTCGGCAACCACCGCGACGGCGGGCTCCGACTCGCTCCAACACCACAACGTAGTGGTTGCCGATCCTGGCAGCATGCTGGAACAACCGCTCACCAAAGCAGACTGGGAACTAGTCCTGGACGCTATGGACAGCCTCGTCGCTGAATTAGAATCTTCTGCATTTCGCCCGGTTGAACCGCCACTTGACAGCGGTACCTGGCACCGGCATGACGCTTGGCCCAAGTTTGACGACAAAACGCTGCAGGCGCGACTGAAGGCCATTCCCACGACCATTCCCCTGACGTTTAACTCCACGGTACGCAGTTGGATTGAAATGTACACCTTGCGCAACCGGGCGGGTGTACAGCGCATGTTGGGTTTGCGTGACTTGTATTTCCCCATTATTGAGGCGGAATTGGACAAGCGCAACCTGCCGATGGAGTTAAAATACCTCGCCGTTATTGAGTCCGCTCTCAACACCCATGCCGTATCCCCGCAGGGTGCCACTGGTCTGTGGCAAATCATGTACCCCACCGCCAAAGGGCTGGGTCTTAGAATTGACACGTATGTAGACGAGCGCCGTGACCCTTACGAAGCCACCTATGCCGGCATTGACTACCTGGAGCAGCTTTACGGCATTTACAACGACTGGTTGCTGGTCATTGCCGCGTACAATTGCGGTCCGGGCAACGTGAACAAGGCCATCCGCAAAGCGGGTGGCAAACGCAACGTCTGGGCTATTTTTGAATACCTGCCCACAGAAACCCGGGGTTATGTGCCGGCATTTATCTCGGCGGTGTACACGTTCAACTACTACAAAGAGCACGAGTTTACCCCCTGGCGCTGCCGCTTCAGTTACTCCTTTAGCGATACGGTCATGGTTTCGGAGAACACGCCTTTCACGACACTCTCTGAGCAATTGGACATGAGCGTCTCGGAGCTGCGTTACCACAATCCCGCCTTGCGCAGAGATATAGTGCCGGGCGCTTCCGGTCACTATCCGTTGCGGCTGCCGCACGACAAGGCCATGTTGTGGATCAACAAGCGCGACGAAATTTTGGCTGCGGCGCGAGAACCCGCCAAGCCCGCAACACCAATTTCGCCCGCAACCGAAACTCCGGATGCTGAACAAGTTCAAGAAAGCGGAACGGCTCAGGCTAAGGCCACAAGCACAGAGCCGGCGCGCCTGCTCTACACCGTCAAGTCAGGCGATAATTTAACGTACATCGCCGGCTGGTATGCGGTGAACGTCAGCGAAATTCGCACTTGGAACAAATTGTCCGGCAATGCCATTAAGGCAGGCCAGAAGCTCATCATTTACAAGCCAGCCAACGAAGCGCACCGCTATACCGCGCTTGCCGGCATGTCTTTCACCGACAAGCAGCGTACCGCCGGACAAGGGGTTATGGCATCAGCGGCATCAGCTGGTAGTTCCGCCAGCAGCAATGCCACCCTGTTTTATCGGGTCAAGTCTGGCGATACCCTGTGGAGCATTGCCCGGGCACATCCCGGAAACTCCATTGACAGCATCGCCCAATTGAACGGCATGAACACCCGCAGCACCTTGAAGGCGGGCATGACCTTGAAGCTCTCCAAGTAGGTCAGCCGGGCGATTTCTGCAGGCACCTGCATTTAGGCTGCGTCTTCGTGAACAGATGACGGAACAGGGACAGGCTCCCGGCAATAAAAGGTAGTTTTGAGCGTCCAGTTAGCGGTAGTTTGCCGCAACGAACCCGCCTATAAATGGAGTGTCGCTTTTTGTTTGCCCAGCGCTTGTTGCCCGCTGTTTTGCTGGCGACTGCATTTTTGTTGCTGCCCTCCTGCGGTGACATGCCGAGCACCCTTCCCTCGGCTATTGGGGGCGTTGACGAAGTCATATTTGTCGAAGACCCGCGTTTTAGCAACGACAGTTTGTACGGCCGCGTGGACGAACGGCTCCGGGCGCAGTACGGCAACTTCATTCACAACGAGCCCACCTTTGATGTGCTCAACTTGGATTTAGAGGCCTTCTCAAAGACCTTAACCAACCACCGGAACATCTTGTTGGTAGGCATCCTGGACCGCGAAAGCGATTACAACGACCAGATTAAGCGCATGATTGGCCAAAGCGGGCAGGAACAGGTGCGCGGCGGTGGACTCTTCACGGTTCAACGCAAGAATGTTTGGGCGGCCGGGCAAACGGTGCATGTTTTGGTAGCTTCGGATTACGATGCCCTGGACAAGGGCCTGGACAAGGCGATGAACGACATTACCGCAAACATTCAAAAGGCAGAGTTTGCCAAGATTCGCCGCAACATGTACGCTTCAGGGCAAGAAGAGGCGTTGAGCCGCGAATTGGCCGAAGAACAAAACATTGTGTTGAAAATTCCGGCTTATTACAAAAAGCACCCTTCGTCAAACGGGGCTTTTATGTGGTACCGCCGCAGCACCGTTGATCTCACGGCTTCCATCATGGTGTACTCGCATCCCTACACCCGCGAGCTGGAATCCAGCCCGGCCTACGCCATCTTTGTCCGCGACAGCCTGGGCCGACAGTACGAACGAAGCCAGATTGAAGGGGCTTACATGACCACCGAAAAGCTGGTTCGCCCATTGCAGGACACCGTTGACCTGAACGGCCATTTTGCCATCCGCACCCAGAGCCTTTGGCGCCTGGAACACGACTTCATGGGTGGCCCCTTCATCAACTATTTGGTATACGACAAGGCCAACAACCGCATCATCCACCTGGATGCCTACGTCTATGCGCCCGACATAACCCAAAAGCGCCGCCTGGTGCGCGAGCTGGAGGCCGTGCTCACCACGTTTGGGGTGCCGGGCGAAGGGTCTTAGTGGCAATGGGCAAGGGTCTTGCTGTTCCCAGTCCCGTGCATGGCCATGGACTGATTTGTAAAGCTGCTTTCCAAATAAAAGATTGCCTTTAACCCGGAATTTGCCCACCTTGAGGCAACTCCTGTTGGCCCTGCCGCGCACCCTATGGCCAACGCACTAACGTATCGCATTAACCGGAATACGGTGGAAATATCCCTGTGGCCCGCGCCACAGAAGAGCCGTGTTTACGGGCTGTTGGCTGCCGGGCTGGCAGTTTTGATGTCGGTCTTTGCCGCCTGGTATACCGCCTTGCAACAGCCGGGCGTCGAGGCCTTGCCCGGTGCAGTTCTGGTAGCCATAGCCTCAGCGTTGGCCTTGCGTTGGCTTGCTCCGACCCTGCTTTGGAACCGCTTTGGCCGCGAAGTATTGCACGTTGACCCTGTTCAGTTGCGCATCTACCACGACTACCGGCTTTTTCGCGTGCTTAAAGTGGAGCGGCGCTATCAGCAATTGGAGGCAGTGATCTGGACTGACCTGGGTCGGGAGACAGCCTGGTTTCAGCGATCCTCTGAGCATTTTGATGTGCGCCAGCGAGAAGGTTGTCTCTTGCTGAAGGTGGATCGTGAGCGCATCCTCTCGCGCGTTCCTATGGCTGTGCAAGACCTGGAAGAAGCGGTGTTGCTGCTGGAGCGTTTTACGCAACGGCGCACCGGCCCGGGAAGAGGGTTGTTTGTGGTGCATAATAATTAGTATGTTTTGTGCCCCTGTCGTCAAATGCCCCTCCTTAGCGTAACTTTCGCCCTGCATGTTTTTTCCCTACGGCGATGACCAGGTACACGGCGGGCACCGACCGCTGGTCAGCTATACCTTTTTGGCGCTGAACATCGGCGTCTTTCTCTGGCAAATCCTGGAGCCCGGCGCCGGCGCATTTACCATGCGCTATTCCGCTGTACCGGCGGACATCTTGGCCGGCCGCAATTTAGATACGTTGGTCACCAGCATGTTCCTGCATGGAGGTATCCTGCACTTGCTGGGCAACATGGTCTTTCTCTGGATTTTTGCGGACAACATTGAATCCACTATCGGGTCGCTGCGCTTTCTGCTGTTTTATTTGCTCGGGGGAATAGCGGCAACGGCTGCCCACATCGCCACGGATCCTTTCAGCCCCATTCCTATGCTCGGCGCCAGCGGTGCCATCAGTGCAGTACTCGGCGCGTACCTGGTCATGTATCCGAAGAGTCGCATCAAAGTTTTTTTGCTGTTTCTGATATTTATACCTATCCGTGTGCCTGCTGTCCTCTTTCTGGGCCTGTGGTTTTACATGCAAATGACTAGCGGACTTGGGGCACTCAGCGGAGAATCCGGCGGTGTGGCCTGGTGGGCACACGTAGGCGGATTTGTTTTTGGGCTGGCTTCTGGTTTCTGGATGCGCAGTAGTATTGGCTATCGAAGGTTAAGGGTGCGGTGAGGACGTGCAATGAATACCTGGCTTTCTATCCCGACTCCGATCCTTCACTTGCTTCAAGGTGGAAGTTGTGTTTCATTATGAGCAACCAATAACCAATGATAAAATTCTTTAGACGAATCAGACTAGGTTTGGTTTACCAGGGAAAAACTGGTAAGTATTTAACCTATGCAGTGGGTGAAATAATTCTTGTGGTTCTTGGAATTTTGATTGCCCTTCAAATCAATAATTGGAATGAAAATAGAAAACAAAGCAAACAGGAGCTGGCATATGTGGAAAGACTATTGATTGAAAATAAACAAGATTTACTTACATTTTCCAAGAGCATAGAAGACTTGGCAAAGGGTAATCAATCCATTGAAGAAATGGCAATCGCCTTAAACAATATGAATGAAGATGATTCGGTAATTCTGGAGAAAATTGAAAAGTACTTAATTTATGGTTGCCATTATCCTTTTTTCAATCCATCCACTTCAACATTTGATGATTTATCAAGTACTGGAAATTTAGGCGTAATTAAAGATGTCGATTTGAGAGACGTCATTGTTAAGCATTATGCAAATTATGACTACATACAATCTAACTTTGAGATTAATTCTGATTGGGCTTTACCAGTAGATGCACCGTTGTATGTAGACTTCAACGTCTTAAAGTTTGAACCGACCACGTCATTTTTGTTCAAAACGGATTCTGAAACCTTCTCAACTTTTGAAATAAAAGAGAATAGTGAAGAATATTTGCGAAATGCTGCGGTACACTATTGGATAAACCTGGATTGCATTAATTTACTTAATGGTGCGATAAATGAAACAACTGAATTAGTTACCCGGTTAGCGTTAGAAATACAAAACCATAAGGCTAAATAGGGATAGCAAACCCACAACAATGTATATGCAAGATTCTCCCTCGATGACGCGCTACGTATATACTCACCGTAACTTAACGCTCTGAACTTTTCACCTTTGCGTCCCGGAAATTTGTATGCCCTGCGCGTTGAATCGCGCGACTTGATGCTTCGTCAGGTCTTTGCAGTTGCCGGAAATGCCAGGCGCGGCACGGAAGCACTGTTTGTGGTGCTGGCGGGCGAAGGGCTTAAAGGTCTTGGGCAGGCGTCGTTTCCGCCCTACATGCTTCCAACGCGGGCGGAAAATCAGGCGCAGTTGCTGGATTGGGCTTCCAAGGGCCCCCGCGATCTGGAGGAGTGGGAAGCCTGCCTGGATCAACCTGAGCGAATCCCTGCTACTTGTTTGCCAGCATTGGCCGCACTGGACATGGCCTGGCACAATGCGATCGCGCAAAGGACCGGGCAAGCGCTTTGGCAAGTGCTGGGCGTCCCAAATCCCGAGGCAGTGCGATCCTGCCATACCGTGGGCATCGGCAATGCGGCCTCTACCCGGGCAGCGGTTGAGGCTGGTCGCCATGCTCCCTGGATCAAGCTTAAGCTGGATGCGGATCTGGAAAGAACACGGGCTGTCATAGCCTTGCTGACCCGGCTGACAGATCAGCCCATTGCCGTGGATTTCAACCAGGCTTTTGTGCGTCGCGAACAAGCCATTCGCGCTATTGAGTGCCTGCCCGGCAAACAGTTTTTTTTGGTGGAACAGCCGCTGACCGTACAAGCAGATGAAGATAACTTATGGTTGCGCGCACGCACTTCGCTGGCTATCTACGGCGATGAATCGATCCAATCAGAACAAGACCTGCAACAGAAAGCAGAACTCTTCAGCGGCGTCAATGTCAAGCTGATGAAGTGCGGCGGGTTGCGACCCGCCATCCGTCTGCATGACCTGGCGCGCAGCCGCGGTTTGGGTACGCTGATCGGCTGCATGGCCGAATCGGTAGTGGCAACAACGGCGGCAGCGCAGATAGCAGCTCTATTTGATTACGCGGATTTGGATGGGCATGTGCTGATTAGCAATGACTGGAGTTAAAAATTCTGCAAGCCTCGTATCCGGGCTTTTAGATGTACCCTTTAGAATTTAGTCCCAAATTTTATTGCGTATTGCAATTGGCAATAATTTTAATTAACTATCCGTTTATGCTGCATTAATTCTTTATTGTTGCACATTGCAATTATTGATAATACTAGACAGTTGAGAAAGTCACAGCACTTCATGAAGCCTCAGGACATCGTTGTTCTGTTAAAGATTATTGTTTTGAACGACGAATCCTGGCGGCAAATTCCATTGGCGCATTCCTTGAAACTGAGCCAAAGTGAAGTAAGCCAGTCCGTGGCTCGGTCAAAATCTGCTGGCCTACTGGACGATTAGGGAAAGAAAGTCACGCGCGCTACGCCTATAGACTTTCTACAATATGGTTTAGCCGTTGTGTTTCCTGCTCAACCGGGACCTTTTGTTCGGGGCATACCCACTGCGCACACAGCTGAACCGTTAGACAGCAAGATAAAAGGAAACGAAGCATATGTATGGCCATATAGCAAGGGCAGCGTCCGTGGTCACAGTATTACCCCCTTCTATCCCAAAGTTCCGCTCGCAGCATTGGAAGATGAAAATCTTTACCGGTATTTGGCATTGGTTGACGCACTGTGAGTTGGCCGCGCAAGGGAGAAAAGGTTGGCAGGGATCGAGTTGCAGAAATTTATATAAATATGAAACATACATATTAGTAGTCGGCCATTCACAAAGTAGCCAATGCATTAGGACCAATGAATGAACAGGTGGGCTTTGTAGGTGGAGCTGTTGTTGGCTTTTATGTTCATGATCCTGCTGCTGAGGATGTACGCCCTACCGATGATCTTGACATCACCATGGCTATTGTTTCCTTGCATGAACTTGAAGTCACCCGTGAAGCTTTGACACAAAAGGGATTCACACAATCTGCAGACGATACCGTAATCTGCCGTTTTCGCTACGAGGATATTAAGGTAGACGTCATGAGTACCCGAGCCATAGGCTGGGCATCTGCCAACCGTTGGTTTGCGCCTGGTTTTTCTAAGCGGGAAACCGTCTAAGTTGCTGGCATACGAATTAGTGTCCTTTCACTACCCTACTTCATGGTTTCCAAATTTGATGCATTTAATAGCAGAGGAGCCAACGATCCAAGAACAAGCCACGATCCGGAAGATTTAGTTTACATTATTGACAACCGTATCGACATTTTCGAGCAATTGAATACTGCACAATCCGATGTAAAACCATGGCTGGTGGAGCAGTTGCAAAGCATATGGAGCGCTCGCGCTAAACAGGAAGCAGTTATAGGAAACTTAACCTATCAAAACCGAGCAGAGCATTTCAATAGAATTATTGATATAATAAAAAAATTTGTAGCTCAATGTTAAGTGCCAAGTGCTTTGCATTAACTCACCTACCCCCGCAACACCCCTTCCACCGCTTTGCGCATGGCTGCGGCGCGGGCCTCGCGTTCCAGGGCCAGAGGGGGAGCCACACGCTCAAGACAATCGCTGAGCGGACAGCGCTCGCAGGTGTCGTTGACGGTGATGAGTGGAATGCTGTCGTTGTTGAGCACAGCCACGAGTTTGCGCAACCGCTCGTCTACTTGCAAGCCCAGCGTGATACTGATGTTTCCGGGCGAAGGGGCATTGGGGCGTGCGAGCGACAGAATCAGGTATTCTTCTTTGGAGCCTACATAGGTAGAGCGCTGAAAATCGGCCAGGGGTCCGGGTGAAGGGCCAGTGGTGCCAGCGGCCAGGGGCCCGGTTGAGGCACTGGTGTAGCTACCCGTTGAGGTGCCGGGCGAAACGCCGGTGTTGCCGACAGTCTTGCCCCCACCCAGCTGCAGGGCGCGGAGATTTTGCAAGACGCGAATGGATGCCCAACGCCGGCAGTAGTGCTCGTTGATTTCGTTGGCGTGCGGGCTGTGAAGGCGGGCCAGGTGAAGCTCTTTGGTGATGAAGTACTCATCGGGGCCGCCCGCGTCGCCGGGAACGTGCCGGAAGCGGAGCATGAACAGGTTGCGGATGCCAAAATGGCGGGGCAACAGGTTGGTCAGGCGCTGAACCAGCATTTCAGGCGAGGCCTGGTAGCGGTCGAGCAAACTGGTGAACATTGACGGGTCCCAAGTTTCGCGGGCAAAGAGTTGCTCCAGGTCCGGGAGCAGGTGGCGCTGGTTCACCAAAAGGGCCACGGCAAAGTAGGAGGCCTTGAAATTGTTCAGCGCTTCTTCAAACGAAGCGGCCTGAATGCCGGGCGTGAACAGCGGACGCGTTTTCAGGGCCAGCTCGTTGAACGCCAGTTCCCTGCCCAGCAGAAATGCGCGCTGCGTGGGGCTCAGGGAGGGATTGATCATCAACATGCGCTTTTTCTTGTTGAAGAGCGAGCGCAGGCCAGTGAGTTCCGGCACATTGTTGAGCAGATCGCCGTCCAGCTTGTAGCCGTAATCGTCGCGCAGCAGACGCTCCAGGGCTTCAACCGGAACGCAGGGCAGCGCATCGAGGCCCTTCGCCCGCGAAAAATCGGCTACCGCTTTTTCAATGTCCTCAAAGTAGCTGTCGTTCAATTCCTGGTACGAGCGCACGGCGGCAAAGTAGAATTGCTCCTGTTGCATCTCGTAATTGCGCGCAATTTCGATCAGCGTTGAAATGAAAGCGTTGATTTTTGTAGGCGCACTGGCGATCAACTCCAGCAGTTGCCCCGGTTCCAGGCCAAAAAACTCCAGCGGCAGCTCTTGAAAGAACGACGACCGAAGCAGATCGGCCACCGGGCTCAGCCGCTTGCTGAGTTTGAGCGAAACCAGGTTGTCGTAGCTCACGTCAAGCGCCTCGGAAAGCGCCAGAATCTTGTCGGTTTTGGGGTATTTCTTGCCCCGTTCAATCTCGTTGAGGTAGCTGACCGACAGCCCGCTGGCCTGCGAAAGCTCGGCAAACGACAAGCTCTTCTGCTTGCGCAATTCGCGGACTTTGAGCCCGAAAATGAGGCGTATGACGTGTTTGTGGGGGATCAAAATACGCGGAAAGATACGAAACCCGGCATCGCTATGCGCTAAAAATTGCGATTAGCGAATTTTCGCTTGACAGAGAAATTCGCTTTGCGTAACTTTGAATCCGGGAATCGAGTAATCTTTACAGGGCACTTCACCTGAACATTAACACTCATGTCTTTACAAGCACTGACCACTATCGGCGGCGTAGAAGTGCGCGGTACCCTGAATTCGGCCTATCGCGAAATTCTGACGTCGGAAGCACTGGCCTTCGTGGCTGATTTGCAGCGTTTGTTTAACGATCGCCGGCTGGCGCTTTTGGAAGAGCGGCAGAACCGCCAACTAGCGCTGGACGGGGGCGATTTGCCCGACTTTCTGCCGGAGACGGCCAGCATCCGAAGTGGTGACTGGACCGTGGCGCCCCTTCCCCCGGATTTATTAGACAGACGCGTGGAGATAACCGGCCCGGTGGAGCGCAAAATGATCATCAACGCCTTGAATTCAGGCGCGAAAGTGTTCATGGCCGATCTTGAAGACTCCAATTCGCCTACCTGGGCCAACTGTGTCAGCGGCCAGATCAACCTGCGCGACGCAGTGCGGGGTACCATCACCTACCAGAGCCCGGAGAACGGCAAGCAATATTCGCTGAACGAGAAAACTGCGGTGCTGATGGTACGGCCTCGAGGCTGGCATTTAAATGAGAGCCATGTCTGGGTAGACGATCAGCCCATGAGCGCGTCGCTGTTTGATTTTGGCTTGTACCTGTTTCACAACGCGGCATGGCTGCTGGCCAAAGGAAGCGGGCCTTATTTCTACCTGCCCAAACTGGAGAGTTACCACGAGGCGCGCTTGTGGAACGACGTTTTCTTGCGCGCCCAAGACCGCCTGGGTATTCCTAAGGGCACCATCAAGGCCACCGTCTTAGTAGAAACCATCCTGGCCAGTTTTGAACTGCACGAAATACTCTGGGAACTCCGCGACCACAGCGCCGGCCTGAACTGCGGCCGCTGGGACTACATTTTTAGCTACATCAAGCGCCTGCGCAACCTGGACGGATACGTATTGCCGGAGCGCGGCCAGGTGACCATGTCGGTGCCCTTCATGAGCGCCTATTCGCAGTTGGTTATCCAGACCTGCCACCGGCGCGGGGTACATGCCATGGGCGGCATGGCAGCATTCATCCCCATCAAGGGCGACGAGCAGGCCAATGCTGCTGCCATTGAAAAGGTGCGCAAAGACAAAGAGCTCGAAGTGAGCAACGGCCACGACGGCACCTGGGTAGCGCATCCGGGCCTGGTTGGTGTAGCCATGGAAATTTTTGATCGGCAAATGCCCACGCCTCATCAAATCCATGTCAAGCGCGAAGACCTGCACGTCACGGCGCAAGATTTGCTGACCCCTTCGCCCGGAACCATTACGGAAGCGGGCCTGCGCCTGAACATCAATGTGGGCATTCTCTACATCGAAAGCTGGTTGAAGGGGGTGGGAGCCGCTGCGCTCTACAACCTCATGGAGGACGCGGCCACCGCCGAGATCAGCCGCACTCAAGTCTGGCAGTGGATTCAGCGCCGCAGCGCCCTGGAGGACGGCCGCACCATAACTTATTTTATGGTAGCTGCCATGGTTCCGGAGGAACTGGAGAAAATCCGCGCGTACGTTGGTGCCGAGCGCTACGACCGGGGCCGCTTTGCCAAGGCCTCCGAATTATTTGATGACCTTATCCGAAGCCGCGATTTCGTCGAGTTCTTGACGCTGCCGGCATATGAACTGATATAGAATGCACAAGTGGATTTTGGAAAGTTCCATCAAAGCCGCTTCAACGAGTGTCCCCCTTCGAACTACAGTTTAACTAATTTACAAAACCCGCATACGATGACTCGCCAGGACCAAATTGACCAGTTAATCCGCGATTGGAACGAAAATCCGCGCTGGAAGAACACCTCCCGTCCGTACACCGCCGCTGAAGTGGTGAACCTGCGAGGCTCCATGCAAATTGAGCACACGCTTGCCCGCAACGGGGCGGAGAAACTGTGGAAGGGGCTGCACGAGGCCGGGCCGGTCACAGGGCTGGGCGCCATGACGGGCAACCAGGCCATCCAGGAAGTGGAGGCCGGGCTGAACGCTATTTACGTGAGCGGCTGGCAGGTGGCCGGCGACGCCAACACCGCCGAGACGATGTATCCCGATCAGAGCCTCTACCCGGTGGATGCCGTGCCGGCGCTGGTTCGCCGCATCAACAACGCGTTGTTGCGCACCGATCAGATTCACTGGATGAAGGGCGACGACCGCATTGACTGGATGGTGCCGCTGGTGGCCGATGCCGAGGCGGGTTTCGGGGGCAACCTGAACGCGTTTGAGCTGATGAAGCACATGATTATGGCCGGTGCTGCCGGGGTGCATTTTGAAGACCAGCTCAGTTCGGCCAAGAAATGCGGCCATCTCGGGGGAAAAGTGCTTGTTCCTACACAAGAGGCCATCAATAAGCTGGTTGCCGCGCGTTTAGCGGCCGATGTCTGCGGGGTGCCCAGCGTGGTCATCGCCCGCACGGATGCCGAGGCGGCCAACCTGCTGACCAGCGACGTAGACGAGCGGGACCGCGGTTTTGTGGTGCCCGGCGAGCGCTCTGCGGAAGGCTTTTATTACGTCCGCAACGGGCTGGAAGCCTGCATAGACCGGGGGTTGAGCTACGCCCCCTACGCCGACCTGATCTGGATGGAGACTTCCAAACCCAGCCTGGAACAGGCCCGCACCTTCGCCGAAGCCATCAAAAAGCATTACCCTGACCAGATGCTGGCCTACAATTGTTCGCCCAGCTTTAACTGGCAGGCCAATCTGGACGAAAAGACCATGAAGCATTTCCGCGAAGAGCTGAATGCTATGGGCTTCAAGTTCCAGTTCATCACGCTGGCCGGCTGGCACGCGCTCAACAACTCCATGTTTGAACTGGCCAGCGCCTACAAGCGCGAAGGGATGTTTGCCTACAGCCAGCTCCAGCAGCGCGAGTTCGCCAACGAAGCTGCTGGTTACCGCGCTGCCAAGCACCAGAGTTTTGTGGGTACCGGATACTTTGATGCCGTCCAGAACACGGTCATGGCGGGCACATCCAGCACCACGGCCCTTAAAGACTCCACGGAAGCAGACCAGTTCAGCGCCAATGGCCACCATTGAGCCCAGCCGGTTTGGCTGCCCTTTTACCTGAGCCAGACTAGGGTTTGGTGATTTCTTTGGTACTCATGGCTGATTTTTGTAACGTGTCCGTGTTAAACGCGTACACTTGCCCAACAGCCGCGCGCGATTTTTCCATAACTTGCGGCGCTTCGGACCTATGGGATCCAGACCTTTTGGTCCAAATCTCCATGTTTACAGGCTGACGGGGGGGGACCAGCATGATTGCATTCTTGGATGGACAGCTTATTGAGATCACGCCTACCCAGGTCGTCCTGGGGG
>CAYSDI010000075.1:0-17642 GCA_964429745.1 uncultured Chitinophagales bacterium | reverse complement strand
CACTATGCCTCCGGCCATCCGCCGCATAGCCAAAAAACACCTCAACGACCCCCGGGAAGTCACGCTGGAGCTCCGAACCCGCACCGCGGCCTCTATCCGCCAGCGCTGGCTGCCTGTTTCGGGCCACCAAAAACTGGACGCGCTGACCCGCCTGCTCGAAGCCGAAGACTTTGACGCCGTGCTGGTCTTTGCCCGAACCAAGCAAGACACCGTTGAACTCGCCGAGCGCCTGAGCGCACGCGGCTACAACGTAAGCGCGCTAAACGGCGACATGGCGCAGCGCCAGCGCGAGCGCACCATTGAGCAGCTCAAAGATGGCCGCATCGACGTAGTCGTCGCCACAGACGTTGCCGCCCGGGGCCTGGACGTTGAGCGCATCAGCCACGTCATCAATTTCGACATGCCTTACGATGTGGAAGCCTATGTTCACCGCATCGGACGCACCGGGCGTGCCGGGCGCAGCGGCGAGGCCATTTTAATGGTCAAACCGCGCGAAGAGCACATGTTGCACAGCATCGAGCGGGCTGTCCGCCAGCCGATGGACCTGTACAAGCTGCCCAGTCCCGCCGCCCTTCGCGAAAAGCGCGTGCAAGATTTCCGCCAGCGCATTTCCGATACCCTCGCAGCCGGATCGCTTGACTGGCACCAGAAACTCGTCATCAACCTGATTACCGAAAGCGGGCTGGACGCCATTGATGTGGCCGCCGCGCTGGCCCGCATGGCCATGGGGGAAGACACCGCCGCCGACCACCAGTCCGAAGATTACGTGCAGCAGGAGCGCAGCGCCCGCCCATCCGCCGATCGCGGGGGAAGGGACGAGCGTCCCTCCGCAAGAGACCGGCGAGCGCCCGAGCGCAGCGAATCAAGAGAGCGCAGCGAATCAAGAGACCGCAGCGGCACGAAAGAGCGCAGCGAGCGCCCTGCAAGAGAGGAGCGCCCGGTACGCGAAAAACGGATGCCCGAACCACGGGAAACAAGAGAGCCCCGCGAGCTGCGCAGTGACCGCGACAAGCGCCCACCGCGCGAGGAACGCGAACGCAAACCCATCCGCGGTGACCGCGACGACAGCAACGAACGCGAAGCCCGCCCCGCGGGTGACGAAAGCGCCCCCGTGCGCAAAGCAAAGCCCAAAGACATCCCGAGTTTTGAACCCTATGCCCCCAAAGCAAGCGCCAAAGGGGAGCCCAAAATGTCGCGCTACCGCGTGGATGTAGGCAGCGAGCACGGGGTCCAGGCCGGCAACATCGTCGGGGCTTTAGCCAACGAGGGTGGTATCCCAGCGCGCTATATCGGGCATATCGAGATTCACAACGAGTATACGTTGCTCGATTTACCAGACGAAATTCCCCAGAAACAACTGCGCGTCATTAAGCGCATCTGGGTGTGCGAACGACCGTTGCGGGTAGCCAAAGTAGGCGAATGAGCGCGGGCCTAAAGCTGCTTTAGGAGTACCCTTTATTCCGTTTTGATGAACGCCGTGGACTGCTCGCCCGTAATGAGCGTGTACCAACCGGTTTCAAGCTCCTCGACGGAAACATTCGTGCTCAGCGTTCCGCGTTGAACCACCCGGCCGGCAAGGTCCACGATCTGGTAAGGCTGGCCTTGTTCCGCGCCAATCACCGTCAGTTCTTCTTGCACCGGATTCGGTGATACGGACAACAGCACCGCCGTTAAGTCCAATTGCGTTTGACGCGCAACTGGCACGTGAAAGGTATCCACGTAGTTCGAAAAGGGCGTTACCTCCAGCGGCGACACGTTGCATGCGCAGCGCACGCGCCAGGTCCAGGATGTGCCCGCTCCCGCCACGGCATAGGGAACACTAAAGAAGCTGTAAGGCGCCATAGCGATGTTTACGGTTGGTGTCGGACCAGAAGGAAGTCGTTTGGCATTTAGTTGGCAGCGCACGGCACCAGCCTGCGGCAACCAGCTCAACACGGCGCGGTTGAGCAACAGGGTGTGCTGCTGCTCTGTAGGCGCTTGCGAAAAATCGCAAACAAATCCCCGGCCGCTAAACAAGAAGGCCGCCCCGGCATTGGTGTAAAATCCGATGTCCGAGCGCTCTGCGCCAATCAAAACATCAATAATTCCGTCGCCGTCCAGGTCGCCGCCGGCCGAAGACAGCGAAGACCCAAACCAACCATCGGGTTCCAGGTAGGGCGAAACCAGAGTTTGCAGCAAGCTGCCATCGGCGCCGCTGTACAAATGCGCTCGACCGCTCTCAATGTTCAGGCCAGCATCTTCGCCCTCTTTGGGCGCGCCGACGAGCAGGTCTACAATGCCGTCACCGTTGGCGTCTGTTCCGGGGCCCGCAACAGCACTGCCGAACCAGCCCGCCACATAGGAATTTGGCGATTCCAGCGTGAGCAGGGGCGCCCCGTCGGCTCCGTTGAAGGCATAGGCCCGTCCCGCCTGGTTGAGATCTCCGGGCAAATTTTCCCAGAAAGCCCCCACCAGGACATCGTCGCTGCCATCGCCGTTCAAGTCGCCTCCCGCTGCGGAAACCGAGCGGCCGAAGTAGCCGTCTTTCTCTTCATTGGGGCTTACCAACGTAGCAATCAGCGCACCCGTGGCGCCACTGTATAGGTGAGCCCTTCCTGTGTTGCTGGGCGCAGTGCCGGGATCTTCCAGGTACGCGCCAACAATGAGGTCTGGAACGCCGTCCATGTCGGCATCGCCGGCAGGGCTGGCCGTCCAGCCAAATGCGCTTACTGATTCTTCAATGGGAGAAGCCACGCTGTAAAGCCAGGCACCTGTGGCACCACTATAAACATGCACCCTTCCTGCTGCATACGGCGATCCCGCCGGCGATGCGTAGGGCTGACTGACCAGAAAATCGGTGATACCATCGGCATTTACATCACCTCGCATACCGGCCACTACGGTGCCAAACTGGCTGCCAGCTTCTTCTAAGGGAGCCTGAACGGTATGCAAAAGCGATCCATCAGTTCCGCTGAACACATAAGCGCGACCTGCATCAATTGGGCTGCTGCCCGGGTCCTCATAGGGCGCCCCAACAAGTAGGTCGAAAACCCCATCGCCATTCACGTCGCCACCTATGCCATCAACAGAGCTGCCAAAAAAGCCCCAATACTCCGGGTTCGGAGAAGCGAGGGTTCGGATAACGCTGCCATCAGCTCCGCTGAAAACATGGGCTTGACCGCTGTTGATGAAAGCCAGCTCCGGATCTTCTGCACGAGCCCCGGCGATCAAATCCGGAACCCCGTCGCCGTTAACATCGCCTCCGATGGCCCCGACAGCTTCGCCCATTTGGCCGTCGCTTTCCTCATCAGGAGACTGGAGTGTGTACAGGAACAACGGCGGGGTTTGCGCCAACAATGGCCAAACCGGCATTAAGCAGGCTACCAGGATGAGCAGTTTCATGGGTTTGGGTATTTGTTAAGACCAGGTTCCTCCGCCAAATCCAGCGGTGTACATCAAGCTTAGATGATAAGTCAGGCATTTGGATGAAGGAAGGTACAACCCGGACCCTGAACTTTACTGGCTTGCATCTTGTTTTTAGTACGTGCATGAAAAAGAAGGGGCAATCGTGCTTCTCATATTGCATTAAATATACCTATGAAAACGCTTAACGCCATTGGCTTGGATCGCACCCTTAGCGCTCAGTTGGCCGCCAAACTCAGCGAACTGCTCGCCAATTATTCGATCTTCTACCAGAATACCCGCGGGTACCACTGGAACATTAAAGGAGAAAAATTCTTTGAGCTTCATCTAAAGTTCGAAGAGTTGTACAATGACCTGTTTCTCAAAATTGATGAGGTAGCTGAGCGAATCCTGACCTTGGGCCATGCCCCGCAGCATCGCTTTTCCGCCTACCAATTAGTTTCAAAAATTTCAGAAAGTACTGAAGTTTCAGACGGAATGCAGGCAGTTGAAAACATCCTTCATTCCCTTGCGCACATCATCTCCCTGCAACGCGAGACCTTGCAGCTCAGCGCTGAGGCTGGCGATGAAGGCACTAATGCCCTGATGAGTGATTACATTCGAGCCCAAGAAAAACTGGTGTGGATGTATTCAGCCTTTCTAAATCGCTAATCTTGAACTGGACCCTTTCCCTGGGCAGAGGCACAAAAATTTCCTTTATGCCTCTGTTCATGCTTGTTGCCTGGGCGAGCCAGCCAATCCATGCGCAACATGCTGGAGGGCCTTCGGCTCTTGATGGCCAATCAGAACATCAGGCAGCAACCTCGCCCTCGCTGTACCAGCGAAGTTTCGGCAGCCCTGCAAACCCCGCCGTGATTTACCTGCACGGCGGCCCCGGCTACAATTGCTCCGTCTTTGAAGCAACAACCGCGCAGTTACTTGCCGATCAGGGATTCTTTGTACTGGTGTACGACCGGCGTGGCGAAGGACGATCCGACGTAGAAGCAGCCTACACTTTTGAAGAAACCCTGTCTGACCTGAATCTCCTTCTGGACCAACACAACATTGCCCAGGCTGCGCTGTTGGGACACAGTTTTGGCGGAGTAGTTGGCTTGCTCTTTGCGGAGCGTCACCCGGAAAAGGTCAGCGCTTTGGTCTTAGTCGGGGCGCCGCTCGCGTTACAGGAGACCTTTCGAACCATTCTGAAAAATGTGCGGACCCGTTACGAAACGCGCGCCGACAGTGTCAACTTGGGTTACATCCGCCAGTTGGAAAACATGGACACGGCATCGCTGGGTTACAGCTCCTACTGCTTTTTGCACGCCATGCAAGCCGGATTGTATTCGCCAGCCGAGCCGACGGAAGAAACACAAAAAATATACGAATATTTTGCCGAAGATAGTGTGCTTTTCCCCCTTGCCCGGTCAATGGACTATGCAGGACCGCAGGGATTCTGGAAAAACGAAGCATACACCACGATGAATCTGTGGCCGCTGCTGGGCAAATGCATGGCGGCAGGTCTGCCCGTTTACGGCATTTACGGCAAAGAAGACGGCCTGTATTCCCGGGCGCAGGTTCGGCGCTTAGAACAGTATTTAGGCGAGGCAAATCTGACCTATCTGGACCATTGTTCGCACAACCCCTTTGTTGATCAGCAGGCTATCTTTTTGGCCTTAATGCGAGGATGGTTAACACCATAACTTTTGTTGTTATCAAGATAATATTATAAGTTATGGTTTGGGCACTAACAACACCCCCCCCCAGGCTGGCAACAACCGGAATCGGATGAAAGGGCAGCAAGGCTCACTTTGGACTTGTGACTGGCCTGTCGCGCTGTTGCAGGCATTTTATCTGCGGGAATGCCGCATTGGTCTTTAGCCAGACAGTCCGTTCGCTTGGCTACTAATCGGAATGCGTTGCCCTCAAATTCCAATTGGTATCGCCCAATGGTTTCTGCCTGATACTCAACCTCTACTTCTAAATCCTCCAGCGGACCTAAGGTTTGTTCAGAAAGTTCGATGATCCGCAAAAGTTTTTGGGGCTTCAGCCGGTGATCTTCATCCTGGGCCACCCAAAGTTGGAAGTTGACTTGGCGCTCCTTGCGGGCTGTTCCACCGCAGTCGATAAAGTGCCGGGTAATCAAGCCTACTTCCGTCACGTGAAAATGGTCAGGCACGCGGTCACCGTTGTCTAAAACAAAGGGCAAATCCAACATAGCCTCCAGGTGATCTTTAACGGCAGACAGTTTCATCGCAAAATGGTGTTTAATGATTAAGGAAAGACGGCGTCAGTTCGGTGACCCTGTATCACCCAAACGGTATATTGCAATATTACGATGAATAAATCGGAATCACAACCCTACCGGACAGCTATCCATCAATTTTCTCAGCGCTATCCATCAATTTTCTCAGCGCTATCCACCAATTTTCTCAGCGCTATCCATCAATTTTCTCAGCGCTATCCATCAATTTTCTCAGCGCTATCCACCGATTTTCTCAGCGCTATCCATCAATTTTCTTAGATTTAAAAACAAGTGAACGTTTTGAACGATAAAAATAAACTTATTTAATATCTATAAATCACCTTAATTATGAGAACCACCTTACCCTTTCTAGTCCTGTTTTTGGCTGCTGCCAGCCTGAACGCCCAGTTTTGGACAACCGCTGTTTCTACCTCACCAAACCCGGCAACGGCGTGTGGGCCGTTCAATTTGGTCATTGACGGCAACAAACCCGCCACTAATTACAGCTTGACCACGGCAACCGCATTGGTGGTAGGCAGTACCATCAACGTGACCGTGGTCTACACTTCCGCCGGCATTGGTTTGCCTGCCATTACCCCGGTCAACTACAACGTGCCCGTGGCGACCGTTCCCGCAGGTACTTATACGGTCAATGTCGATTACACGGCTGGAGGCAACCTGGAAATCTCCACCTGGACCATCACCGTAGACCCATGCACCACTACTCCGTGCAGCCAGGCCCCGTCTGGCCTGACCAGCAACGCGAATCCCAACGGAAGCGTTGCCCTAGCCTGGTTACCTGTTAGCGGTTCCATCGCATGTCGTATCCGGGGCAGGCTGTCCGGCGCGATCGCCTGGGCAACCACATCACCAGTATTCGGAATCGAGCCTACGAGCTACATCATCCCCAATGCCGTTCTGACGGACGGCGCGACGTATGACTGGCAAGTTCAGTGCGCCTGCAGCCTCAGTCCAATTTCGATCACTGGCTGGTCGGCAACGGCAAACTTTACCGCACCAACACTCCGCCAGGCAGCTGCATCGGCCCTGCAAGTTTTCCCCAACCCTGCTACAGACTGGCTGCAGGTTGCCTCTGCACCCGCAAACGAACCCTTTGAAATTATTGATATTCTCGGACGCAGCGTTGAGCGCGGCATGATCAACGGACCCATTGGGGTCCAAAACCTGCCCACCGGCTGGTACACCCTTCGCATCGGCGAACACACCACGAGTGTGCCGTTCTTAAAGAGCGAATAAGGAACCTTCGTCCCATAAAAAAACCCGGCTCAATGGCCGGGTTTTTTTGCTCCCCAGGTAGGACTCGAACCTACGACCTACGGATTAACAGTCCGACGCTCTAACCAGCTGAGCTACTGAGGAATACGAACCCCTTGCTTTCACAAGGGACAGCAAATGTACACCAGCATCGGTTTTTGTGCAATGGGGAGGCGGAAAATTGCCGGGGAAGGGCCAAAGTGCCTTGAACAGCCACAGGGCTTAGTACCCATTTGCCGTACCTTTGCGCCGTCAAAACGGGCCGGAGGCCCAAACCTTTTAAAGACCCGCAAACCCCGAGTGTAAATGAAGACTGTTGTTGTCGGTACTGTTGCCTTTGATGCCATTGAAACGCCTTTTGGCAAAACTGACCGCGTGGTGGGTGGTTCAGCTACCTACATCAGCCTGGCAGCCAGCTATTTCAGCAAAGAAATTGGGATTGTATCGGTGGTGGGCGATGATTTTCCGCAGGAAATGATTGCCATTTTTCACCTTCGCGGCATTGACACGGCGGGCATGGAGGTCAAGGCAGGCCAGAAATCGTTTTTCTGGTCCGGCAAGTACCACATGGACATGAACAGCCGCGACACGCTGGTCACCGACCTGAATGTGCTGGCGGATTTCAACCCGGTTTTGCCGGCCAACTACCGGAAAGCGGAGTACCTCATGCTCGGCAACATTGATCCGAATTTGCAGATTCAGGTCATTGAGCAGATGAACAAGCGGCCGAAGCTGATCGTCATGGACACCATGAATTTTTGGATGGACGTGGCGCGCAAACCGCTGGATCGCGCCATCAGCATGGCGGATGTGCTGACCATCAACGATGAAGAAGCCCGGCAATTGTCGGGGGAATATTCGGTGGTCAAAGCAGCCAAGGCCATCCTGAAGCGCGGACCCAAGTACCTGATCATTAAAAAAGGCGAACACGGCGCCCTCATCTTCCACGGCGACTTTGTGTTCTTTGCCCCTGCCCTGCCTTTAGAGGAGGTCTTTGACCCCACGGGTGCCGGCGACAGCTTTGCCGGTGGATTCCTCGGCCATTTGGCCCGTTCCGGCGATATTAGTTTTTCCAGCATGAAGCGCGGAATCATTTTCGGATCGGGAATGGCTTCGTTCTGCGTAGAGAAGTTCGGTCCGGAGCGCTTGTTTGATCTGACCCAGGCCCAAATTGACGACCGTATGCACTCGTTCATTGACCTGGTCCAGGTGGACATCGAGTTGGTGGGGTAAGTACAGCCCCAACCCCTAGCCATACTCTTGGATTTGCGATAAAAGCCTTGGGCAGCCTCGTGGCTTTCCTTATCTTGAGGAAAAGAGGCTCCTTGTTGAACGTTTTTGGCCGTATTCTGCTGGTGCTGATCCTTGGAATAGGGCAGGCCAGTTCCCAAACCCTGTCGCTCAGTGAGGCAGGCACCCTTTCGCCGGTATTGTCGGAAACTTCCGGCTTGGAAACCTCGGGAACTGATGGCTATTGGACCCACAACGATTCAGGGGGGCAGCCTAAACTTTACCGGATAAACGCCAGCGGCATGCTGGAGCGCACAGTTCATGTGTCGGGGGCCACAAATATGGATTGGGAGGATTTGACGCGCGATGCGGCTGGCAACCTTTACATCGGTGATTTCGGCAACAACAGCAATTCCCGCACGGATTTAACCATTTACAAAGTACCCGATCCGGACGCTTCGCTTTCAGACACCGTGGCGGCAGTGACCATTCAGTTTCACTATCCCGAGCAGTCGGCCTTTCCCCCACCCCCTGCCCAACTGCAGTGCGACCTGGAGGCCATGGTGCACTTGAACGGGAACCTGTTTCTCTTTACCAAAAACCGCAGCGAACCATTTAGCGGTTACACCCGCATGTACCGCGTACCGGACGCGCCCGGCACTTACGCCGCGCAACTGCTGGACTCTTTCTATGCCGGCCCAGGACCGGCACTAACTGACTGGATCACCGCTGCCGACATCAGCCCCGACCGCCAGAAATTGGTGCTGCTCAGCTACAACAAACTGTGGTTATTTCCTTGCCGCAACGGCCGGCCGCTCTTAAGCGGCGCAGCCGTGAGTATCCAATTTAGCGGCGGTACTACGCTGAAAGAAGGCGTGGTCTTTACCGACAACCAGCGCGTTGCCATAAGCGACGAAGCCCTTACCACCTTTTTGCCGCCCCGGCTCTACACTGCCGATCTGGGACCCTGGATTCCGATCAATTGCTGCGAAAAACCCGCCGGGCTGCGAGCTGTCCCAGCAGGCAGCAACAAACTCAGATTCATCTGGCGAGCCATACCCGGCGCAGACGGTTACCGCGCCCGAATTAGGGGGAATGACGGCAGTCTGGCTCAGCGAACGGGTTCGGACACCACGCAGTTGTTCTCCGGGCTAACGCCTGGACTTACGTACCAAGGCTTTGCACAGGCTCGCTGTGGCAACCAGGTGTCGGCTCCCTCGGATACCATAACATATAGTCTGTTGCGTTTGGCCTCAAGCCAACACGCTGCAAAGAACAAACAAGCCTCCATCACACTGCTTTGCTCGCCTTACCGGGAATGCTGGCTGGACCATGGTACTTCCTCTGGCGTCTTGCAACTGATTAATGCAAATGGGGCCATCACAATTAATCAGCAGATCTCACCACAACAAATTATACGCTTGGAGTCGCTTCCTGCCGGATGGTATGCCTGGATGTTTACCCCGGATGGAAGTTGCCAGCACGAAGCCCCAGCAATGCGAGCAACGGCTGGCTCATGCTGGTTGCCTTGAGAAAAATGCAACCCGGATTGGCAGCACGCCAGGCTAAGCCGAAACAACTATCCGCGGCCTTGAATTGGGTAATCCGAAAGCTTATTTTGAATGGCGTATCGCACCAGCCCCGCTGTATTCCGTGAACCTGTTTTCACCAGCAGATTCTTGCGGTGGGTTTCTACGGTATGCGGGGAAAGCTGAAGGAAATCTGCAATTTCCTGGGTGGTGTATTCATCCAAAATCAACTTGAGGACATCATGCTCCCGACTGGTCAGAGTTGCGGGTCGTGCTGTACGCTTTTCTGTTGAAAGGTCGGGACTATTCTGCGAAACATGAAGGGGCATTTCCCGGTCTTTATAGTACAGTCCGCCACTGTGCACTTGCTGGATTGCGTAGAGCAAAGTTTCTGAATCACAGTCTTTGAGCAAGTAACCGTTTACACCAATTTTCATGAGCATTGGTATGAGGCTGGGCGGATTAATTCCAGAAAGAATCAGCAAAGGAAGTCGTGGATACTTTTTTCGAATTTCGGACACCATCTGCAGGCCCGCTTCAAGCGTTAGGTCAAAATCAATTAAAAGCAAGTCAGCACCATAATGAATCATACGCTCGAGGCACTGGGATTCATTGCTGGCCGTAAAGGCAATTTCAATCTGGGGTTCTCGACCCAAAAGAGCCTTCATTCCGTCTTGTTCCAATCGATGTTGGTCCACCAATCCAATTCTGATAGTTTCAATAATAATCTTCATTTGAGTGCCGATTTACAAAAAACAAGGTATGCTAAACCTAAATAAGTTTTCTAAACAATAACCATGTGATGAAAAATTATTTCCATTAATACGAAAGTATGGGGGCCAGAAGTCCATGATAAGCGGGATTTTCGGCGTCAATTTATGTAACTAAATATTTATTTCAAGTGCGGACTTACAGTTCCTTTAGCTGAATACCACCAAGTGAATGTCTCTATTCGGAGGGCAACAAACGCCCAACAACCGGGAGACGGGAAAACACTAATTCAGTATGAGGGGCTTCAAGCAGCTCCTCGGTCAAATCCTGACCCGCCCAATGCAAGCCATAGTGAAGCCCGCCGCGCCACAGGCGGCTGCCACTGGCATCGTAAACAATTCCCCGGTAGGCTACCCATATTTCGGGCCGGTCACTGCCATTGCGAAGCGAAAGCGCATTGCGGGAAATTACAGGCAGCTCGTCTGGCGTTAAAAGCTCTTTCATACGCTGCGCTGGTCAACACCAAAAGTGATAAATCCAATCTTCGCGCTCCAGTTTGTAGCCCATGGCTTCGTAGAACGCACAGGCACCCTCATTTTCAGCTTGCGTGGTTACTTGTGCTTCGCGGTAATCCCGATTGATGGCCCAAACCAGCGAGGCCCGCACTAAATCACCGGCCATTCCCCGGCCCCGGTAAGCCGCTTCGGTGGCCAGCAACCCAATATCCGGGCGTCCCCTATGAAGTCCTATGGTAAGCAACGCCCGCTTTTTTCCAAAATCTTCTATAAACAAAACCTCCTCAGCAAAAGACCGATTCACTGAATTGCGAATCCAAGTCAGGTAAAGCCGTTTAAACGCTTGTTCGCCAAAACGCGTGTCGCGGCGAAAACGGGAATGTTCTCCAGCCGCCAACGCCAGCGCTTCCATGTCGGTGTCTGGCATTGGCTTTCGGTAACTCTCAATAAACCAATTGACGATCAGGTCAGCAGGGTCGATTTCCTCAAGATTATGCACGTAAATGCGCTTGCGATCCATCAGTGCACCGCCAACGCTGGCGGCAGCCTCTGCATTTTCTGATTCCGGCCTGGCTGCCCAATAAAGCAAACGGTAGCCTTCGTTGCGAGCCTGTTCTAACGTGCGCCCAAGGTCCACAGCTTGCATGCGTACCGGCAAAATTTTACCCACAGGATAACCAAAAAATCGGCTGTCCCAATCCAGCGAACTGTAAGGATTTTCCATGGTCCCGACGAAGATAATTGCTTTTGGTAGGCCTGGCGGCGAACTTTCTATCTTTGGCCGGTGCTGCAAGTATCCCACCTGACCAAAGCCTACGGACCCATCCAGGCAGTGAACGGAATTTCGCTGTGTATTGAGCGCGGTGAATGCTATGCCTTACTCGGTCCCAATGGGGCGGGAAAAACCACCACCATCAATTTGCTGAGCGGTTTGTTGCTTCCCGACTCCGGCCAGGTGAGCATCAACGGCTACAATCCGGTCAAGGATCCCCTGCTGGTTAAAGCCTCCATCGGAGTTATTCCGCAGGAAATTGCCCTGTACGATGAACTGACTGCCCGGCAAAACCTACACTTTTGGGCCGGGCTCTACAACATTTCCCCCGCTGAAATCAGGCGAAGGGCTGACGCCGCCCTGGAGCGAATTGGACTCAAAGACCGGGCAGACCAGCCGCTCCATACCTTTTCAGGCGGCATGAAACGCCGCATCAACATCGCAGCCGCCATCTTGCATCGACCGGTGATCCTTTTTATGGACGAACCCACCGTGGGCATTGATCCACAGAGTCGGATTCACATCTACGAGCTCATAGACGAATTGCACCGCGAGGGCATGACCATTCTGTACACCACACATTATATGGAGGAGGCCGAAAAGCTCTGCGACCGGATCGGCATTATGGACCTGGGCCTGCTGGTAGCGGAGGGCTCGTTGCGCCAGCTCCGCGATCGCCTGCCCAACCAATCCCGAATTCATTTGGAAACCCGCGGCCTGACCCCGGAGGTTGGCGTGCAATTGCAACACTTGTACGGAGATAGAATTGCCATTGGCGAAGAGCAGGTCTGGCTGAGCCCAACGTTGGTGCACCGGGACATCGCGGAATTGGTGCGCCACTGCGGTGAATTGCACGTAGATATCCAGCATTTGGAGGTTACGGAGGCCGACCTGGAAGCGGTCTTTCTGGAACTCACTGGCCGAGCCTTGCGCGACTAAAGCCCGAAAACACTATGGTTCGCACTATTCTGCACTTGGCCCGAAAGGATCTTCTGCTCTTTCTCACAGATAAGCGAGCCATCGCCCTGACCTTTCTGTTGCCGGTGGCGATGATCACTATCTTTTACTTCGCCTTTGGAGGATCACCCGATGACGGCAACAATCCTGTGGTAGCCCTAATGCTGAGCGACATGGACTCCACAGAAGCGAGCCAGCGTTTTGTGGGGGAATTAGACTCGCTAAAAGGGCTGCGGTTAGACCGGGCCACCAGCGAAGCCGGGAGCCGCAACGCCGTTGCCGAAGGCAAACGCGTCGCCGCCCTCATCATCCATCCGGGCTTTGGCGATTCACTGGCCCGGGGTAGCAGCCTGCCGTTAGAAGTCATCTATGACAGCGGCCGGCCCATGGAATTTGGCATTCTTTCGCAGTTGCTCTACGCGGCAGTGGGCAATTTCGCCGGCGAGAGCCAGGCAAAAGCACGCGCCAAAAAGCAAATGATGGAAACCTTTGGCATGGACGAGGCAACGGTGGAAGGGCTTATGGCGCAGATGAACGGCAGGGCTTCGGATGCCCAATCAGCGCCTCCCTTTACTGTGCAGGAGGTGGTCGGCGAGCGCGACAACGACTTTTCGCTCATTCAGGCTGTGGCGGGAACAGCGGTCATGCTGTTGTTGTTTAGCGTAGCCGGTATGGGGTCAGGATTGTTGATGGAACGAGAGGCCGGTACGCTGAAGAAACTCTTGTACGCGCCCATTTCTCCGATTTCCATTTTGGGAGGAAAATTTGCTTCTACGTTGATTCTTTCCGTAGCGCAGCTCCTGCTGATGTTTGTTTTTGCCGCGCTGGCCTTTGGCCTTGACCTGAGCCGCAATCTGCCGGCGCTGGTGCTGATGATTGTCGCAACGGCTGCGGTCTGCGCCAGTCTGGGCATGATGTTGGCTTCCGTTTCGCGCTCTCGCAAGCAGCTTGATGGCTTTTCGACCATTTTGATTCTGACCATGTCTGCCATTGGCGGCAGCATGATGCCCGTCGTGTTCATGCCCGTACTCTTTCAAAAACTGGCGGTGGGCACCGTCAATTATTGGTCCATTCAGGGTTTTTACGACATCTACTGGCGCAACCTGCCCATCACGGCCGTGCTGGACAATGCGGGTGTGCTCTTGGGCTTAGCGGCGCTGATGATGGGCGTTTCCGCCTACTTTTTCAGGCGCAATCTGGTTAGGCTACTGTAGGTCGAAGGGCCATGGTTTTTCATGGCAACAGGGCGAGGTCAGGCCGACGCAGACGCATCGCGCGCACCAGCTTTCTTCCTGTTTTTTGGCACATAATCCCGCGCGTCATACCGGGCAAGTGCAAACAAAAATCCGAATGCTTCGGCGTCGTTTTTGCTCAATGACTTGTGGTGCACCTTGTGCGCCCGGATAATGCGCTTCATATAGCGGCTGGCCGGCTTGAAATTCATCTTGATTCTGCGGTGCACGATCACATCGTGAAAGACCATGTAGGCAATGCCATACCCCGTGATGCCCGCGCCCAACCAGAACCAAAAAGTTGACGGCCCGCCGCCGAACACCATCAGCAGCACGGCAGGGCTGGCAAAAAAGAAGGCGAAAAGGTCGTTGCGCTCCAGCGGGTGATCATGGGGCTGGTGGTGGTCGCGGTGCAGGACCCAAAGCGGGCCATGCATGATGTATTTGTGGGTGAGCCAAGCCACCCCTTCCATGCCGAAAAGGCCGATTAAAAAGGCGGTGATTGCCGTAATAACCATCATGGCGCAAGAACTGGTTTGGCGGCGCGGGCCCGCATCCATTCAAACAAAGTAATAGGCAATAAAAGCATGGTCAGGCTGTAAAAAGCATCTTCAAACGGGATGGTGCCCATGCGAATGCCCAAGTTATGGGCATCACTGTACCATACCACCGGTTCCGGGGTAAAGCTACCCGTCAGCGCGCTGTTGACCAGAAAAAACGGGATCAATTGCACCAGAAAAAACAACCCGAAAAAACCGAACCACGAAACGCGCAGCGCGCGAACAACGGCGAGCAACACAGCGGCAAAACCAAACGCACTAAAGGTGTACCAGCGGTCCATGTAGATGAAAGCGACAGCAGCAAAAGTTGCGCTTAAAGCGGCACAGAGCCACCAAAGCCCTTCGCCCGTAGGAATGTTAGGCACATACACTTTCAGCGTTTCATACAAGAACAAACAAGCGTAGGGTATGGCGATGAAAAACAAAATTTCTTCTATCGGCAGACCTGCCAGGCGTGGGCCCATCAGGTAGCGATCGTTGAAGCCCCAAACGCCGTGAGCAGTGAACAGGGCATCCTGGGCCAAAAACAGGGACGCGTTGATGCCAATGGCCGGCCAAGCGAAACGCCATTGCCGGTAAAAAGCCACTTTGCGGTCAAAACTCAGGGCAAGCGGAAAGGCGATAACGGCCAGATCCAGGATGAGGTAAAGGGCGTTCACTGGGTTTGGTTGGTGCCAGCTATTTCTGGCTGAGCAGGTGCCGTTGGGATCCCTGACCTGGATTACAGCAGGCCGACAGCGTTGGTCACGTAGGAACGCGCCAACAGCAGGGCTTTGCGGGGATTAGACACCCGAATGCGCTCCTCGCGAATGCGATTAGCGGGCACGGTGCGGATTTTGGCGAACAACTTCCGGTAGTACATGTATGCCAGGTACACCCCAAAGCGCGCTCCATCGGGCAGTTGAACAATGCCGCGATAAGCTTCCGCGAAATCCTGTTCTATTTCTTTTTCAATCCGGGCTTTCTCGGCGTCGCTAAAGCGCCCGAAGTCGACTCCGGGAAAATACACGCGACCCAGGTGCTCAAAATCAGCCTGCATGTCGCGAAGGAAATTCACTTTTTGAAAGGCTGCTCCCAAACTGCGGGCCGGAGCGCGCAATTGTTGGTAACCAGGGTCATCGCCGTCGCAGAAGACGCGCAGGCACATTAAACCGACTACTTCAGCAGACCCGTAAATGTATTCTTCGTAGCCGCTGCGCTCATACCGATCCTGGTGCAGGTCTTTTTCCATGGAGTCCAGGAACGCCTCAATGAGCGACCGTTCAATGCCGTAGCGGTTTACCACCTGAACAAAAGCGTGCAGCAGTGGATTGGTACTCAAGCCATCGGCCAACGCCGTCCAAGTGTCTTCGCGCAAACGTTGCAGGAGCAACGCCTGGTTGTGACCGTGAAAGGTGTCCACGATTTCATCGGCCAACCTTACATAGCCGTAAATTCCATAAATAGGATCCCGGAAACGGGAGTGAAGGGATCGAATACCCAGACTGAACGAAGAGCTGTAGTGCTGTGTAATGACCTTACTGCACGCGAAGGACGCGTTGCGAAAAAGCGCTTTTCCGGAATTCACTTCGCTCGACATAAGGTCATGGAACAAAAGGTGTTAAAAAAGGTTCAGACCGGGAGAGGGAAAAGCGGTCGGTAGGGCAATCAAAAGTAACCCTTTCGGGGGAAAGGGTTTGGCGGCCCTTGGCGACTTCGGCGCGGGGCTAAAAAGGCCGGACCCGGCCCAAAGTTGCTACTTACCCCCAGCGCAAGTCTTTGAGCGCCTCTCCAGCCACCACTTTGCCCGAAATCAGCGAAGGCGGAACCCCCGGCCCAGGTACGGTCAATTGCCCTGCGTAAAAGAGGTTGTCCAGCTTTGGATTCTTAAGCGAAGGCTTGAAAATAGCCGTCTGCATCAGGGTGTTGGCCAAGCCGTAGGCATTGCCTTTGAAGGCGTGGTAGCGGCTTTCAAAGTCGCGGTGCGCAAAGCTGCGCTTGTAGATGACATGATCGCGGATGGGCTCTCCAGCCAGTGCTTCAATCCGGTCCATGACTTTTTGGAACTGTGCTTCGCGGGCTTCATCAGTGTCTTTTAGCGCCGGAGCGACCGGAATGAGAATATATAAGTTTTCGCAACCTTCCGGGGCGGTAGTGGGGTCGGTTCGCGAGGTGACGTTCACGTAAAAAAGCGGCTCGCTGGGCCACTGCGGTTGATCGTATATTTCGCGGGCAAATTCGCTGAAGGGCTGATCGAAGAAAAGATTGTGGTGCAGCAGGTTTTTGACCCGCTTGTTGAGCCCGAGGTAAAAAATCAGCGAAGAAGGGGCCATGACCCGCTTGTCCCAGTATTCGGGTGAGTAACGCCGATACTGGGGCTGCAGAAGCTGTTGCTCCACATGGTGGTAATCCGCCCCGGCAATGACCGCGTCTGCCGCATGGAGTTTGCCGTCCGTTGTGTGAAGCCCGGTCACTTTTCGCCCGGAAACAGCAACCTGCTGCACTTCCTGGTGGTAGTGGAAGGTAACGCCCTGTTCTTCAGCCACGCGCACCATGCCTTTGATGATTTCGTGCATGCCGCCCATAGGGTACCAGGTACCAAGCGCCAGATCCGCGTAACTCATCAGGCTGTAGAGCGCCGGGGTGTTCTGCGGAATGCCGCCGAGAAAGTACACGGGAAACTCAAGGATCTGCTTGACCCGGGGGCTTTGGAACAAACTGTCCACGTGCTTTCGGTAGCTCTTGAACAGGTCCAGTTTGAATAGGCCCGTAAGCAGCTTCAGGTCAAAGTACTCAGTAACCGAGCGCGATGGGCGGTACACCAAATCGTGAATGCCAGCCTGGTATTTGTGCGCTGCTTCCTTGAGAAAGCGGTCCAGGTTAGCGCTGCAGCCCGGTTCAAAACTTTCGAAAAGTTCGAAAAGTTCTTTGCGCTGTGCGGGAACGTCAGTGTAGTCCTGCCGGCCCCACCAGACCCGGTAGCTGGGGTCCATACGCTCCAAATGGTAGAAATCGGCAGGCGTGTGGCCGAAATCGGCAAACCAGCGCTCGAAAACGTCCGGCATCCAGTACCAACTGGGGCCCATGTCAAAGGTGAAACCGGCCTCAGTATACACCGAAGCCCTTCCCCCGGGGCCTTCATTCTTTTCCAATACTTGTACCTCACACCCGGCTTTTGCCAGGTATGCCGCCGCGCTGATTCCGGCAAACCCCGATCCAATGACCACTACTTTCTTGGACATGACTGCGTAATTACAAA
>CAYSDI010000074.1:0-17767 GCA_964429745.1 uncultured Chitinophagales bacterium | reverse complement strand
CCCCACGGTCGCCATTTCCCCCCACGGTCGCTATTCCCCCACCCCGCAGGACGACTACGCCACAACGAATGAGGATCAACCCATTTCGTTTTTTGTCGTCATTAACGACACCGATCCGGATGGTACGGTCATTCCCACCACCATTGCGTTGGCGGGGAGTCCCGCGCACGGCTTGGCGCTGGTTGACGACCTAAACGGCACGGTGATCTAAATCCCTGCGTTGGACTGTAATGGCTCGGATTCCGTGGAATACCAAATCTGCGACGATGACGGCGAATGAGATGTGGCCACCTTATTTTTAACGGTTCTGCCGGGCAACGATGCGCCCAACGTACTACGTGATGAAGTGCATGTCGACGCGGGCGCCTCTGTTTTGGTGGAACCGCTTTCAAACGATGACGATCTCCGCGAAGTAGGGACAGGAGCAGTCAGTGGCAACAACGCAGCCAGCACCACGCTGTTGAGTTATCCTTTTCATGGGGCGCTGTCCGCAGCGATCGCGGGCGCTCCAGGACGTTACCACCACTCGCCTGATCCCGCGTTCAACGGGTTAGATTCTTTTTAGTACCATGTGTGTGATCTCGGTGTACCACTGCCCGCACTTTGTAGGCAAGCCTGGGTTCAGTTAGTGGTTACTCCGCTCCCGAGCTTCGATCCTAATAAGCCACTGGAAGAAGAGTCCTGGCCCGGAGCTCCAGTGGCGCTTGGGGGGTGGGGGGAGGAGCGGTCCGCCCCTCCAACACCTAGCGATCCGCGCGAATTTGGAGTGTCACATTTGGAACAAAATTCCGCGCAAGTTCTGCTTGTTTACACCCAAGAGGGGGCAAAAAGCCCATCGGCAACAAGATTCGAAAATTGAATGGAATGCAGCCGATCAACCGCGTAAAATTGCCCTTTCGGACGGAATTTAATTCTTTGCCTGGTGGTTTGATCCACTTGTTCAAACCTGGCCAAAGCGCCACGGCAGGGTGGATCTTCGGCCTGATTCAGTCAAATCTTAGTCGTTACCTGGTCACATTTTTACTGCTATTGAGCGCGGAAGGTAGGGCTGATTGCTGTTTCTTACTCGTCGAAAGGTGGTTTTAGTTCGGTAATGAAACCCGGTCGGCATAACCGACCGGGTTTTTGTTTTTACAGGTCCCGACGCCTACCCAGCCCACTGCTTTGGCTCGAAGCAAAGGTCCCCTTCGCCCGTTTGCGTTTACCATACCAGACGGCACGTTTCTGCTGGATAATCTCTGTGGGAATAACCCGTATAGCGGCACTTTTTAATTTATCTTTGAACGGGACCCAAAACTTTGGTCTAAAACCTGAGTTACGCCCCTATTTTTTCCCCAAAAGGCCGTTCCACCCGGCTTGATTGTCCATTTCCAGCAACGGCTCACAAAGTCCGGTTCTCATGACCGCGATCTGACCAAGCGATCTGACCGCGATCTGACCAAGCGATCTGACCAAGCGATCATGAAACCAAACCTTTTGCCGAACCCATCAGCATGAAAACCCTCGCGGGACCCGGTTCGGTATTCCGGGTATTGATGTTCGCCCTCTTTTTTGTCCTGTCCGGCTCCTTCGGGGCGGGCAGACTCATCGCGCAAACGGCTCCCGTTGCGCAGGCAGACACGGCGACCACGCTGGAGGACAACAGCGTTCTGATTGCCCTGATCGCCAACGACAGTGATGCTGACAGCGATCTGGACAGCGCTTCGCTTCAATCGGTGGAAGGGCCCTTTCACGGAACACTGCCCTCTATCGACACTACCAGCGGTACAGCGCTGTATGCACCCTTCGCCAATTTTCAAGGAGTGGACAGTTTCTCCTACCAGGTTTGCGACACCACCGGTTTGTGCGACACCGCTTGGGTGCTGGTGATCATCCAGGCCGTCAATGATGCGCCACAAATTCTGAACGATACTTTTTCGCTGTTGCAAGGCACGTCACTGGCGTTGACCGTATTGCTCAACGACAGCGATACCCTTGACGCGCCGTTGGGGGGCATCAATCCAGCTTCGCTGGCTTTCGCGGATTTTCCTTCGCATGGCAGTGCCAGCCTTACCCTGGCGGGTGAAATCAACTACACTCCCTCGCCGCTCTACTTTGGTTTAGACAGCCTGGCCTACAGCGTCGCGGATAGTGCTTTTCCCGCGCCAGGTGGTTTGCGAGACACTGCTTGGGTGCACATCGAAATTTTGCAGGCTGTTCCCAGCGCCTTACCGGATTCAGCGAACACTTCCGAAGATGGAAACGTGCTGGTTGCTGTTCTGGCGAATGACTCGGACCCGCAAAATGATCTGGACTCCACATCACTGAGCATTGTGGTGTCCCCGCTGCACGGTTCGGCGTTGCCCGAAGCAACCTCGCCCTTTCGCCTGAGTTATACGCCTGATGCCAATTTCTCTGGCCAGGACAGTCTGGTCTATCAGGTGTGCGATACCACGCCACTGTGTGCCTCCGCCTGGGTTTATTTTACGGTGCTGCCGGTCAGCGATCCACCACTTTTGGTGGACGACAGTTTAACTACGAACCAAACGGAGACAAGCCGGGTGGATGTGTTAGCCAACGATTTGGACCCTTTGGACCCAACCGGGTACCTGGATACGGCCACGCTGAGCATCGCAATCCCGCCGCTGAACGGAGCAGCCTTTGTTGACGGTGCGGATTTAGTTTACGCGCCCTTGCCGGCATTTTTCGGTGCGGACAGCATGGCCTATCGCGTTTGCGATGCCGGCGAACCCGGCCCTGTTTTTTGCGATACCGCCTGGGTAACCATCACTGTTTTGCCAGGCTCACCTATCGCTGCACCCGACACGGCCGCTGGCCTGGAGGATGAGCTGCTGGTTGTTTCGCCCCTCGGCAATGACAGCGATCCTCAGAACAATTTGCTTATAGCCTCGCTGGTCGTGCTTACGGCACCGCTGCAAGGTTCTCTACTGGTGGACACGGTGCTTGGGCAACTGAGCTATTTGCCCAACGCGCACTACTTCGGACCGGACAGCTTGCGCTATCAGATTTGCGACAGCACCGCTTTGTGCGCCGAAGCCTGGGTAAGCCTGAATATTCTGCCCGTTAACGATGCCCCAATAGCGCTCCGCGACACGGCAGCCGTTGGGGCGGGTTTATCGGTGGTTGTTCCGGTGTTGGCCAATGACACGGACCCGTTGGACCCGGATGGAGGCTTGGACGCCTCTACCATAACTTTGGTTACGTCGCCGATCTTTGGAACGATTGTTCCAGATTTGTTTGCCGGCACGCTGACGTATAGTGCCGACCTGGGCGTGACCGGTTTGGATAGCGCTGCCTACCGCGTCTGCGACAACGGAGTTCCGGCGCCTGTGCGCTGCGACACCGCTTGGTTGGTGGTTCGGATTTTTGAAGCGGCGCCTACTGCGCTTCGCGACACGGCAAGCACGCTGGAGGACACCCCTGTGTTCACCGATGTATTGGTCAACGACACGGATCCCCAGAACGATGTGGATGCCAGCACGCTGGTGCTGCTGATAGCACCGTCAGCAGGCCTGGCGGCAACAGGCCCTGGTCCTGGCCAAATTAGCTACACCCCTGACCTGGATTTCCACGGCACGGATTCCCTGCTGTATAAGGTTTGCGATGCCACCGCCCTTTGCGACTCGGCTTGGCTGGTGTTGAGCATTCTTCCGGTCAACGACCAACCTAACATTTTAAATGATACGGTTGCTACTTTGGAGGACACACCGTTATTGGTCGCTGTTTTGGTAAACGACAACGATGATCGCGATCCCAGCTCAGGCGTAGATGCCGCCTCGGTGGTGATCACTGTTGCCCCGGGTTTTGGCACGGCGCTACCGGATGGCCTGGGCGGTGTACTCTATACCCCTGATACGGAGTACAACGGTCCGGATCAATTTACCTACACGGTTTGTGATACGGGCGAACCGCTCCCGTCGCTCTGCGGCAGCGCAACAGTCTTTGTGACGATTGATCCGGTCAATGACCCACCAATAGCGCTCCCGGACAGCGCGTTGACGTTGGAAGACACCCCGGTTATCACACTGGTTTTGCTCAACGATACCGATGTCGAAGATGGCCCTCTTCTGCCAGCAACGCTTTCCCTCTTCGCGGCTCCGGCTCAGGGGTCGGTGGGTATCAATACGCTTACGGGGCAGGTTACCTATTCGCCAGACCCAGATTACTATGGTTTAGACGAATACGTTTATCGGGTATGCGACAGCAATGGCGCCTGCGATACTGCAGTAGTCAGCATGCGCATCTCGCCAGTCAATGACCCTCCGTTGGTTCAGGATGATGCTGCGGCCACGCTGGAAGATGTTCCCGTAGTCATCCCCGTCTTGGCCAATGACAACGATGCCCGCGACCCGGCTGGTGGCATCAATGCCGGCTCGGTTGTTGTGACCACTGCCCCGCTGAATGGCAGCACCTCGGTCTCCGGAACAGGCCTGGTAACCTATACTCCGGATGCTGATTTCAACGGCACCGACAGTTTCCGCTACCGGGTTTGCGATCTTGGTTTTCCGCTACCGCCCATCTGCGCGCAGGCCTGGGTGTTGGTCACGGTTGGCACCCTGAATGATCCGCCGGTTTTGGTGAACGACGCGGCGAGCGTTGCCGAAGACGGCTCGGTGGTTCTGGCTGTGCTGGCCAATGATTTTGACGCAGAAGATGGGTTGCCGTTGCCCAGCTCTGTGCTGGTGCAAACACCTCCGGCTTTTGGAGCCACATCCGTCAACCTCCTGACAGGCCAAATTACCTATACCCCGGATCCCGATTACCACGGCCCCGATGCGCTGGTGTACCAGGCCTGCGACAGCGATGGGGCTTGTGGCACTGCCTCCGTTGCGCTGACCGTCACGCCGGTTAATGACCCGCCCGTTGCGTTGGATGACTTGCGAACGGGCACCGAAGACGTTGTGCTGGTGTTTAATCCTTTGATCAACGACGGTGATCCCCTGGATCCGGGGGGAGGGCTTGCCCCGGCATCGGTGATCAACCTCAGCGGGCCCTTCAATGGTACCGTGGTGTTCAGCGCGTTAACTGGCCAGGCCACCTACACGCCAAATGCCCACTACAACGGCGTTGATTCCATTCGCTACCAGGTTTGTGATACGGGGGAACCGCTTCCGGCGCTTTGCACAACAGCTTCGGCTTTTATTCTGCTGACAGCGGTCAACGACGCTCCCCTTGCGCTGGACGACACCGATTCTACCCCGGAGAACACCGCTGTGAGCACCAATGTGCTGGCCAATGATGCTGACCCCTTTGACCCGACCGGAGCGCTGAACCCCGCCACCGTAACTATTGTTACGCCGCCGGCAAATGGTTCCGCTGTTCCCAATTTGTTGACTGGAGCGATCACCTACACGCCGGACCTTAGCTTCGTGGGCACAGACACCTACACTTACCAGGTTTGTGATAACGGGGGCCCGGCACCGGTACTCTGTGACCAAGCGCTGGTCACGATCATAGTATCCAACGAAGCGCCCACGGCCAACAACGACCTGGCGAGTGTGTTTGAAGGTGGCAGCATCGCGATAGCTGTCCTGGACAACGATACTGACCCGCAGCCCAACCTGGATACCGCATCAGTGACGGTAGTTTCAGGACCTTCCAATGGGGCGACGATGGTTTCGGCGATCACGGGTGTGGTTACGTACACGCCCAATACCAATTTTTACGGCAGCGACCTTTTTGAATACCGCGTTTGTGATCTGGACGGTTTCTGCGATCAGGCGCTGGTAACCATAACCGTTAATCCGGTCAATGATGCACCAGTGGTGCAATCGGATGTAGCGGTCACCGCAGAAGACACCCCGATAACGACGGTGGTGCTGGCCAACGACAGCGATCCGCTGGATGCACCCTCCGGCATAGATCCTACTTCCGTAACAATACTTACGCCCCCATCGAATGGTTCGGTTGTAGTCAATCCAGCTTCTGGTACCATCACCTATACCCCGAATCCGGATTTTAATGGCGTAGATTTTTATGTCTACCAGGCCTGCGACCTTGGAGTGCCGCTTCCTGCCCTGTGCGACCCGGCCTCGGTACTGGTCACGGTTACGCCTGTAAACGATGTACCGATAGCGCTGGATGATGCCGTCACTACAACTGAAGATGTTCCAGTAGCAATAGCGGTGCTGGCCAACGACAGCGATGTGGAAGATGGCACGTTGGTTCCTTCCAGCGTGGTGGTGCTGACTTCGCCTTCGAATGGAAGTGCCTTGGTAAATCCCACAACTGGGGTGATAACCTACACCCCGGCTTTGCACTACAACGGTCCGGATGCGTTCAGTTACCAGGCTTGCGACAGCGACGGTGCCTGTGACGCCGCCACGGTGAACTTGACCGTCACTCCGGTAAACGATCCGCCACTGGTGGCTGCAGACGCTGCCACGACAGCAGAGGATACCCCCGCAGTAATTTCCGTTTTGGCCAACGATTCAGATGCCAACGACCCCGGTGGCACGCTCAACCTTGCAACGGTGACGGTGACAGCGGGTCCTATGAACGGAACGGTGGTGGTTAACCCGGGCACCGGCCAGATTACCTACACCCCTTCGCCCGATTACCAAGGCCCGGATGCGTTTACGTATTCGGTTTGCGACAACGGGATACCGCTGCCCGCATTGTGCGGCTCAGCGGTAGTTTCCATTGCGGTAACGCCGAACAACGATGCTCCGGTGGTGGTTGACGATGCGGTGAGCACCCCGGAAGATGTTGCCATAGCCATTGTTGTGCTGGCCAACGACAGCGATGTGGAAGACGGTACATTGGTACCTTCCAGTGTGGTGGTGTTGAGCCCGCCTGCGAATGGAAGTGCCGCGGTAAATCCTGCAACAGGAGTGATAACCTACACCCCTGCTTTGCACTACAACGGTCCGGATGCGTTTACTTACCAGGCCTGCGACAGCGACGGGGCCTGTGATGCCGCCACGGTGACCATCACGGTGACCCCGGTGAACGACGCTCCTGTGGTGGTAGCAGATGCGGCTTCAACGGCGGAGGATACCCCAGTGGTCATTTCCGTTTTGGCCAACGATTCGGATGCTAACGATCCCGGCGGCACGCTCAACCTGGCAACGGTGGCCGTTGCGGCTGGCCCATCGAACGGAACGGTTTTAGTTAACCCGGGCACCGGCCAGATTACCTACACTCCTTCGCCCGATTACTACGGGCCCGATGCCTTTACCTACACGGTTTGCGATAACGGCATTCCGCTGCCGGCTTTGTGCGGCTCAGCCGTGGTGACGCTTGCGGTCAATCCGGTCAACGATGCCCCGATTGCGCTGAATGATGCGGTGTCTACTCCGGAAGGTGCAGCCGTGGTGGCGAATGTTCTGGCCAACGACAACGACGATGCCGATCCCGATGGAGGGCTGGATGCAGGGTCAGTATCCGTTATCACGCCACCGCTGAACGGTACGGCCGCAGTGAACGCTTTGACCGGAGAAATTACGTATACGCCGAACCCTGGTTTTGGCGGTGTGGACAGCTTGGTGTACCAGGTCTGTGATCTCGGTTTCCCGCTGCCTGCTTTGTGCAGCCAGGCGCTGTTGCTCATCACGGTTTCCGATCAGAGTCCTACAGCGGTTGACGATGCGGCAACGCTGCTCGAGGACGGCAGTGTGGTTGTGCCTGTGTTGGCCAATGACATAGATCCGCAAGACAATTTGGATCCGACCTCCGTAACATTAGTTCTGTTGCCTTTGCTGGGGGCGGCCGCGGTGAATCCAGTTAATGGAAATATTACCTATACATCTTTTTCAAACTTAAACGGAACCGATTTTCTGGATTATCGTGTTTGCGATTTGACCGGCTATTGCGATGTTGCCCGCCTGAACTTAACCATTACCCCGGTCAATGACGCACCGCAAGTGCTCAATGACAACAGTGTTACGCCTGAAGAAACATCGGTAGCTACACCGGTTCTGGCCAATGATTCTGATCCCTTAGACGCGCCGTTGGGGGGAATTGACCCTGGATCTATAACTTTTATTACAGGTCCGTTAAACGGATCCGTGGTGGGGGATCCATTCTCTGGAATTATAACGTATACGCCAGATCCTGATTTTTTTGGCTTTGATTCCTACACCTATCGGGTCTGCGATCTGGGATTTCCCTTGCCTGCCCTTTGTGGCAATGCCTTGGTGGTGATCAATGTGACCCCGGTTGACGACCCATACATAGCCGTCGATGATTTCTTTAGCACGCCTACCGGTACTGCGTTGAACCTTGCCGTCCTGTCTAATGACATAGACCCGGATGGCGATGTGGATCCGACATCGGTGGAAGTGGTGGCGGGTCCTTTAAACGGCAGCGCAACCGCTTTAACCGACGGTACGGTGGACTATGCACCAGCTACCGGATACCTGGGCTTGGACTCGCTGCGCTACGGGGCTTGCGACGCCAACGGCAATTGCGACAGCGCCTGGGTTGTGTTGAACATGGACGCTTTTCCCCCGGTGGCGATCAACGATTCTTTGGACGTATTGCCTGAACAACCAACGGTGCTGGATGTGCTGGCCAACGATCAGCCCGGCGACAGCCCGCTGGATCCCGCCAGCGTAACTATTTTGCTGAACCCGGCTTTTGGAACCGTCAGCGTAGATACCCTGACGGGCGAAGTATCCTACACGCCAGACCCCGGTTTTTGTGGTTTGGATGCCTTTGGCTACCAGGTTTGCGATGAGCGCGGCCTGTGCAGTTCGGCGTTGGTGATCCTGAATGTGCGCTGCATTGACCTGGAGGCAGTGGCGGATGCCGCGCAGACGGGCGCTGAAACGCCCATTGTGGTTGACGTGCTGGGCAACGATTCTCCCAATGCCGATCCGGCCTGTTTGCTGGTAGTTTCTGCGCCTGCGAATGGAAGCGCAGCCGTGCTGCCTGACGGCCAAATTTTGTACACGCCAGCCGCGGGTTTCAGCGGCACGGATTGTTTTACGTACAGCGTTTGCGACACCACCGAATCGCTGATTGCCACGGCTGAAGTTTGCGTGGAGGTATTGCCCGAAGTGGTGCTGCAAGTGCCGGTGGCTTTCTCGCCCAACGGCGACGGGTACAACGACCTGCTGGTCATTCCAGGGGTGCTCCAATACCCCGACTGCGACCTGACCATTTTTAACCGCTGGGAAAGCCGGGTATTCCAAGCCAAGGGCTACGACAATTCCTGGGACGGCCGCTGGGAAGGCAATGCAGAACCGCTGCCCGACGGCACCTACTTTTTCATTCTTCGCCTGAATCCGGATGACCCCGAAGGGGCAGTTCGCTCGGGCGCTATCAACATCATCCGATGAGGGTTGCTGCGCTGCGGTTTTGGGGGCTGGTCGTCTGGCTGGTAGCCTTAGTGGGAGGGGTGCGCGCTCAAGGCGATGCGCTCTACACCCAGTACCAGTTCAACAAACTGGCCATCAACCCCGCTTATGCCGGTAGCCGCGATGCGTTTAGCCTGGCCGCCGTGTACCGCGATCAGTGGCGCGGCATTGATGGGGCTCCCAAGACGGCCAGTCTGGCTTTGCACGCTCCTGTGGGCAACCGCATTGGTTTGGGCCTGCACGTGGTGGATGACCGCCTAGGGGTGGTGGAAGAAACCGGTGCCTGGGGCAGTTTCGCCTTCAGAATTCCGGCGGGCTCGGGCGAATTGGCGCTGGGCCTGAACGGCGGTGCGGCGTTGTTTCGCACGCGGCTGGCCGGCGCGTTCATCGGCGATGGCAACGACCCGGTACTCAGTGCCGACCAGCAGCTCTGGCTGCCGAACGTAGGTTTTGGTCTGTATTACCACAACGATCGCTACTACGTGGGATTGGCCGCCCCGCGTTTGTTGGACAACGAATTGCGCGAGACTTCCACAGCAGGAAGCGGAGCCCAAAGCGGTCGCCAGGTCCGTCACTTTAACGCCATGACGGGCTTTGTGTTTGACCTGGGCGAAAATGCCAAATTGCGGCCTGCGGCGTTGCTCCGGTACCAGGAAAATTCGCCCGTACAAACCGAGTTTAACCTCAGCGCCTTGTTGGTAGAGCGCTTGTGGATTGGCGCGGGTTACCGCTCCGGCGGCTCGCTGGACAGCTACCTGGAGTTCAACGTCACGCAGACCTTGCGGCTGGGCTACTCCTACGATTGGGTGGTCAATGAACTAGGTGGCCAGACCGGCGGCTCGCACGAATTTCTGTTGGGCATTGATCTGCCAGGAAAGCGCGATGCAGCGTCTTCGCCGCGGCAGTTTTTGCCAACATACTTCTAAGCCACAAGATACCTTATGGAATGGTTTTATGTGCCAGAGTTGGCCGCTGCTGCGGAGGGAGCGGGGATGGGGAGCGAATTTGATCTGCCCGAGACAGAAGCACGCCATTGCCTGACGGTGCTCCGTCACCGCGAAGGAGATACGTTGCACCTGGTGGATGGCCGCGGTGGCCGCTATGAAGCGCGCATGGTGCAGGCCGACAAGCGCCGCGTCCGCGTCGCGATCAGCGGCTCTAGCCGCGGTGCTCCCGATCCGGCTGTTTCCATCCACCTGGCCATCGCGCCGGTCAAAAACCCCGCCCGCATGGAGTGGTTTTTGGAGAAAGCCACCGAGCTGGGTGTTTCTATCATCACCCCCATCTGGACCCAGCACAGCGAGCGCCGGCACAGCTCTACCGACCGCTGGCAGCGCGTGCTGGTGGCGGCCATGAAACAGAGCGGCCGCTCCTGGCTGCCGGACCTGCGCACGGCCGTGGCCTATGCCGATCTGCTGCACAACGCTACAGAGCCCTGCCGCCTGATCGCCCACTGCGGCAGCGGCGAGCGCAAGTCGGTCTTTCAAGCCGCCTTATCCGGACAGGCCACCCTGCTGCTCATAGGCCCCGAAGGCGATTTTAGCCCGGACGAAGTGACCCAGGCCTTATCGGCGGGTTTAGTCGCGGTGCACCTGGGGGGAGCTCGCTTGCGCACAGAGACCGCTGGTGTGGTCGGGGTGCATTTGTTGAATTTGGCGGGGGCGCAGCGGCCTTAGGGCGTTTTGGCGGATTGGCTGCGCATCAATTCGTAAAGGAATTCAGGAGCAAAGTCTGCCCCACAGTCCCAACCAACCGTCCAGCGGTCTTTGCTGAAGTTTCGGAAATACGCAATATCCTTCAAGGGTTCGAATACCTCTCCCCATATTTCGTCTTTCAAATCTACTGCGCCGGAAAATCCATCTGAAAAAGTCAGCATGATCTGAAAGCCAGAAATGTATTCCGCTTTTTCAACTTTGATAAGGGATAATCCTGTCTGCATCAATCTAACGGTTTGATCTTGTTCAGCGGCTTTCGCTCTTCAATGCGCTTCCAGTTTTCAAGCAAGGCCTCTTTGTTTTGGTCTAACCAACTGTAAACCAGATCAAGCGCCCTTCTTGACATGGTGCCAGTCACTTCACCTGTTTCAATGTTCATAACAGCCTCATAATCTTAATATTCTATATGAAAATGGGGGGATTATGCTCATTGAAGTACATTTTGATGATAATCCCATAAAACCTGCAAATTTCATGTTGCCTTTCATTTATCAAAGCAGTTCTCCTCGGGACAATTTCCCCGCCTCCTTAGAATCCAGTATTGTTCCAATTGCGGCTATTTTTACAGGTAACACAGCTCTAAATCTATTGAACAGCAACAAACGTTTTTTTCAAACAATGCGTCCTATCGTGCTCCTGCTCCTGTTAACCGCACCGGCAGCTTGGCTACAATCCAGCAATGCGGAGCCAGAGAAGGCCATGGCCAGCTATGGTTCTGTGCGCATTGCGCTCCTCAAGTACCGTGGGGGGGGAGACTGGTACGCCAACCCAACGTCGCTGCCGAATTTGATCGCGTTCTGCAATGCCAAATTGGATGCCGGGATTGATGTGGAGCCGCTCACTGTTGAAGTGGGCAGCCCGGAGTTATTCAACGTGCCGTTTGTGCACATGACCGGCCACGGTAATGTGGTGTTCAGCGATGTCGAAGCGGAAAACCTGCGCCGCTATTTGCAAGCCGGCGGCTTCCTGCACATTGACGACAACTACGGCATGGATCCTTATGTGCGGCAAGCCATGCGCAAAGTGTTCCCCGACCAGGAGCCGGTAGAGTTGCCTTTTGAACATGCGTTGTATCGCCAACCGTACGCCTTTCCCCGGGGATTGCCTAAGGTGCATGAGCACGATGGAAAGCCCCCGAGAGGCTATGCGTGGTTTGTGGAAGATCGCGTGGTGTGCTTCTACAGCGTGGAAAGCGATTTAGGTGACGGCTGGGAAGACGAGGCCGTGCACAACGACCCTCCGGAGATTCGCGAGCAGGCGCTGCGGATGGGCGCAAATTTAATTCAATATGTGTTCAGCAATTAAGTGCTGGCGCTGCAAGGCAGTGAACAGGAAATCGGATAAAGGGCGTCTCTAAAAACTCCATGCAAAAGGCCTGCCTGAATTGCGACGCCGGGATTTGACACCGGAGTTCGTTCCTGTAGCTAAGAACGTCAAATTTTCGGTAGGACGTGGAGGATGGGGTTTCAAGAGATACCCTTAACCAGTCTTACTTGTCAGAAAGTATTTTGTGCAGCTCTTCCTTTGTCTTGCCGAGCTTAATTTGAAGTTTAGCCATCATTTCGTCCTTCTTGCCTTCTGCAAACTGCAAATCGTCATCGGTCAGGGTTGCGAATTTCTGCTTGAGCTTCGCTTTTTGCTCATTCCATTTACCTTTCATTTCTGTGGTGTTCATGATATATGTTTTAAGGAGTTAATCAATCTATCCCTTAAAAGTTAGCACTTTTCCGGGATATCTGGTAAATATTGGCCTTGGTTTACCGTATTTTATATTATGGTAATTGAAAGATTGTTTGTAGTTTCATTACTCCACGGCCAAGCCTTGTTGCAGCCGCTCAACAGCGCCTTGCAACGTGGTTTTGTTGAGCGGATCAGGTGCTTGTTCCAAGGCAAGTTTGGCGTGCTTGAGAGCGTTCTTGAAATCGCCGGTGGCGGATAAGCCACGCATCATGCCTACATGGGTGGGCCACGCCCCTTTGTTGCGTGTATAGTTGAGTGTAAAGACCCGCAGCGCTTCGTCCTTTTCGCCCCGGCTTAACAACTGTCGGCCATATTGGTGAATGGCATCCGCTTGTGCGGTAGGGTGCTCAATGGCTTGGTTCAGGGTGGCTTTGGCTTCGTCTGAACGGCCGAGTGCTTGCAGTACGTCCGCCTTTGTTTTTAGCGTGGTGAAATTTGCCTCGCCAATGAAGGGCATGCTCACGGCATTTTCAGCCCAAATCAGGGCTTCCTGCAAGTTGGTCTTGTTTTGCACGCAGAATTGCGCGGCCTGCTCGTGCGCCTGCCAGGCGAACCCGTTTCCACCGCTTAAGTCGCGGCGGATTTGCTGCAGGTACAGCGCGTTGATGTCAGGTACTTCAAAGCGGATGGGCAGTTCCACTGCTTCCCAGCGCATAGCCAGGACGGCAGAGGCGGGTTTGCGGTCGATGAATGCGTAGGTCAGCCATTCGGTGTGTTCGTGTGCACGGGGAAGGACGTCAACTCGCAGCGCATCGTCTGATGCGGTGTAGGAATAACTTCCCCAGGCTTCTGCATTCTTGCTGAAGATGGCCGTCCAGGGACCATTCTCTTGTGCAATCAGGTGAAAACCGTAAGCACCAGCGGGCAGCAACTTGCCTTCGACTTGCAGGTCGTGGCTAAGCGTGATGACGGTGTTCTCGTTGGCACCCGCGCGCCAGGGCGAAGTGGGACCCATGCCGAAACCCAAATCGGTAACGCCATAGGGCACGACGTCGCCCCAGATTTTGCCGCGGCGGTCTTCGCCGTTTGGCCCCGTGACGTCCGGGCTGTGGTAGCGCACGTGAATGTTGGCGATGGAGCCGATGTACTGGGTCACCTCGCTGCGCTGGTTGTCGCCGCTGGGCGGAAGGGTGATGGTTTGGGCGCTCGCGCTGGGCGCAAGTCCGGTCAGGCTCGGGAGAAGGGCCGTGGCGCAGAGCGCCAGGAACAGAGGGGCGAAGGGTGCTTTTTTCATGGCAAGATGGGTGGCGGTTTGCTGAGCAATTTGCTTTGCGAATGGCCTTGGCTTCCAGAGCAAGGCAGCGACTTATGCCAACAGATTATGCCAACAGATTATGCCAACAGAAAGTAGCAAGGATTGCGCGGCAAACTTGCATAACCGCTGAAAAGATCAGTTAAGAGTGGGTTGAAAGCCCCCGGACAATCTTTCTGACCATGCCCGGCCCTTCATAAATAAAACCGGTATAGACCTGCACAAGGTTTGCGCCGGCCTCCATTTTTTCGCGGACGTGCTCGGCCGTGCGGATGCCGCCCACCCCGATGATGGGTAAAGCCGGGCCCACGCGAGCACGCAGGTAGGCGATGACTTCGGTGGCGCGGTGGCGCAGCGGGTCGCCGCTGAGGCCTCCGGCCCCGGCGGCCTGGACGGCGGCGGGTGGGGTGCGCAGCCCCTCGCGGCTCAGGGTGGTGTTGGTGCAGACTAAACCGGCGGTGCGGGTTTCGGTGACCAGGGCGGCGATGTCGTCCAGTTGGTGTTCCGTCAAGTCGGGCGCGATCTTGAGCAGGATCGGCTTGGGCTGCGGGGTTTCGGCGTTGTCGCGGTGCAGGGCTTGCAGCAAGCGGGTCAGGGGTTCGCGTTCTTGCAACTCGCGCAGGCCGGGCGTGTTGGGTGAACTGACGTTCACCACAAAGTAGTCTACCACGGCGTGCAAAGCTCGAAGGGTCTCGCGGTAATCCTCCACGGCCCGCTCGTTGGGGGTGTCCTTGTTTTTGCCGATGTTGCCGCCGATGATTAGGCGGGGAGTTGCCAGGCCCGAGGAGGCCCTTCGCCCGGATGACCGGTAGTTGGCTACGCGGCGGGCTGCAGCCTCCGCGCCTTCATTATTGAAGCCCAAGCGGTTGATGAGGGCCTGGTCGGCGGGCAGGCGGAACAGCCGCGGTTTTGGGTTTCCGGGCTGCGGCCGCGGAGTGACCGTGCCCACTTCGACAAACGAGAACCCCAGCGCGCCCAGCGGGCCCAGCCACCGCGCGTCCTTGTCAAAGCCGGCGGCCAGCCCCACAGGATGGGCAAAGCGCAGGCCCAGAAGCTCCACGGCCAGCTCCGGCGTGGGCTCGGCCTCGAAAATGCCGGCCAGCGTACCGCGCGCGCCGGGAACGCGCCAGGCCTGCTCCAGCAAACCCATGGCTGCGTAATGCGCCTTTTCCGGTTCCAACTGAAAGAACAGGGGGCGAACCAGTTTATCGTACCACATGCGGGGGCAAAGATAAGGGCGAAGGGCGGGTCGGGTATGGCAAAGGAGGCGGTTTGCCATGCTTGGCGCCTGGATAAAAATTTAGAATTTTCGGATAAAAATTCGTGAGAATGTGAAAAAGAATAGGTATATTTAAAACACTTCATCTCAAAACACATTTTATGCAACTTCGAGCACTGGTTATGTTAGCTGCTGTCGGGTTTACAGCACATGGATTGAAAGCCCAGATTTGTGACCCTACGGTGGCCCCGTCGGGTCTGACTTCCTCCTACACGCTTGGTAGTGGGGCCTTGCTGAAATGGGACGCGATTCCGGGCAGCATTGGCGTCCAAATTAAAGCCACTTCTACATCGGGCAGCGATGTTACGCGCCGGATTTTTGGGTTTGAAAGGGACCAGTATCTTGTGCCGGAAGCTCTGCTGAGCCTTGGCACGTACACCTGGCGCGTTCAGGCGGCTTGCAGCATAACGCCCCCTTATGCCGTGACGCCAGTTTCGGTGAGCAATAATTTCACGGTTGGCGGCGTGGGTTCCTGCCCGGCCACGGTCACAGACATTGATGGCAATACTTACACTACAGTTCAGATAGGCGGTCAGTGTTGGATGGCGGAGAACTTACAGGTGGAGCATTACCTCAATGGGGACATCATCCCCGCGGGATTGAGCAACAGTGCGTGGCAATCTACCACCGGCGGAGCTGCTGCGGTTTATGTCAATGTAGCAGCTAACAAGGCCGCCTACGGCTTGCTGTACAATTGGCATGCTGTAGATGATGCACGCGGTTTGTGCCCAACGGGCTGGCACGAACCGGCAGATGGGGAGTGGACGCAGTTAACGGACTTTCTGGGAGGAACAAGTGTTGCCGGGGGTGCCATGAAGACCATAGGTACCCTTTCAGCAGGTACTGGATTGTGGCTTAGTCCCAATGCTGATGCAACAAACAGCAGCGGTTTTTCCGGTCTTCCTGGTGGCTACCGCGCCACCGCAACTTCGTCACCAAGCTTTATGGTTTCTCGGTTCGTTGCGTGCAGGATTGACCCTTCAGCCGAAAGTTGTTTTCTTAGCCCGTCCGGATTCCCCTCTTGCCCCTACCTTTAGGCCATGCTCTTTGGACCTTCGCAAGTGCCGCTGGCGGAACGGATGCGCCCTAGCACCCTGGACGACTTCGTCGGGCAGCGGCATCTGGTGGGCGAAGGGCAGGTGCTTCGGCGCATGATCGCGTCGGGGCATTTGGCTTCGTTCATCTTGTGGGGACCGCCCGGCGTGGGCAAGACCACGCTGGCGCGCATCGTGGCGTCCAGCCTGGACAAGACGCTTTTTCAGCTCAGCGCCATTTCGGCGGGTGTCAAGGACGTGCGCGAGATTATTGCGCGGGCCGAAGCCCAGGGCGACGCCGTGTTATTCATTGACGAGACCCACCGCTTTAGCAAAAGCCAGCAGGACTCGCTGTTGGGAGCGGTGGAAAAGGGCGTGATCAAGCTCATCGGCGCCACGACGGAGAACCCTTCGTTCGAAGTGATTTCGGCGCTGCTCAGCCGATGCCAGGTGTACGTGCTGCAACCGCTGACGGACGAGGATCTGTTGACGTTGGTGCAGCAGGCGTTGACGCAGGACGAATGGCTCCGCAGCCGCCTACTGGAGATCCGCGAAACGCGGGCGTTGTTGCACCTGGCGGGTGGCGATGCGCGCAAGCTGCTCAGCCTGCTGGAGCTCACGGCGCAAGCGCTCGAACCGGGTGTCGCGCTGACGGACGAGGCCGTTTCGACCTACGCGCAACAGCGCCTGGCGCAATACGACAAGGGCGGGGAGCAGCATTACGACATCATCAGCGCGTTCATTAAGTCGCTGCGGGGCTCGGACCCAAACGGGGCGCTGTATTGGCTGGCGCGGATGACGGAAGGGGGCGAAGACCCGGCGTTCATTGCACGGCGCATGGTGATCCTGGCGTCGGAAGATATCGGCAACGCCAACCCGAATGCGCTGCTTTTGGCCGTGGGGTGTTTTCAGGCGGTGAAACTGATTGGCTATCCTGAATGCCGCCTGACCCTGGCGCAAACGGCCATCTACCTGGCTACGTCGGCCAAGAGCAACGCGGTGTACACGGCTATGGGCCGGGCCGAAGGGGCGGCTCGGGCGAAGGGGGATCTGCCGGTGCCGCTGCCATTGCGCAACTCGCCAACTCGCCTGATGAAAGACCTGGAATACGGAGCCGGCTACCGCTATGCCCACGACTTTCCGGGCAATTTTGTGGAGCAGGATTTTCTGCCGGAGGCACTTCGCGGCACAGCGTTTTACGAGCCGGGGGACAACCCGCGGGAACGGGAAGTGCGCGCCTGGTTACAGCAGCGTTGGAAGGAGCGGTATGGGTATTGAGTGGGGGGGCTGTTTAAGGTACCGCCACGGAAGCAAGGTGGATGCACAGGTTCTCTGCGCAATTGTTTGATGGCTGAGTATTAGGTGTATGGTTGAGGATTAGGTGTATGGCTGAGGATTAGGTGTATTGTTGAGGATTAGGTGTACGGTTGAGGATTAGGTGTATA
>CAYSDI010000073.1:5837-17815 GCA_964429745.1 uncultured Chitinophagales bacterium | reverse complement strand
ACAATGACCGCCCGCATGATACCTTGTTGGGAATGACCCCAACAGAAGTCTTGTTGGAATATGGAAAACGCATTGAAGATAAACCAATGGAAATGTTTTCCACATTCCAACAAGATGACGATGATGGGGATTTTCTTTCTATTTTCAACTGATTCTGTTTTAGGGATGGCTACAAAATGTTTGAACTTCCTCCTTTAAAGTATGATCCTGTTTATAGTATGATCCTGGAGTTTTCCATAGTTGAAAAGGATCAATTTGGGGCTAATCCTGTCATTTCATGGTTTTGACAGGCGTTATCGTACATATTGAACAAACAAAGTTAGCTTAGGATGTAAATATATAATTTATAATTCATTTCACTCCCTCACACACCTAACCCCAATTCCTCCATTCTTGTTAAAACTCGAATCTCGATAAAACGTCCCACTTTGATAAGTTATGGTTCTGAAAAAGGCTCCCCCTGTTCCATTTTCAGTAGCACTATACCAATCGGCATTTTGATTGAGGAAGAGATAGTTGCTTAAGGGCAGCCTGGAGCCTGAAGGCAAGGCAGAAAAGCCGGACATATTTGTGGCTCCCACGTTAGGTGATTGCCAAAGTCCGGTGCCTAATTCAAGTTGACCTTCTGATTTTAGAGCGCCTCCCGCAGTGCTATCAGGGCCAAAGAAATCCGATAGTTCTTGCCATTGTTCGTCTGTAGGGAGTTGCCAGCCTATTGGACAAATACCGCGTGGATCGGTAGCAGCATACCAGTTGTACAAATTGCCGTAGGTATCGGAGTAGTCGGCAATGCCTGGATAGGTTGAATACGCACCGAGCGTTGTTGTACGCCAGGCAAGGTCACTTAGGCCAGTGTTAATGAAATCGCCATTGTTGTAGAGGGTAGTTTTCAGGTTTTGCGCCATCCAGCATTGTGTCCCGATTTTTACCGTGGTGTAAACGTTGCCTTCGGCATCGATTATTTCTGATGGGCACACTTCGGGATCTGGAATAGAAAAAGTGTCTGGGAATGAAACTGCGCCTGGAGAATAGGGCGGGGTAGTGCTGCAGGCTACTTGAACGCGCCATGTGTAGGTTCCAGGCAGAAGAAAGCGTTCGGGGATAAAAAACTGACTGCGCTCAAATCCTGCTACACGGGTCGAAATGGTAGATCCAAACGGCAGAATGGCTTGTATCTGAAATCCTACGCTACCTGGGACAGCTTCCCAATGTAGCAATGCACCAGAGCCCGGGTTGTAATTCGAGGTCAATCCAATTGGTCGCACAGTTGGGTCGCAAGGTTGTGCGCCCAAGGCAGCAAACGCGAAAAGGAGGAAGAGAAGGCTTGATAGCCGAAACATTGCATGGGTGAATATGTACTGATTCATGCTTCAAGATAGGTTGTTTTTCTAAAAGGCCTTCAATGGCAGTATAAAAAAACCCCCACCAAGCCCAAGCCTGACGGGGGTTAAAACAGGTGGAGCTGCGGGGAATCGAACCCCGGTCCAGTCAAAGCAGAAATGAACTTTCTACATGCTTAGTACACTGCTTGTTTTTCGGGCTTTGCCAGGTTCAGGTACCCACCAATGCAAAGCCTTATCCGCTATTTCTTGCTATTGGGTCGCGGCAGTCCCTTTAGCCAGCCTGTTATTGATTATGCCCTTCAGCAGGTCAACAGGCCATCCTGAAGAAGGACAAATGGCACCTAATTCCTTGAATTAGGCAGCCAAAGCGAAGTTGGATTCGCCATGTAAAAACGGTTCGTACGTTGAGATTATCGAGCCAAATGCACGCAAAGCTCGGCATGCTTACCCACCACGAACATTGCTGTCAATTCCGATCAGCCCCGTAAGCCAAAGAACACGGTTGCCACAAGAGCCGGAAGCCTTTCGACCTAAACCGGCTGGCCTGTAAAGATACACGCCCGGACAATGAAACGCCATAGGGGCGCAAGGAGTTCCTAACAGCAGCCGGAATGGGCGCTATTTTTGTTGAAACCACCGCCGATAGGGGTATTTTTGCGGCCATGTTAACGATTGGATTGCTTCGAGAAGGCAAAGTACCCCGCGATAGCCGGGTGGCCCTGACCCCGGCACAGGTGGCCGCGCTGGCGGCTGCGCACCCGGAAATTACCTTTTTGGTGCAGCCAGCCGATTTTCGCTGCTATGCAGACCAGGAGTATCGGGATGCGGGCATTCAGGTTCAGGAAGACGTATCGGCTTGCGATGTGCTGCTGGGAGTCAAGGAAGTTCCTGTAGGCCAGTTGATCGGGGGCAAGACGTACTTCATTTTTTCGCACACCATCAAGAAGCAGCCGCACAACCGCGAGCTTTTGCGGGCTGTGCTGGATAAAAAGGTGCGGTTGATTGACTGGGAAACACTTACGGACGAACAGGGTAGGAGGGTCATAGCGTTTGGTCGTTGGGCGGGTATCGTGGGCGGCCACAACGCGCTTTGGACCTGGGGTGTGCGGAGCGACGCCTACCGTTTGCCCAGGGCCTACGAGTGCAAAGATTTTGAGGCACTGAAACAGACTTATGCCGGTATCAAACTCCCGGCTTTCAAAATCTTGCTGGCCGGTGGTGGCAGGGTTGCGCAGGGCACAGAAGAGGTGCTGCAGGCAGCCGGCGTGCTAAAGATCAGCCCCGAGCAATTTCTGGCCACGGGCAAGCCGGAACAGGCGGTCTACACCAGCCTGGACTGCCCGGATTTTTACCGCAGAAAAGACGACCAGGCTTTTGACTGGCAGCATTTCTTTAAGCATCCGGCAGAATACGAAAGTGCGTTTGCGCCTTACCGCAAGGCCACCGATCTGTTCATCAACGCCATTTACTGGGATCCGGCAGCGCCGCGCTTCTTTGACAAGGCAGACATGCTCAAGCCCGATTTTCGCATCCGTGTCATTGCCGACATTACCTGCGACATCAATGGCTCGGTGCCCAGCACAGTTAAGTCAACCACCATTGCTGAGCCGTTGTTCGGCACTGATCTGGTTACCGGCGGCATGACCGGCCAGCTTTTCGGCGGTCAGATCCTGACTACCATGAGCATTGACAACCTGCCTAACGAGTTGCCCCGCGACGCTTCCCAGGCGTTTGGCGCACAATTCAGCGAGCAGGTATGGCCGGAATTGCTCAAGCCCGAAGACTCCCGAATGTTGGCCAAGGCCTGCCTGGCCCGCGACGGCGAACTCAACGAGCCCTTCCTGTACCTGGCAGATTACGTGGGCGGGCATACCCAAAAGCATTAATGGTTCTGTTTGGGCACTCCTCGTTCCTGCTTATCTTTATCGCACTATGGCAAGGTTAACCAAAGAAGACTGGCTCAAGAAAGGCCTCCAAGTGCTCACCACCAAGGGATACACCAATCTTAGGCTGGAATACTTGTGCGAACAACTCGAAGTGACCCGCGGCTCTTTTTACCACCACTTCGACGACCTCAACGATTACGTGGACAAAATGATGGCGCATTGGGAAGACAATTCCAACCACATCATGGACAACGTAGCGGCATCACCGGGCGCGCCATTAGAGCGGCTCAGCCAACTGCAGCGCGACGTGTTCAACATTCCCGCCCGCCTGGAAGTGGTGCTGCGCGCATGGGCCACCTTCAACAAAATTGTGTTGAAGTACATTCGGCGCATCGACCGCAAACGCATCGGTTTTATTGCGGAGTTGTACCTGGAGCATGGTTTATCGCAGGAGGCCGCCGACACCACCGCCAAAATTGAATACGCCACCTACATTGGGGTACAGAATTTGTACTTCATGGAGGCGCGCAAAGAAGCGGAAGCCCTGTATTACGAGTTCGAGCGCATCCTGATCCGGTTCGGCAAGGACAAGATTGGCCTGCGCACCGCCGTAAAGAAGGGCTGAGCAGCATAGGCTAAACGGCAAAGGCGCCGTGAGCCCCGCCTTTTTCAGCGGAACGATTCCTGCTCCGCGGGCCTCAGCGTCCGCCCCGGATACGCCGCCAGACCAGCTTCAAGGCAGTCCATGGCTTGCGCCAAATCACCCTTGTTGAGCACGTAGGCCACGCGCGCCTGGTTGCGCCCCAAATCATCGCTGGAGTAAAAGCCAGAGGCAGGGGCCATCATCACCGTTTTTCCATGCAGGTCGAAGGACTCCAGCAGCCACTGGCAAAAGCGGTCCGTGTCATCGACGGGCAGCTCCACAATGGCGTAAAACGCACCACCAGGCAGCGGACAGCGCACGCCATCCATGGCCTGCAGGCGGCTGACCAGGTAGCGCCGCCGCTCGTCGTACTCCTGCAAGATTTCGGCATAATAAGAAGCCGGCAAGTCAAACAGGGGCTCGCCCGCTAATTGCCCCAGCGAAGGCGGGCTCAGCCGGGCCTGCGCAAACTTCATGGCCGTTTGCATCACCTCCGGGTTGCGGCTGATCAACACCCCGATGCGGGCGCCGCATGCACTGAAGCGCTTGGAGATGGAATCAAACACCAAGGCATTCTTTTCCAGGCCTGGCAAGGTCAACACCGAAATGTGTTCGCGCCCATCGTACACAAACTCGCGGTACACTTCATCCACAAACAGGAACAGGTCAAAGCGCAAGACCAATTGGCGAAGGGTCTCCAGCTCCTCGCGGTTGTAGAGGTAACCCGTGGGGTTGTTGGGGTTGCAAATCAGGATGGCCTTGGTGCGCGGTCCAATCAGATTGACCAGCGACTGCATGGGCGGCAGCGCAAAGCCGTCTTCAATAGAGGTGGTCACCGGCTTGATTTTCACGCCACTGGCCGTAGCAAACCCGATGTAATTGGCGTAGAGGGGCTCGGGAATAATGATTTCATCGCCCTGATCCAGGCAGGCCATCATGCCAATGGCCAGCGCTTCAGACGCCCCGGAGGTGACCAGCACATCGGCGCTTACGATGTTGGCGCCCAGCCGGTTGTAGTACTCCACCCACTTGGTCTTGTAAGCCGGCAGACCATCAGAAGGGGCATACGCCAAAACGGTCATGTCCAAATCGCGCAATCGCTGCCAAAAGGCCGGCGGCGTCGGCAAATCCGGCTGCCCAATGTTAAGTGGAAAAACCTGAATGCCCCGGGCGCGTGCAGCCACCGCATACGGCGCCAGTTTGCGGATAGGGGAGGCGGGCATCAGCTGCCCTTTGTCGCTGATTCTGGGCATGGGTGGGGGGTGCTTTGGCCAAAGCCAAAGCGGACTGCAAATTTAGTGTTTACGCCTCCGATCTGGGTATGAGGGTCTCAAAGATCAAGATCAAGATTTACTGGTCATGGAATCGGGGTTATTGTGGAAGCAACCAGTAAATTTGAGAACGGTGGCAAACAAGATCCTTTATTTGTTTCAGGCTGTGATGGCGCTGGTAAAACAACCGCTTCCTTTACCTTACTCCCAGAGATTCTTGAATGTAAGGAGTTCATTAACGCGGATGAGATCGCAAAAGGCATATCACCATTCAATCCTGAATCTGTAGCTTTTGAAGCTGGCAGAATCATGCTTGCGAGATTTGATGCATTATTGTTAACTGACGAAAGCTTCGCCATTGAGACCACACTGTCCACACGCTCATACCACGAAAAGATTGGTCTTGCGAAGACAAGGGGATTTGACGTCATTTTGCTGTTTTTTTGGCTGCCTAGCATTGACATGGCGATAAAACGGGTGAAAACCAGGGTTGAAGAAGGTGGACATTTTGTTGAGCCAGCGATTATTGAACGCCGCTACAAACGAGGAATTGTTAATCTTTTTAGCCTTTAGCTGGATGCTGTGGACTTGGTGTTAATCTTTGATAACTCGGACAGAAGGGCGGAGTTAATCGCAGAGAAGGAAGGCGAAAAGGATTTGTGCAGCATAAATGATGAAAAATGTAGTATAATTAAAAATCAATACGATGAGTACAAAAGATATTAAAGAGCAGAAAAGGAAGATACTAGAGGGCCTGGATAAGGTTTACGAGAAGTTGATCGAATACAAGCGTTCGAAAAACTCAGATTTAGTGATCATGAAAAAGGGAAAAGTGGTAAAAGTAAAACCGGAATAGGTCTTCGATTTGTCCCAAAAACAAAAGCCGCCCCGAGGGACGGCCTTTTGTTTTGTGATGTTTTGGCGTTGCGGTTAAGGTTGCGGTTAAGAGGAACCGCAGAAGCTGGGCTTACCTCAAACTTAGTTGTTCGGAGCAAAAATGCTCTGCTTCTCTGGCACACCGCTTTGCTCGCCTTCGGTACCTTCAACGGTGCCTTTGAAGTAGAGTTTCTTGTTGGGGGTGCTGGCATTGCTTTGAACCGTGATGGCTTTGTTGAATGCACCGGCGCGGGCTGCATTGAACTCGGAGGTTACGAAACCTTTGCCACCGGGAACGATTGGCTCTTTGGTCCAGTCGGTCACGGTGCAACCGCAGGTCTTTTGTACGTTGGAAACAATTAGGGGGCTTTTGCCCGAGTTGGTGAATTCAAACTTGTGGGTAACCGGAATACCCATGGGGATATTGCCAAAGTCGTGAACTTCTTCTGCCCACGTGAAAACGGGGGCATTGGGGTCAACTTCTTCGTCGGTAACGAGGTTAACTTGAGCAAATCCTGCTGTGGCCACCACCATCAGCAAAAACATTACGGAAAGCATTCTTTTCATGGGGAAATGTGTTTTGGCGAGATTCAAAATTAGGGAATTGACTGCGGAAATTCCTGCGGCAAATTGCGGGGGTAATGCTGCAATTTTTATGCCAGAAATGGTCGGAGTAAGTGTTTGATAATCAACAAGGTAGCACTTTTTGCGGCGTTTTCCCTGCGCGCGGCAAAGTTGCATAAAGACGGAAAAAGTATGCAAAACTCGTGCCGGAAAGCTTCCCGCAGCCTGCAAGGACTGCCTTATCTTTGAAACCAACGGAGAAACCAACCGCAACTCCTGTTCAGGGCGGCCAGACCCCTTCCCCCGATTTGCACGGCATTTGTTGACGAACATCTTCTTTTCATTCTGCTCCTTCACTTTCCCAAACTGATATGGCCAATACCTCACCCCAGGAAGCTCTGGCGCAAAAGTTGACCTTTGATCAATTTCGGGACCAGGTGCTCCGCGATTACCGGACGGCGTGCGAAAGCCGCGAAGCGAGCCTGATTGGCCGCAAAGAAGTGCTGACCGGGAAGGCCAAATTCGGCATTTTTGGCGATGGCAAGGAGGTGGCGCAGGTGGCGTTGGCGCGCGCCATGCGCCCCGGTGATTACAAGGCCGGTTATTACCGCGACCAGACGTTCATGTTTGCCACAGGGGCCTCTACCATCCAGCAATTTTTTGCGCAATTGTACGCGGACCCTTCGCTGGAGGCGGATCCTTTTTCGGGAGGTCGGCAAATGAATGCGCATTTTGCAAGCCGTTTTTTGGATGCAGAGGGCAACTGGACCGACCGCCGGGGACACATTAACGTGGCCGCGGATACGTCGCCGACGGCCAGCCAAATGGCGCGTTCGCTGGGCCTTGCGCTGGCCTCCAAGTGCTACCGGAGCAATGAAGCGCTGCGCGAAGGCACGCTGTTTTCGAACCATGGAAACGAGTTGACGGTGGTGACCATCGGCGACGCCAGCACCTCGGAAGGGCTGTTTTGGGAAACGGTGAACGCCGCCGGCGTGCAGCGGGTGCCGCTGGCCATTTGCGTCTGGGATGACGGCTACGGCATTTCGGTTCCCAAGGAATACCAGACCACCAAAGGCAACATTTCGGAAGTGCTGGAAGGCTTCCGCGTCAACGAAAAGGGCCAGGGCCTGGACATCTACACCGTCAATGGCTGGGACTACCCGGCGCTGTGCGAGATGTTTGAGCGCGGCTTAGAGAAGATGCGCCGCGAGCACATTCCGGCTTTGTTTCATGTCGAAGACTTGACGCAGCCGCAGGGCCATTCCACGTCGGGTTCGCAAGAGCGCTACAAGACGCCCGAGCGCCTGGCCTGGGAAAAGGACCACGACTGCCTGCAGCGCATGCGCGCTTGGCTGCTGGGCATGGCGCTGGCCAGCGAGGAGGAGTTGCAGACGCTGGAGCAGGACGCCCAAACGGTGGCTCGCGATGCTCAAAAGCGGGCGTTGGCGGCTTTTCAAGAGGGCGTGATTGCCGAGCGAGCCGAAGCGTTCCAAGTATTGGACGCATTAGCGATGGAGTCGCCTGCGGCAGAGGCGGTCAGCGCGCTGCGGCGCGAGTTGGCCCAGACCCGCGACCCTATGCGGCGCGACGTGGTGCAGACCGTTCGCAGAGCGCTGCACGCCACCCGCGGAGAGTCGAGCCAGCCCCGCAAGGCCCTTCGCCAGTGGCTGAATCGGCAGTACGCGCTGGCCGAGGACCGCTTTCATTCGCACCTGTACAGCCAGTCTGCGCAGAGCGCCTTGAAAGTTGCGGAGGTGCCGGCTGTGTACGGCCCGGATGCCTCGATGAAAAACGGTTTTGAGATCCTCAACACCGCTTTTCGCCTGAATTTCGAAAGGGACCCGACCCTGTACGCCTTTGGCGAAGACCTGGGCCATATCGGTGACGTGAACCAGGGTTTTGCCGGCCTGCAAGACGTTTTTGGGATGGACCGCATTTTTGATACGGGCATCCGCGAAGCCACCATCATCGGGCAGGGCTTGGGCATGGCCATGCGCGGCCTGCGGCCCATCGCCGAAATCCAGTACCTGGACTACCTCATTTACGGGCTCCAACCGCTGACCGATGAACTGGCCACCTTGCACTACCGCACCCGCGGTGGCCAGAAAGCGCCGCTGATTGTGCGCACGCGCGGGCACCGACTGGAAGGCATCTGGCATACCGGGTCGCCCATCGGCATGATCCTGCATTCGCTGCGCGGCGTGTTCGTGCTGGTGCCGCGCAACATGGTGCAAGCCGTGGGCATGTACAACACGATGTTGCGCTCGGACGATCCGGCGCTGATCATTGAATGCCTGAACGGCTATCGCCTCAAAGAGCGGCAGCCGGACAACCTGGGCGAATTTACCGTGCCGCTCGGGCGGCCTGAAGTGCTGCGGCCCGGCACAGACCTGACGCTGGTTACTTATGGTTCCTGCGTGCGCATTGCCCAGGAAGCCTGCACCCGCTTAGAGGAATTCGGAGTGGACGTGGAATTGATCGACGTGCAAACCCTCTTGCCTTTCGACCTGGAGCACCGCATCGCCGAGTCGGTGCGCAAGACCAACCGCCTGTTGGTGTTGGACGAAGATGTGCCCGGTGGAGCATCGGCCTACATCCTGCAACAAGCCATGGAGGGCCAGGAATTGTTCCGCTGGCTGGATTCTGCGCCCGAAACGCTGACGGCCGCGCCGCACCGCACGCCTTACGGTTCCGATGGCGACTACTTCAGCAAGCCCAGCGCCGATGATGTTTTCGAAAAGGTGTATCGCATAATGAGCGAAGCCGAGCCGGGTCATTTTCCGGGGTTGTGAGGCCCTCAAATTTACCGTGAATCAATCTATAAAACTAATAGATATCATATAATATCTAGATCTGCTTATCACGAACATCAACCGCTCTTGCTTTTTGCTGTATTTCATACGGTTTAATCATGTGTAGATAGCAGATTTTATCGTTTCGGTTTCCAAATTTTGTTGAATGCTCCAGCGGCTGATTCGTTTACCAACTTTGGGCAATTCGGTGTCAAGCACTACATAAGAAGTTGTTCTAATTTTATGCAACTCATAAATAATATTTGAAATTATTATAAGCATTTCCAGAAGAAAACCTAATCTTTTTACAACTGCCTGCTTATCAAATTTTATAGCGTATTCAAATATTAATATATATTGAAACATAAATTGCTTTTGCTACTTCAACAATTCCTCCTGCATACTCGGGTTTGAACAAGCAGTCAATGATAGTTTTTTCCAAATCCGAGCAAAGTACTTTGTTGTAACTGTCGATCCAAATTTTCTTTGCACCAAAAAAGTGTTTCTCGTTGTGGTAGATAAATTGAAAAGCAACCTCTTTAATTTTAATTTCTGAGGGTCTTATTTGTTTTGAAACAACAATTTGTTTCTTCAAAGATGGCTGTGTTATCAGATCATGAATCTGCAAAGCAGAATAATATCCTATGTAATGCTTTGCGTCGTTCACATAGTGTTCTGCCATCAAATGCCGGTCCGGCATAAACGCTTCTACGTCCTGCTCGTAGGGTATAATGCAGTAAATACCAGCTTTTAATCTCAATAAAAGCCCCCTTTTTGGTCATGTCGCTTAAGAGTTCTCTAACTGCACCAGCTTTTGAATCAGGCAGAGCCTTGCACGCAAAAGAATAATCAAAGTAATTCCTGTTCAATCTGCTGAAGTAGGATAAAAGTCTGCCGGATTGAGTTGAGATGTACTTACTCTTCACAGTTGTAATGTCAGGTTAAAACTGACATTAATGATGCAAAAAGTTGGCGAGTTAGCATTCTGGATCTTTAAGAATGTTACCGCGGCTTCAGAAAGCAGGATTTGGGGTCTTTAGGGGTGCTCTTTAGCCCTAACCCTGCCACAGGTACAGCATATTTCCCCCGACCCGAAAGCTGTCTATTCCTGGCAGAGCGGTCAACGCAGCCTGTTCAAACTCCTTTCGGCTGTCGGTCAGTTCGTGATCCATGCGGCTGAAGAACAACAGGCCCTTTGGGGTCAGCAGCCGGCGCAGCGCAGTCAGAAAGGAGTGATCAGCGCAACCGCGCGGCACTTCGGTGTCCACAAACATGTCAACGGCAATGAGTTCGTAGCGGTTCGGGCAGCAGGGCACCCAGGGCAGCGCGTCTGTGCAGATCAGTTCGGTTCGCTTCAGCAGCGGTTCAGGCAGGTAGCGCTGTGCCATGCTGACCACGCGTGGGTCAATGTCCACTCCGGTAAGGACGGGCCTGAGCCCGTGCAGGCGATGCAGAATTAGCGCAATACTGCCCAAGCCAAAGCCCAGAATCAATGCCCGGCCAGGGCGGAAACCGCGCGGCATTCGCTCAAAGGCACCGGCAAAACTGCGGTAGTGTTCCTCCATCGAATAGATGGCGCCCGGCGAGACCAGCATCAGCCGGTTCTTGCGCAAATAGAGTTCCAATGGGGGAAGGGTCCCGGAGGGTTGCCACAACGATGGATGCGCTTCAACCAGCACATCCTGCCCATAACTGCGCAGGCGGGACCATCGGGTCAACGCTGCGCGGGCGGTCATTTTTGCCGGGTTTTTGCGCTCTGGTAGTAGGTCATGGCTACCGGCAGGTACTTAGTGCGAATGTCTTCAATCCGGGATTCGTGGCTGGGATGCGTAGACAGGAATTCGGGCATGGTACTGGCGCCGGCTCCGGCATTCATGCGGGTCCAGAATTGCACGGCTTCCGAGGGGTCATAGCCGGCGTGCGCCATGAAAATCAAGCCCATTTCGTCGGCTTCGCTCTCGTGCTTGCGCGAAAAGGGCAGAATGACGCCCAATTGCGAGCCCAGGCCTAGTGCCAGAAACAGCGATTGGCGCATTTCTTCGCTCTTGTTGTAGGTGCCGATGTCAACGGCGACCATGCCGGCTTCGGCCAGCAAGCCCTGGCTCATGCGCTCGTTGCCGTGCTGGGCAATAGCGTGCGCCAACTCGTGGCCCATCACCACGGCCAGTCCGTTTTCAGTCTTGGTAATGGGCAGAATACCGGTGTAGATGACCACTTTGCCGCCGGGCATGGCCCACGCATTGGCCAGGTCATCCTGCACCAGGTTGAATTCCCATTTCAGCGTGGCGAGCCGTTCCTCCATGCCTTCCTGGCGCAGAATGTCTGTGACGGACTGCGCGAGTTTGCGGCCTACGCGTTCCACCATTTCGGCATCGGTGCCCTTTTCGACCACCTGATTCTCTTGCAAAAAGTCGTTGTAGGCGGCCAGGCTCATCTGCACCAATTCGGTTTCCGGCAAAAGCTTGACCTGCCGGCGCCCGGTCAGCGGTACTTTGGAGCAACTGATCATCAAGCTGAGCGTCAGGCTCAGGAGGGTCAACAACAATACCGGGGTCTGGAACTTTTTCATGGGAGTGAATGGGAGAAGCGGCTTGGCAGGCCGT
>CAYSDI010000073.1:0-5737 GCA_964429745.1 uncultured Chitinophagales bacterium | reverse complement strand
GGCAGGCTTGGCAGGCCGTCTTGCGCGGGCAGGCTTGGCAGGCCGTCTTGCGCAGGCAGGCTTGGCAGGCAGGCTTTCAAAGTCAATCGCAGGCCGGGCAATCCCGGGCAAAACAGCCTTTTCCGCGCCCGGGTAAAGACGGCGGTCATTCTAAAAATACAACGGATTGATGATTCCGGGTTGTTCGGCAGGGGAGAGGGGCTTATTCTTCTTCCTCATCCTCTCCCTCGCTGTCGCCGAAGAAGCCGATTTTGCTCAGGAATCGGTTGCGCTCCGACACCGTGGCGATGGTCATGACGCTGTATTGCTGGCCGTCGGGATGTTTGAAGGTGCCCTTTTTGGGGTCAGTCAGGTTGACTGCGTCGTTGAACTCCGGAATGGAGCTGATGACCTTCATCACGTTCTTGGCGTAGTAGAAGTAGAACCAGTCGTCCAGCTCGGTCTCCACGTAAACATGGAAATAGTCGCCGGCAGCACGCGGGGCAAATTCCACCGCTATTAATGCCTGCTGGTTAATGGTTTGATCGCCGATGTGCGCAATGCCGCCCTGATTGGCCGGATCGGCGCCGTCTTCTGATGGCTTGTTGAGCCCGCGCCAGCTCTCCGATTCCGCATTCCAGACCAGGTTCAGGTCGGTAAAGGTCATATCAAAAGGATAGTCCTTTGATCGCGAAAACTCCGCCATGGTTTCAATGCCCAACATGACCCGTTCTTCTTCTTTTGCGTTGACCAACTGGGGAAGGGTGCGCAGGAACACGCTCGACTCTCCGTAGTAATCCAAAAATTCAGCGTCCAGGTTGTAGTCGTAAAAGAGCTGCGCGAATTGCGCGAGTAACTCTGGTGTGAGCAAAAGTTTGATGCCCAGGGTGCTGCGGAACCTCCATACGGAATCCTCTTTGACTTTGCGCGTTACAGCAGCGGCGCCTACTTTGCAAAGACCGAAATCTGTCATGAGGTTGAGCGCGCCATCGGCTTCGACCGTGCCGTTCAGGTCGTTGAAGCGCAACAGGCTGCCGCGGTTGCTGAAGCCGTCGGCTTTGTCCGGATCACCAAAAATGAACATTTGTTCATCTTCGCGGTACTGCACAAAACCTTTGACACGCATCACCGGTTTGTCTTTGGCACGGCGGGTACCGGCCAAAATGGAGGGGTAGAAATCCGTGCTGCCAAACAAGCGGTAAATGCCCACTACGGCGGTGTCTTTGTTCTCGTCCAGCACCCCGTCAATGTTGATCAGAAAGTTGTCTGATTCAATGGCTTCGTTCATGGCAAACCAGCCCGCCCGGTAGGTGGTGTCCACGATGTTGAGGCGCGCAAATCCGTTGAATTCCACCTTTTCCGAGGTAGAGGTGAGCTTGACCGGCCCTTTGAACAGCACTTTGGGATCCAGATAAAAAGGTATGCTGTCCGGGATAATGCCGCGGGCCACGGTTTCATAGAGGGTGTCGCCGGTTTCGGTTATGCGCCGCTCTACGCCAATGTCGCCAAAGCGAATGATCTGTTCCTGGTCCAGGCGGTTGAGGTAGCGGTAGTCGCCTTCTGCATGCATGGCATTGCGGCCCTGAATTTTTACCGTGGCCGGTTCAATGACGTGGTACGCGTAAAGCGAGTCAAATACAATGCGCGCATTGTGTATCGGGCGAATGACGGCATCCTGCTCCACGACCACTTCGCCCTGACCCGGGGTGATGTGGGCGTCGCCAACCGCTATGTAAGGCACGCCGCTTAACTGCAGCACGTGATCGGCCATGTCGTAGGTACCCGCTTTGGCCTGGAAACCCAGCCCTTTTTGCTTGGGGTCTTGCGACCGAAACTGCGAGAAGTCGCGGCCAGAGGTATTGAAACTGATTTTGCCGGCGTTCATGTCCCAGGCAAAATCGTTGACGGTGGTTTGGTAGCGGTTAAACGGCAATTCGGTGTAAGCCTCTTCATCGTTGGCGCGGAAAATGCCGGTGCGTTTTTCAAAATCCACTTTTGCGTAAGCATTGGGCAACTTCAGTGCGGCGCGCTCGGCCTCCGGCGATTTGATAATGAACCCGGTGGAATCGGCTTCCATGCTCATAGCGCCAAAGCGAAAATCTTTGGAGGTAGCGCGGGCTTCGTCCCAGTCCATGACGCCGGAACCCAAGAGGCCTTTGGGCGTCACAATGACTTTGCCGCTCAGGTTGGTCAGTCCATCAAAGAACTGAAAAGACGACTCGCGCATAGCCAGGGTCATGCTGTCGCCATCGGGCCTCCAGTTCAGGGCCACACCGCTGTTGGCCACCTGCGGGAAGGGCACGCCTTTGTCCTGGCGGTTGATGGTTAACGTGTTGACCATTCCTTTGGTGCTGTCCGGGTAGAACACAAAGCGATCGCTTTCCAACACGGTAGTCAGGTATTCTATTCGGCCGGAACCGATAAGTCCGTCGTTGCTCAGGCTGACTTGATCGAAGTAGCGAGCCTTTCCCTCGTAAAGCGAAAGCCCGGTGGAAGGGGTCTCGGTTTTAAAGCCGAGCGATCGGTCGGGCATGACAGTTAGCGTTTCGCGCAACTCCGGAAAAATGCCATCGGATTTGAGGGTTCCGCTGAACCCCAGCCGACTGGGCTCAATGTTGTCCAGGCTGTCTACGCTGAATTCATCTACTTCAAAGAAAAAGCGCTCCTGGTCGTAAGCCCCGCCGTGAACACCGGGTTTGTCGTAATGCGCCATAGCAGGTTGATTGCTCTTGAAGTAGGGGTACTCTTCAAAATTCTGCGCACCGCTTTTGTTCTGCGGATAGTCGATGTACAACGTACCGCTGAGGCCGGAGATGGTGGTGTTTAACGCAGCGGTGATTGGCCGGCCGTTTCGGTCCATTTCACCCGTGGGCACGAACATTACCATGGAGTCAATGGCGCTCATGACTACGGCAAAGGAATCATAAGAGAAAAGGAAGTCGTCGCCGTAAAAGTCCGAGCTTCCGCCAAAAACAGTTCCGCTGAAATCCATGTCGCGGTTCTGGTTAAGCTTGAGCACTTTTCCCTTGGGGAAAATCCGTACGAATTGCGAATCGCTGAGGTTTACTTCAAAGACGCCCTGTAAATCCATGCGGCCCGTCTGGATGTTCATTCGGCTGTTGATGCCGCTTTCGGTAGCATTGGATTTTATTTTGATAACATCGTAGTCAATTTTTTTACCTTTGGACAAAACATAATTAATAGTCTTGTCCTGCACGAACACTTTTTCCTGGTCTTTGTCGTAATAGATAAAGCCTTCGAGCATCAGTTGGTAGAGGATGGCCTGCACCCCTTCCACCGTCAGGCTGCGATTAAATTCCTGGGCGAGCTCCAGCGTTTGGAATTCGCGCCGGCCGCCGCTGCGCTCCACCAGGCGTTTCATGATGACCAGCGGATGATAACTGACCACGCCCTGGATGAGCATAAAGAGCCCTTCGTCAAAGAGGTTGATGGAGCTAAAGTCTACTTCTTTTTTGCCAAGGCCCATGACCGGACCCATAATCATGAGCGAGTCGTTGATGTTCCAGCGAATTTGGTCGGGCCTGGTCTCGACTTTGTGGTACGAGGAGTAAAAGGGCGAACTGGTGGCGCCTTTGTTTTCGCGGGTCAGCGTGAGCTCGCTGGTCAATTGGTCAAAGCGCAGTTTGACGTTGGGGTGAAAGATGGAATCTTGCCCGAAGTAGACGGTAACCTTGGCCTCTTCGCTGTAAATGCGGTCTTTGTCATCGACAAAACTGGTGGAGGTGCGGGCGCGCACAGCCAGTTGGCCGGTGTAGTTGTAAAACTCCAGCGTGGCGCGCTCTTCGCTGCTGCCAAAGCCCTGAAAACGGTATCCTTTGAGCGAAAACGTGCCGGTATATTTGACGTTGGGGTAGAGTTCAACGGCCAGGGGATCGCTGCCAAAAGAACGGAATTGCGGGTAGTCGGTTTTTTCCGGTGTGTTGTTGACCACCATTTTATCCACGAAACGGCCTTCCAGCGGTTTGGGGAGCAATGGAGTGTAAGTCAGCAGCACCGTATCGATGACCACTTCGCTGGTGCCCAGATTGATCTTGTACTCGCGGAAGTCTACAAAAACGTTGCTGGGTGACAGCCCGGCGCGTTGAAAATCGATGCGCCCTTGTGTGCCGCGCCACAGCTCTTCGCCCGGAAAATAACTGCCTCGAGTACGCAAAATGACGAGCGTATCGCCGGGCACGACGCCGCTGAGTTGTGCCAGGGGAAAGAAGACTTCAACCGAACCGGGCAGCGGCCGAAATTCATACGCCTCCGCCTGAATTTCCCAACTGCGGGAGCGCGACTGCGAAAGCACGCCAGTGTTGAAGAAGCTGTTGCTGAATTCAAGCCAGGTGCGCAGCGGCTTATTGTTGGGCGAAGTATTGGCGCCCAGCAAGTGAAGGTTGATCTGCGCCCACTGGCTGAACCGGTCGCCGCCATGGCCGTTGGTGGCGATGCCGGCCGCAGCTAGTGCGAAGGGCAAGAGGTAGGTATCCGGGCCCATGCGCCGGTCTACCATCAGGCTGGCCGGCTCAATCATGTCGGCCACCATGACGGCATCCAGCGTGCCTTCGGTGTAGAGCTTTTGGAGGGCTTGGGCGGCCTGGGTCAGGTCTTCGCGCTTGGTATCGCGAAGCCGGTCCGTAAAAGCCTGTAGGAAACCGTCGGGATCTTGCGGAAACGTTCCGGACTGCGCCGCAGCCGGGGCCGCAGAACACCACAGGAGGACCGCCACAACGGTCAGGCGGTAAATCTGATGGCAATCCATTGGTCTTCAGATGTGGTTACGGAATAATGCAGGTTATGGGTTCGGGCGGCCTCCAGGATGGCCTGCTCATCGCCTGGCAACAGCCCGCTGATCAACAGGATTCCCCCCGGCCGCAAGGCGCGGCGGAAGGCTTGCATCGAGGCTAGCAGGATGGGGCGATTGATGTTGGCGAGCACAAAATCGGTCTTTTTTCCTTCCAATAACTCTACTGTGCCCTCCGTTATTTCAATTTGGGGCACGCCGTTGCGGGCAGCGTTTTCGCGGGCATTGGCCACCGACCAAGCGTGGTTGTCCACGCCCCAGACGGGTTCGGCACCCCGGAGCGCGGCGTAAATGGCCAAAACACCGGTGCCCGTGCCCAGGTCAAAGACCGATTTTCCGGCCAGGGTTTCGTTTTCGAGCAGCCGGAGCACCAGGCGAGTGGTGGCGTGGTGCCCGGTGCCAAACGACATTTTGGGTTCAATCACCAGTTCAATGTCGCGGTCACCGAAAGGCTGGTGGAAGGGCGCCCGGATGGCCGTGCGAGGGCTCACGTCAACCGGGGGGAAATTGGCTTCCCACAGCGCGTTCCAGTTCTCCGTTTCAATAACCCTGAATTGGACGTGGTGCGGGATGATGGTGTTGAGGCTGACCAACGCTGCGGCCAGGTCCGCTTCAACAGCGGACTGCGACCAGACTGCTCCCGGCACCCAGGCCAGCCAGCCGTCCTGGGTTTCTTCAAAGGCTTCAAACGGCAAATCCGAAAGCAGCCCCAACAGGGGTTCGGACAGCGCGGGGTCCTGCACCGTGAACCGGTACTCGCGGTAGTCCAGGTTGCTGGCTGTGCTGTTGCCGGCTGTGCTTGGATCCGCACTTTCACCCGCCGCGTTGCTGCTCATCGGCGTGCGCTGGGTAGGGCGTAAACGATGGCCAGAAAATCTTCCGCTTTGAGCGAAGCCCCGCCGATCAGGCCGCCATCAATGTCGGGCTGGTCAAAGAGTTCGGCGGCATTAT
>CAYSDI010000072.1:9157-17906 GCA_964429745.1 uncultured Chitinophagales bacterium | reverse complement strand
CTAGGTCTGTTTCTAGGTCTGTTTCTAGGTCTATGCCGGGTTCATCAAACCCAATTGGTCAGGTTGTTCGCCAGGTTTACCTGCGCCATGAACCAGCGTGTAAAGTACGGATAATCAAAGGTATTTCAAACTCTGCGCCGTATTTATCCTAACGGAATTAGTAGCCCAGTGGTTACCCTATAAAGGTTTTTCCTGCTGGAAACGCCCCCAATAAGCTGAGCTCCGGCATCGAACGCGACAGCCAATCCTGAACGCTGGGCCACGGCATTCGTGCTTCGATGAAGAAGTCCAGGTGAAGCTGGTAGCGCCACCCTCCGTCCGGATCGGTGAGTGAATCCAGCCGTCGAAGTTTAATCCCTGCTTCGTTTAACTCGGCGAGCGCTTTGGCCAGCCCAGCCCAGCCGCCATCCGGGCGGCCGCTGAGCAAGATGCGCTCTGGTGTTTCTATGGCAGGTGCTTCTTTTTGGAGTACCAAAAACCGGGTTTGATTCCCGGTTCGGTCTTCTACGTTGGGTTGCAAGACCGCCAAACCAAATCGATCAATAGCAGCCTGTCCGGTTACCGCAGCCAGGGTCCGCTCCCCTCTTTCGGCAACCCTGCGCGCAGCATTGGCCGTGTCCGGAGCCTCGATGGCATTGATCCACGGGTGTTGATCAAGGAATCTGGAGACCTGCTTGAGCGCCATGGGGTGGGAATGCACTTCGCGCAGATCGGCGAGCGGCGTTCCCGCCAATCCAGCCAGATGCAGGTTGATAGAAAGCAGGATCTCGCGGGTTGCTTGCAAACCGGAAAGCCGCAACCGCTCTTGGTTGCCAGGCACCGGGCCGGCCAGCGAATTTTCCCAGGCCATGACCCCAAACTCCGCCCGACCTGATCTTACGTGATCGATCAGAACATCAAAGTTCTCGGACTCAAGAAGCGGAACGTCGCTTCCAAAATGATACCCGGCGGCCGCTCCGTGAAACGCCTCCCTTCGACCTAAAATGGCTACCTGCTGGTTTGTACTCATAAAATTTATAAATATAATAAGGTAATCATCATAGTGACGACCACAAGCAACAATATGGTCAGCCCACCACCGACTTTAAAGAAGTCAGAAAAGCGATAATTTCCGGGTCCATAGATTAACGTATTGGTCTGGTACCCAACCGGAGTAATGAAACTTGTGCTGGCGGCAAACATAATGGCCAACAGAAAAGCTTTGGGATCAACACCCATTTGATGAGCCAGCCCGATGCCGATTGGCGCTACCAAAATGGCTGTAGCGTTGTTGGACATGATGCTGGTCAACATGGATGTGAACATGAACAAAATAGCCACCACCCAAGTGGGGTTTGCTTGGCCCAGTAAGGCAAAAAGATTGTCGGAGATCAACGCAGCCGCGCCCGAGTTTTCAATGGCCAATCCAAGTGGAATGAGGCCTGCAAGCAAGAAAATGATCTTCCACTCCACACTGCGGTAGGCTTCGCGGATGGTAATGCACTCAAAAAGGAACATCAACACACAACCTGTCAGCGAAGTGACCAAAATGGGGGCCAGCCCAAGGGCAGCGGTTAACACAACCCCAGCGGTGATAAGCACAGAAAGAAAAAGTTTGCGCTTGTTGTAAACAGGTTTCTCAATCTCCGACATCGGAATAAAATCGAAGTTGCGCTTGAACCCTTTGAGCGATTCCTTTTTTACTTCCAGCAAAATATCATCTCCAAAGCGCAGGATCGTATCGCCAATCTTATTGCGCAAGTAGGTACCTCTGCGGCGGATAGCCAGCGGAACAGCTCCGTAAAGGGTCTTGAAATCGATTTCCCGAACCGTGCGGCGCACCAGCTTGGAGTTGGGGGCCACCACCACTTCCAGCAACATGGTTTCACCGGAAATGAGATCTTCATCGCCGAACTCTCCGCGCGATAAAATGGCCACGCCGGGCTGATCCTGTATAACCAGGATGTCGTCTACATTCACTTTGAGCAGAATCTGGTCACCCTCCCGAAGCACTTCCCGATGGGAAGGGAGCCACACGTTGCCATCCTTGTGGCTGACCTCCAAAATTTCGGCATCCAGGTCCACCTTTAAAAAGGTCTGGCTGATGTGCTGACCGGCCAACAAGGAACCTGGCGTAATGACAATTTCAGTCAGGTAATCTTTAAGCTCGTATTGATCGGTCAGGGAGTCATCTTGCGGACGATGACCGATCAGCCTGTCCCCGATTACGAACATGTAGATAGCAAAGGCAATGAGGCAAGCTAATCCTATCAAGCTGAATTCAAAAATGCCAAAGCCCACTCCGCCGTTGGAATTGGCATAGATGTCACTAACCAGGATATTGGTTGAGGTGCCAATAACTGTGCATGTGCCCCCAACCATGGCCGCAAAAGACAAGGGCATCAAAAATTTGCCTGGGCTGTTGCGCGTAAATTTGGCAATCCGGAAAACGATGGGCATGAAAATGACCACCACTGCTGTGTTGTTGATAAAGGCTGATAATAGCCCGGAAACCACTAAAATGATGAAAAGTGCCCGATTGGCTGATTTGCCGATAATTTTAATGAGGTAACGCCCGAGCAAATTCACTGCGCCCGTTGTTTGTAATCCGGCGGAAAGGATCAGCAAGGCTAAAACAGTGATTGTAGCAGAATTGGAAAAGCCCGAAGTGCCCTCTTCAGGGGTAACCAGCCCCGTCAACATCAAGACCACCATGATGATCATCGCTACCAGGTCAATGGAGATGATTTCAGTGGCAAATAGGACGATTGCACCAAGAATAATCCCCAGAACGAGCATGATCTCCATCGACATGCGCGAAAGGTAAGAAGGGGCTTCCCCTACTCGGTAAACATTACCAAAAAAATTAATAAGAATGAAGGAGGAAGGCGGGCATGTTTCGAATCAGGGTTTGGCGCTGATTCTTCAAGTGCTCCGCAAAAACCGCAACAGGAGTGTCCTGATTGCGCTGCTTTTGGCAGCTTGCTGTGGTTTCTGGTTGGGCTGGCAACTTAGCCTTCCGGAAACCCTATGGGAAGGCGGCAACCTGTTTCTGGCAGGAGGCCTCATCGCCGCAATCGCCTTTGCTGGTATGGAACGCCTCAGGTATGACGCAAACCGTGAAGATTTTGAGCAACTGCTGACCAAAAGGCCCGAAAACCTGGTTTGGATCTACTACCTCAAAGTTGATATCCAACCCTTCGGTGTCCACGTCCGTCAGACAACCACCCTCTTCTTCTGGACCGAAAAGCAGAGTCACATCGCTTTGCGCGCTACAGAGGAGGAGAGCATTGCCATTATGAACGCGCTTCGGAACAGCTTGTCCCACACGAGTTTTGGGTACAGCCTGCAAAAAGAGCAGTTGTATCGGGCCGATCCAGGGTTATTACGGCGCTAAAAACCATTACCGATAAAATCACCATTAATAGTGAACCCGGCCTAAAACGCTCCCTATAGTTTTACCTCAGGATTTTCGATACTTCTGAGAGATGGGAAAGAATGGGCCGGCGGGATTATCCTGTCGGCCCAATTCTTTATACAGGTTTATAGTTGCAAGTAATTAAGATACTAACTCAAGAGGGTCAAGATAATTGGTTGAGGGCCAAAGGAAAGGCCAATTTATGCTTGCCTGATTTTGGCCAGCCTGTATATTTGGGTGTTACACAAAGGAAACATTGCCCTTGAACCTAAATTTTGCCCCTGGTTTGTCCGCCACACCCCATCCTGTTGTAGAACAGGACATCCGAGAAGCCCACACCCTTCCAGCCTCATTTTACCGAAGCAAAGAGGCATATGACCTCCTTCTCCGGCATGGATTTGCTCCGTCCTGGCAATATGTTGGGCATGGTGCTGCTTTGGAGCAGGTAGATTGGTTCCCCTTCACGCTGTTGCCCGAAAGCCTGAATGAACCGCTTTTACTCAGCAGAAACGGCGAAGGCTGGAAATGCCTGTCCAATGTTTGCACCCACCGCGGGCATGTCATGCTCCACGAACCATGTCGGGGGGAGCGTATTCGCTGCCGTTACCACGGCCGAACCTTCGACCGGCAGGGTTGCTTAAAAAATGCCCCTGGATTTGAGAACGCTTTAAACTTTCCGGAACCCGAAGATGATCTGCCCGAATTGCCGCTGGAGAAACTGGGGAGTTTGCTCTTTGCGCGGTTGCTTTCCACCCACCACCTGGCTGTTGACTTTAACACCTGGATGCAACCGGTTTTGGATCGGATTCCCACTGCCTTTTTAAACGATCTCCAGCCTTGGCCTGACCTGGATATTGACTATCCCGTTGGCGCTCACTGGGGGTTGTACTGCGACAATTACCTGGAGGGTTTTCACATCCCCTTTGTGCACCCAGCCCTCAATAAATTGTTGGATTTCAGTGCATACCGTACAGAATGTTATGCCCATGGAAGCTTGCAAACAGGTATTGCTAAACCCGGGGAACTTTGCTTTGACTATGGGGAACCGAATGTGGCTGCTTACTACTATTTCCTGTTTCCCAACCTGATGCTGAACTTCTATCCCTGGGGCCTGTCGCTCAATCTGGTGGAACCGCAAGGGCCAGATCGCTGCCTGGTTCGCTTTCGGACCTTTGTAGCAAGACCCGACCTCTTGGAACAAGCCTATAACATCGACGAGGTGCAGCGCGAGGACGAAGAGGTCGTGCATGCCGTTCAGCGGGGCGTGCAATCACACCTGTACCGCCGAGGGCGATTCTCCCCGGATCTGGAGGCAGGCGTCCATCAATTCCATCGTCAACTTGCCAGTGTGCTGGCGTTCTCGCAAACAGCAGGCGCAGTTTCAGAAAACTATCGGCCATGAAGCCGCAAAACGTGCCCCGAATTATCTCTGAAGGGATTATTCTAGCCTTCGTCCTGGCACCATTAGCCTACCTGGCCAGTATTTGGTCCAGCCTACCGGAGACCATTCCCATGCACTACAACCTGGCTGGAGAAGTGGATCGTTACGGCCTAAAAAAGAGAGTTGGATTCCCGTGATCATGGTAGCCCTGCCCATATATTTTATCCTTTTGGTGCTGCCCATGGTGGAAGAAAAAAGGCGTCAGGATGAGAATTGGCAGCGGTCCTTTTACCGGTTGCGCCTCTTCATGCAAGTTTGTTTGTCGGCAGTAGCCGCATGGATTGTCTACACGACGCAAAACCCCGGAAGTCTGGACCCGGCCCTTGGGCTTGGCGTAGCGCTGTGTGTCCTTTTTGCGGGATTCGGGCTGTTGACTCCGGCAGACGGCAAGGGCAATGCTCTGGCCATCCGCACGCCCTGGACGCGAAACAATCCCGCCTTAGCCAACAAAACACAGCGGTTTACCCGAACCGTTTGGGGGTTGGGGGGGCTGTTGGGCATACCCCTGGTGCTGCTGGTTCCATCTGCTGCACAATTGCCGGTTTCGCTGCTTTGGATGCTCTTTTTGGCTTTTTCGCCAGTGGCCTACAGTTGGAGCATTAGCCGCAAGCTCGCTTAAGGCGCGCAGACTGCGCGGCAGACTAAACGCGTGCAAGCGCCGAGACAGGTTCCGGAAAGCGACCAACCTGGTGGGCGACGAATTACGGGTATAGCTCTGGTTTCATCCATGTCCAAGGATCGGATTGCAGTAGGAAAATCAGTTTCCCCGGCGCCCCAAGCACGAAGCGACACATCCGGAATGGCTCCACCAGCACTGGCTTCCCGGACGCCAACAGGTTCAGCCGGGAGCACCGCACAACTGGTGTTGATGCCCCCCACCCCCCCGCTCTCCACATGCTGGGCAGCCAACCAGCAAGGACCTTCCGCTGATAAGGCCACCCCCGTGGAATCCCCGGCATTGAGCGACAGTTCACGCATACTCCAGAGAGCTGCTCCTTCACGACCATCCTCCCCCGACCTCAAAAAAGCCGGATTAACCCAAGACAAAACACCGGAACCATCGGTCTGAAGCACCTGGCCAGGCAATCCATCGGTGGTGGGCAGGGTCAGCCAGATATTGGCCGAAAGCCCATCCGGGGCGCGAAGTCCAATGGAACTGGACCCTCCAGCAGCCAGTTCGCGAAAGCGAATTCCCCCCGATTGGCCGCTCAGTGTACCGAAGGGATATACGGTGGGACTTTTGTCTTCTTCTAATAAAAAAAGAAAATCTCCGGTATCGTTGAGGATGCCAAAGTCGGAACTGGCATTATCGGCATTGGCGTCCAGGTAGATTTCTACACTTCCATTGGCTACCAGATCAAAATTCTCGCCCGTGTAGAATTTGCGCGAATCGCCAGCAAGGGTAAAGTTTCCATTGAAGCGGCCATAGCCGTTGAAATCTCCAAAACCATCGGCGGTGGTGTTGCCCGCTTCCGTCACTTCAAAAACCACACTGCCCAAATCCGGACCGCTTTTCTTGACGCTGAACCGCTCTGACCCATCGTCGTTCGCGTCGAGTTTGAGCGAAATGCCCCCGTTGGAAAGCAAGTGCAGCACCGTGGCCGGGCTGCTCTGGTTGCCCATAAGCGTATCGCCATCCAGGCGAAGGTTTCCATTGACGTGGAGCTTTTCCTGCGGCAGCGGTTGGCCGATGCCCACGTTTTGCGACCAGACTGGCCGCGCCAGCGCCAAAACCGAGGCAAATAAAACATAGACCTGGAGCGCCATCGGTCTGGTCATCACAAAGGCTCGAAGACCTGGTCCACAGCCCGGGAGAAGTATCCGTTTCATCGAGCAAGTCTATTGCTGTTTAAACGCGCATTTGCCCAAAGCGCAAATCCATTTCGCCCGTGTGGAAAAAAAAACGAGACCTGGCCCAGCGCTGACCTAAATCAGGAAGCCCGCTTATAGGGAGCATCTAAATTGGCCCGGTTTTTGGCTAATCTTTCGGGAACTCATCTGACAATCATGAAAAAGTGGATTTTTTTAAGCCTGACTGCGCTGATAAGCACTGCCGTCATGGCTTCGGATGACTGGTCCGACAACCTCAACGAAACCGATCGGGAAGCCCTGGATGCCTTGGTGCTTTATCCCGCCGATGTTCGCCAGTCCATTTTGGTTGCCGGTACCAAACCCGAACTTTTGGTCCGTCTGGATCGCCTCCAAAAAGAATCGCAGGGCAACTTTGAAGCCGCCTTGCAATCGCTGGATCAGCAGGACCAGGAGGCTATTTGGGAGTTGACGCGCTATAGCGGATTGGTGGAGACCATGACCCGGTCCGGGAGCCCCTCTGCCGCAGAATTGCAGCGTATCGCCGCTGGATACGAAGAGGCCATTCGACCGAGTATTCTGGACCAGGGGCAGCGCAACTTCAATGTTCTTGCCGCAGTCAATGGCACCCAGAAATTAGCCGAACAGGGGTACAACGACCTCCTAGTCCCCTATCCAACAGACGTGCGCGGCGCTTTTAATCAACTGATCGGAATGCCGGAAGTGTTGGAAATTTTGACCAGCCACTTGAACTTAACGGTCCTGGTGAGCGACTTGTACAGCCGCGACCCGGCAGGCGTGAGTGCGCACCTGGATGCGCTGGCAATTGAAGCGGCCGCCCGACAGAAAGAAGCATTGGCCGACTGGCAGGCGCAATTGGAAAGCGACCCGCAAATGCGCACCGAGCTCGAATCGGCTGCGGCCATGTACGCCGAAGAACAGGGTTGGTCTGAAGAAGAATACACCCTTCCCCCGCAGGAAAGTACGACACGCGTAGAGGTGCGCTATGTATATGAGCCATATCCATACTGGTTTGGCTACCCCTACTGGCGCCCTAATCGCAGTTGGTACCCTTACCCTTGGTGGTACGATTGGGGCTTTTACTACGGCCCTAGAGGCTCGCTGTTCGTCTTTGGCATGCCCACCTATACGTTCTGGGGCTGGTACTACGGCAACCCATACCGCCACTACTACTACCCTCACCTCACCAACGGTTGTGTTACGTATTACAACAATCACCGTCGCACTGGGGTAGCGCTTAACGGTCCCACCCGCGAATTCATCCAGCGCAGCGAAGGCATCGCCGGCAAGGATTGGTTGGAGGTACAAGATGGCCGCGTGAACAAGATCCGGGATTACGGCAAGTTGGAAATGGATTATGCGGCTCAGAACGCCGTGGCTGACCGCCAGAAAACCCGGACCGAGTTGTTGCGGGAAAACCCTAAAAAATACCCGACTATTCAGGCTCCCAACGCCCAGACAGTTGATCCTGACCGGCCTGGTGTGCGCCCAACTCCCGCAAAACCGGAGGTATCCCGACCATCTGCTAACGCGAGTGCCAACCCGGCAGACCCCGAGCGAAACCCGACCATCAGACCGGCACCAACTCTTGGAAAGCCCGCTCCATCCTCGCCACGACCTTCGCAACCAGAGGTTCGGCCTAATGCTCAACCTGCTGCACCGGACCGCGTGATCGAACGTCCGCAGGCTGAACCCAGCCACATGACGCGTCCGGAAGACTTGCACAAAGGAACCTGGAGCAGTCCCGAACCAAGCCGGGTTGCCCCTACTCCCGACCGGTCAGCACCTACTCCTATTAGAGCAGCGCCCGCACCTAACCGGGCAGCGCCCGCACCCTCCACGCCTCGCGGGGGAGTATCCAACCCTCCCCGAAGCAGCAACAAAGCCGAGCCGCGCAGCAGCAGTTCAATTCAAAGCCAATCGTCAAGCAGAATCAGTGCAGCTATCCGATCGTCCAATAGCGCCGGGGCGACAAATGCTTCGCGCGGCAGCTCAAGGCCGTAACACCAGGCTCACTAACCATCTACCTCCAACTCCGAAGCCGCCCTCGTTAACTGGGGGCGGTTTCCTGTTTCCGGAGG
>CAYSDI010000072.1:0-9057 GCA_964429745.1 uncultured Chitinophagales bacterium | reverse complement strand
CCTGTTTCCGGAGGCTCCCTGTTAGAAAGTTCCCTTTTTAGAGGTTCCCAACGGAGAGGTTCACTATTGGGTTGCTCCCTACTGACCAAGGGTCGATTTTACTTTGTTCTCCAGCGCCTCCATGGGGCAAAACTTGCCTTGAATGCCAACACCTTCGATGGTGCACCCCATGGGCTCTACCCGCGCCAAGGCGGGTGCATAGCCTTCCTGGTGCATGGCAATAGCCTCGCCGATGTAAAAGCGCTTGATTTTGCGCTGGTCGGAGGGTTTGTCGTCAATGGCGCCGCTGTACAACAAGCGGTACATACCATATTGCGATGTGTCACGCACAAGAACAAAGGCCTCCGGTGTTTTGCTGGCCCCGTAGCGCCGGGCCACTGCCTGGGTTTCGTCGTACAAGTAGGGGAAGTTAAAACCGGCGGTGTCTGCACGGGCCTGCATGTCTTTCAGGCTTTCGCCAAATTTCCGGTCGGCTTTGTTGGCGTTGATGGCCAGTAAAGGATAGCCCTGCGGGTCGTACTTGCGGGTCATCCAAACCAGTCGCTCCTGGTAGTCACCGGCGCAAGGGCAGTTGTTGCAGGTGAACACGACGATAAAGCCCTTGGCATTCGGGTAGTCACTCAGCGAAACAAAGCGGCCATCGATGTTTTGCAGCCGAAAGTCCTCCACGGCTTCGCCCAGTTTGTAGGGACGGATGGCATTGGCGCTGTCAGCCTGCACCGTTGTTTCGGTGGAAGGGCCCTCTTGGACCGGCAACATTTCTGGCGCACTTCCGGCTGTGTAAACAAATTGAGCCGAAAGGCCGACGCTAAAAAACAGGCCAAGGACGAGCGATAAATTGGCGATGGTGGAACGCATGTAAAAAAATGAAAACATCAGGAAACTGCCTGGCTGTAATTAATCAAATTTACACCCTTCGGGACTCAAACGCCACCCCCGCTAATCTATTCCAATTTTGCAGATGCCGCTGCCTCTGCCGGCTAAGGGGACATTGTACGCTTTGCCGTAGCGGCGGAACCGCCCAAATCCGCTGCTCACAATAGCCACGTCCGTGTCAAACACGGTTGGGGCTATGCGGTTCGTGCAGGGCTTTGGGTTGGTGGAGCAGGAACGGCAAAGGCATTCGGAGCGCTGAGGATCCCTCCAGATACGTCATGCCTAGCCAGGTGTCTTCCTTCCAGTCGCGCAGCTCGTCCACAACCCCATACCAGGGCCATCGGGCATTGGGCAGGTAGCGGATTTGCAGCACTGGCTTACCGTCTAGTGCAGAGGGCTGTTGCGACCAACGAAACGCCAAGGCAGGTCGAATGCCCTTGCGTCCTTTGAGCAGGTTGATGCCTTCGCCTCCGGCCAGGAAACGCTTCCCAGTCCAGCCAGGAAGGCCTAAAAGCGCCAGGCCGGGAGGTGCCACACCGCGCAACCATGCCGGTCCGGCCATCTGGGCGGCATAGTCTGCTTCCTGCGGTCTGGCAGGCGGGAGATTTTTGAACAGCTCGCGAAAATGGGCCAGACTTCCCTGAGCCTTCTTCAGTTTTTCCATATGCCTGTTCAAGATAAACAGCTTGTGTCCAGTTTGCCAAGTTTGAAAAAAATGAAGGCTTTGGTTTGCCTGCCCGCTGTACCTGAAAAAACAAAGCCTTCAGAATGTAAGCAAGTCTAGTCTATAAAACGAAGGCTTCCCTTTTGGGGAAGCCTTCGGTGAGAGCACGTGAAACGAGTGCTGTCGTCAATAACCCGTATTCTGTTGCAGGTTCGGGTTGGCGATAATGTCTGATGCGGGAATGGGGTACAAATTCAGGTATTCAGGAATGGAGGCGCCTTCCGGTGCTCCGCCTTTGTAGGACCAAACGTAGGAATCGCCCGTAAAGCGTCCAAAGCGAATCAGGTCCGTTCTGCGTCCAATTTCCCAATACAATTCGCGGCAGCGTTCGGCCAGAATGAAATCCAGATCGATTGATGCGACGTTGCCGGAAGCATTGCCATAAGCGCGCTCGCGGAGTTCGTTAACGTAATTGACACCTAAGCCAACATCGCCGCCGCCACGGAGCGCAGCTTCTGCATACATCAGGTATGCATCAGCCAAGCGGTAGAGCGGGAAGTCAGTATCAACAAAGTCTCCAACGGCATCCACACCTGGATTTCCGTCTTGATCAACGTTTTTGAATTTGGCCACCGCATACCCATCCGTGAAGAGTGCGATGTCGTTGATGTTTCGGGCTTGTCCGGTTTTTTCAAACAGGTAGCGGCCATCGCCAACGGAATCCACAAACTGGTCCACGAACTCGGGGGTGGCGCGCAGGCCTCCCCAGCCGGAATTGACACCATAGGGCTCCAATGGAATGGTTCCTCCGATAGAGGCATGCACCAGGTAGGTGGTGCCGCCATAAGTTTTGGTATTGTTGCCATCAAAAGCAACGGGAAAGATCATCTCGTTGCTCTGATTGTTGTCGGTCAGGAACAAATGCTCGTAGTTGGGTTCAAGCGAATACACCCCGGCGTCAATGACACGCTTGGCAAAGGTTGCGGCGTCGGCATAGCGGTTCTGGCCAACATAAACTTCCGCGTTCAGGTAAAGCTTGGCCAACGTCATCCATACGGCGGCTTTGTCTGCACGGGCGTAATCGTGGGTTCCCGGATCGCGAAGAAGATCGGAGGTAGCCAAAAGTTCGCTTTCTACCCAATCAAACAAATCGGCGCGAGTAATCTGCTCAGGAAGGAATGCTCCTGGAATGTCATCTTCCGTAACAAAAGGTACGTTACCGTATAAGTCCAGCGCATGATAATAACTCAGGGCGCGGAGGAAGCGAACTTCGTTGCGCATTTCCTGAATCATTTCCTTATCTGCGGTGGAGAATCCGCGCTCATCCATCTTGGCATCCGATGCCTGGCGAATGAATTCGTTGCACAGCGACAATTGGAAGAAGACGCGGTAGTACATGGCCTGGTTCCATTCGTTCAAGGCTGTTATGGTAACCCGGTTCAACTCGGGGATTCCCGGATCTTGCTCCCAGGCGCAAATGGCTTCGTCCGTAACCAAGGTTTGAAGGTTCCAAAGAACCCGCAAATAGCTGGAGAACCCTTCGTCAATGCCAGCAATGTCGCCCTGACCTGCAGGACCGTCATTGCCTGTTGTGGCCAAGCCTGCGTAAACTTTAGCAAGGACGTTAATGTAATTGGCTGGATCAGAATATACGACCTCAGCATTCAAACCGTATGGGGGTTCAAGATCCAGATCCTGAAAACAGGAACCCAGACTGAGGGCGAGACCCAGAAGCCCGGCGTAGAGCGGTGCTGTTCTAAGTTTCATAAGTTGGCTTTTTGGGAGGAAATTAGAGGCGGAGATTCAAATTAAGGGAGTATACCCGGGGACGAGGATAGATCGTGTTGTCTATTCCACCAGCTACTTCGGGATCGAGACCCGAATAGCCGGTAATCACGAAGGCGTTCTGAACAATAGCGTTGAGGCTAAGGCCAATGTTGCTATTTCCCAGATTACCGAAGTTATACCCTACAAAGATGTTATCCATCCTGGCGTAGGAAGCATTTTCAATGTAGTGGTCAGAGAGCAATTCTACCCCTTTGAAGTTAGTTTCATAATAGGCCGTGCTCAGGTTGTTCAGCGTATTGGGGCCAAAGGCACCATCTCGGAAAGAACGCTGTGAAGCGACGTTGTTGTACAGGTAGTTGCCGATTTCAGCACGCATCGTGAATCCAGCTGTCCACTTCTTGACGCGCAGGTTGGCATACAAGCCAGCGAAAACATCGGGCTGAGGATTCTCGGTGCGGATGCGGTCATCGGCCGTGATATTGCCGTCGCCATTCTGGTCCACATAGCCGAAAATGCCGTTGGCAACGTCATTTTCAATCGGATTGCCGTTGTCGTCGTAGAGCTGCTCGAAGGCATAAAAGGTAAACGGCGCAAAACCCACCGTGTGAATTTGAATGGTGTTACCAACTCCACCGGCTACCCCACCCACCAGGACACCCGGGTTTTCCGGATCAGGAACCAGGCTCAGATTGGTGATTTCAGTAACATTCCAAGTGGCGTTAGCGCCAATTTCGAGACTAATGTCATCCTTGTCGATAGCCAGGTAACCCAGCATCAATTCAAGACCTGTGTTTTCCAAGCTGCCAACGTTGGTCAGGATCTGGTTAGTAAAGTTGGTACCTGCCGGAACCGGTACGGTGGCGAGCAAGTCTTCCGTGACCTTTTTGTAGAAGTCCAAACTGCCGTAAAAGCGGTTGTTGTTGAAACCAAAGTCCAAACCAACATTCCAGGAAGTGGTTTCTTCCCACTTGATGCTGGCGTCATAGCCATCCGGACGAAGCACGGTATAGAATATGTCACCAAACTGGTAGGCGGCCGTTCCTGTGCCCTGTGAGTAATTGGCAATGTAGGGATAATCGTTAAAGATGTCCTGCTGACCAGTTACCCCCCAACCCAAGCGGAGTTTCAGGTTGCTCAGGTTTTGTGAACCCTTTAGAAAGCTTTCTTCGCTGATGCGCCAGGCTGCTGCCACTGAGGGAAACAAGCCGTTTCGGTTATCCGGGCTAAAGCGCGAAGAGGCGTCGTTCCGCAGGGTGGCCGTTAACAGGTAACGCTCCTTGAGGGTGTAGTTAAGACGGCCAAAGAACGAAATGAGGGTGTTCTCCGTCTCAAAGGGGAAGGGGTCCGCTACGTTGACTGTGTCGCCCGCTACGTTGACATCCGGGAAAGCCGGACTGAAGGTGAACCAGTTTTGGTAGCTGTAGCCACCCGTGGCATCAATTTTATGGATGCCAAAAGTCTTGGCGTAGTTGAGGTAGAATTCCAACAACTGGTTATTCTTCTCCTGCTCGTATTGGTTGTCTACGCCGCCGCGGTTAAAGTTCGAAGCGGCTTCTGCGGGTACAAAAACGTTTCCGCTTGAACGGCTAAAGTCACCCCCTACGTTCAGGTTTGCCCGCAGTTCAGGGAGGAAATGGAATTTGTAATCCACCGCGACGTTGCCCAGAAAACGGTAAACATTCGACTCGTCGTCGCGTTGGTACAACAAGCCAAGCGGGTTGCGAGCAGCCAATACGTTAGGTAGTCCTCCGGCAGTCACCCACTCCCCGTACCCCCCGTACAATTCAGAAACGGAGTAGCCTCCGGATATTTCATCGCCTGTGTTTACCAATTGTGTGGGATCAAAACCCACAGCAGAGCCGATCGCTCCCTGGTCTGCAAAGAAGTTATTGGTATAAGAAAACTTGCCGTTGACGTCAAAAGAAAGGTGATCGTCGAAGAACTTGGGGTTGAGGTTGAGCGTTGCTCCGTAGCGATCAAGGGCTGAACGCTGCAGGATGCCGTCCTCGCTGTAGTATTCCAAGCCTAATCGGTAGGGAAGGTTTTTGAGTCCGCCAGTGAAGGAAATGTCGTTGTTGGTGGCAAAACCAAGGCGATAGATTTCCTTCTGCCAATCGGTGCTGGCCTCTCCTAACAAACCTTTCTGCGCATCAGTGCCAAACTCGTTGACAAACGCCCGGTATTGATCAGCAGTCATGATGTCGGTGTACTGAGCAATGGCCGTAACTGCGTTGTTGGAACTAAAGCCGACCTGAAAATCACCCCCGGCTTTTCCTTTTTTTGTGGTGATCAACAACACGCCGTTGGCAGCGCGAGAGCCATAAATGGCCGCAGCGGATGCGTCTTTAAGCAACGTGATGCTTTCGATATCATCCGGGTTGATGAGGTTCAGTGCATTGGCTGAGCCGGCAATCCCGTCATTATCTACAGGGACACCGTCAATGACAATGAGCGGATCGTTGGATGCGTTCAAAGAGCTGCCCCCGCGAACGCGGATCCTGCTGCCTGAGCCCGGAGCTCCACCGTTGGAGGTGATCTGAACACCAGCCACCTTACCCGTGATCAACTGCTCGGCGGTGTTGACGTTACCTGTGAGGAAATCCTCCGTGGTAAGTTGAGTGACCGCGCCAGTAAGGTCCTTGGTTTGCGTGGTACCGTAACCGACAACGACTGCTTCGTTCAGAAGCAAGACATTCTCCGCCAGGGTCATGTTAACAATGAGGGTTTGACCGCCCTCCAGGGTGACCTGGCGAGAGTTTTTCACGTACCCCACATAAGTAAACTTGATATTGTAGGTGCCGGCGGGGATGTTGTTGACCCGGTAGCTGCCGTCAAGGTCAGTAATGCCACCGATCGTCGTTCCCTCCAGCAAAACGGTGGCCCCAATGAGCCCCTCTCCGCTTTCGTCTGTGATTTTACCCGTTAGGGTAGCCTGTTGCGCCCATGCCAAAGCAGGCAGGAGCAGCAGGCAAAGGATCGAAACTAATGTTTTGATTCTCAGGTAATTGTGATTCATTGCAAAGTTTTTGGGCTGAATAGTTCGGGATTGACCCTTTTAGCGATGGAGTTCTGAGTAGCCGAGAGCGGAAAGAAAAGTGCACTCTTAGTGTCGAAAGTACACATTCGCGGGGGTAAAATTACAGCTTTCATATCGCAGCGCAAAAGAGCATAGATTGATGAAAATCTTGCCCAAGGTGACGCGGGCCCTTAGCCCGAAAGGCTGTTAACTTTAACCCCGATGCTCTCCCGATTGCTCCACTATGGGCTGATTCTTCCCCTCTCCAATTTGCCATTTTGGGTGTTGTACCGATTGTCCGATATTGGATATTATATTATATATTATATTATCAGGTACAGGCGAAAGGTGGTTTTTGGCAATTTGCAACGTTCGTTCCCGAATTACACCACTGCGCAGATCCAACGCCTTGCAAAGTTGTACTACCGCCACCTTTGCGATCTGGGGGTGGAAAGTCTAAAGATTTTCAGCATCAGCATTGAAGAAGCCATAGTCCGCAACCGAATTGTGAACCCGGAGGTAGCCGCGCGGTTTTTTGACCAAGGCCGAAGTATTATTTTCTCCGCAGGGCACTACAACAATTGGGAACTATGCGTTCTGGCGTCCGATGCACAATTGAAACATAAATCAATAGGTGTTTATACGCAAATTAGAAACAAATATTTTGAAAAAGTAATGCGAGTGACCCGCGGCCGCTACGGCATGGAACTTGTGACCAAAAAAGAGATCAAAGCCTTTCACGAAAAGAACCGCCACCGGCTAACGGCCACTATTCTGGCTAACGATCAGGCCCCATCGCCCTCTACCAAGCGAGCGTACCGGATGATGTTCCTCAACCAAGAAACGGATGTTATGTACGGCACTGAAAAATTTGCCCGCGAATATGACTATCCCGTAGTTTTTGCAGCCATCAGGAAAGTCCGAAGGGGTTGGTATGAAACGCGGCTGCAAGTTATGGAAGAGCATCCGGGCACCACCCCTTATGGCGACATCACCGAGCGCATGACGCGCCTAATTGAAGCACAGATTCTGGAGGAACCGCAATATTGGCTATGGTCGCACAAGCGCTGGAAGAAGCGGAATTATGCCGTTGATCGGGACAAATCGCTTGAACCGGATTCCTAACCCCTTACGCCACTTACGGTCATTCGCCAGCCGGGAAAAACACGGCTTATGCCATTCATCGCTTGCTGTTTCCAACCCGAAGCGGGTTTTGCCAGCGGGGCAAGGGCTGCCGTTGCCCGGGCGGCGGTTAGTGCCTTGCCGGTGGCAGAAGGCGCACTAGTAGCTGTTGACGATGCCGTTGCCTGTGGAGACGGGGCCATTCCCCCGCCGTTGCGGCCGTTGAGTATGTTGACCAAAAACTGCGGGTAAAAGAGGCTCAGCTGCACGTCGCGGAAACCTGCGCGCTCCAATTCCCGGATTAACACCTGAGGCGTAAAATGGTTGAGGTGTCGCGGCAGGTCGTGGCTCAGGCGGCGGCGCTCCGGGTTGCCGCGCATGTCGAACGAAGTCAAGTTGGGGACCTCCGCCACAAACACACCACCGTTGCGCAGCAATTCGCGGCTGCGCGTCATGACAAAATGCGGATCGGGCACATGCTCCAGGGTCTGGTACATGCAAATAACATCGTACGGACCCTGCCCGGGAAAATCTTCTAAAGTGCCGTGATGAATGGTCAATCCTAAATGTTGACGGCCGATGGCTATGGCATCCGCCGAAATTTCAACACCCTCTACTTCCCAGCCCCGATCTTGGAGAGTCTGCAAAAAGAAGCCGCGCGCGCAGCCCAGTTCCAGAAGTTTACCTCTGCCGCTGACCCTGCCCTCCACATCCTCGATCCGGTTCTGGTAGCCCTCGCCGGACTCCATGCGGATGCTGCCATCCGGGTTGTAAAACTTGAGCCGGTGCCGCTCGTCGTTGAAATAGCTTTCCTCGTAATACCGGGGAAGGGACGCCATCGTTGGGCGGGGATTCGTGTAACAAAACCCGCAGTTGCTGCACCGCACGATGGTCCACTGCCCTTCGCGAACATGAACGCTGCTCTGCTTGCTTTGGCAAAAACAACAACCAATGGATTCAGTGTCTGCCAAAAATGGCTGGGTGGCGGCAGGTTCCATGGGGCAAAAATAGGGTTTGCAAGGCCGAAAAGAGCGAAACTTGCCGTCTTAGCGGACAATGCGGAAGCTTCTGTGAAGGCGTTAGACGATAAAATAGGACATGGGAAAAACGAACATCTAACCCCGCTGTCGCCAATATGAGGGCATTATGGGCATTTTGGAGGGTGATTGGGCTTCACTCGGCCACCTGCCAAGTATGCTTTCCTCGTTTCAGTTCCTCTTTTCTGTTCCTCTTTTCTGTTCCTCTTTTCTGTTCCTCTTTTCTGTTCCTCTTTTCAGTTCCTCTTTTCTGCAAGAAGTAAGGTTAGCCAAAAGTCTGCTGGACCATGCAATCCAGTGAATCCTTATTAATCCGGAAACCTTCATCTTCGAGGTGAACGGCTTGACCTTATGCTGCTGGCCCCGTCAGGCGAAGATCTTGTGATTCTTCACGGCATCCAAGGCAACATTGGGCTTGATGGCTGCGCTGAATATGCGCTGGGGTTGCTTAATTTTCGGATAATTAAAATAATTTTATATATTAACCTGTGACACAGGTTTGTTAGACTGTTGCATTAATCCCGAAGACAGCGGACCGAGTTACCGGTTTGCTT
>CAYSDI010000071.1:11806-18326 GCA_964429745.1 uncultured Chitinophagales bacterium | reverse complement strand
CAGGTAAAAAAAGGCCAGGCTTTGAAGCCGCAAGGAAAGATAACCATTCTACAAAAGCGGTTCACGTTTTCGGGCCGTTTCAGGATTTGGGTTAACTTTCCCGGCATATGGCCGAGCAGCAACCCGAAAGCAAAGTTTACAGCCTGGAGCAGCTCAACCGGAGCATCGGCAAGGCCATTTCGGAGCGCACCGGCGGAGCGGTGTATTGGATTCGGGCCGAAATTGCCCAGTGGAACGTGCACAGCAGCGGGCATGTCTATCTGGACCTGGCCGAAGAGCGCAACGGCCAACTGGTGGCCAAAGCCCAGGCCGTGGTCTGGAAAAACGACTACGCCCGCATTCTGGACGCCCTGGGCAGCGAAGCGCCCCAGGTGCTGCGCCGGGGCAGCGAAATTCAGTGTGCCGTGGCGGTGAGTTTTCACCCCGTTCACGGCCTCAAGCTGGTGCTGCGCGAAGTGGACTTGGGCTTCGTACTGGGGCAGCAGGAAAAACGCAAGCAGGAAACGCTGGCTTTTCTGCAGGCCTCCGGCTTACTGCGCAAGAACGCCGGTGTACCGATGCCCCGAGTTATTCAGCGCCTGGCGTTGGTGGGCGCTCCGGATTCTGCGGGCATCGCCGACTTTGTGCGGCATTTGCTGCGCAACGAGTACGGTTACCGCTTTGGCATCACGTTGTTTCCGGTCAAAGTTCAGGGCGAAGGGGCCGCCGCGGAAGTGGCTGCTGCGCTGCGTAACATAGAAAAAAGTACGGAAGCAAAGCTATTCGATGCGGTGGTGCTGGTTCGCGGAGGCGGCTCTCGCCTGGATTTAGACGTTTTTAACGATCGGGAATTGGCGGTTGCAATTGCCGCGATGACCCTTCCCCTGATCACGGGCATTGGGCACGAAACGGACCGCAGCGTGGCCGACGAAGTGGCGCATACCGCCGCAAAAACACCGACGGCGGTTGCTGCTTTTCTGCTGGACCGCGCCGCTAATTTTGAAATGGACCAGCGGGAACGCATGGAGCGCATCCGTTTTTTAGCCGTTCGCGAATTAAAAACCCAGCGCGGCCGATTGGGGGTGGCACAGGAAGGATTTCAAATTCGAGCCATTAGCAGCACGCAGCGGCGGCGCGGTAACTTGCACCAGATTGGCAACCGGATAGCCCGTGCGCTTCGCACGGAATTGGCGGGGCGGCAGAGCCGATTGCTGGTGAGCCAGTCCAGGATCCGGCAAAGCCCGATTCAACTGCTGCGCAAGGAGGCACCGGCAGTTTTGGCCGGGCAAACGCATCAACTGCAATCGCTTAGCCGGCAATTGTTGCGCACCGAAGCCCTGCAATTAGAGCGGTATCGGCGGTTGAATTGGCTGGCGCTGCTCCCAATTCGACAGGCGGAACCGGGGTTGAGCAAGGCCCAAGGAGCCCTTCGCCTGTTGAATCCGGACACCACACTGGCCCGGGGATACGCGATTGTGCGCTACCAGGGCAAGGCGCTGGCAACGGCGGATCAGTCGGCCGTTGGTGCTGAATTGGACATTACCTTGTTTGCGCAAAAACTGACGGCCCGGGTAGAGGCCGTGGAGGCTCGAAAGGCTCCATTGCCGGGAGAAAATTTTGTAGCTACGCACTGATGAAAGAAGAAAACCTAACCTACGAAGGCGCTGCCGCCGAACTGGAAACCATTCTGGCCGAGCTGGAATCGGGAAAAATTGGGATTGATCAACTGGCGCTCAAAGTAGAACGCGCTGGCATGCTGCTGCGCTTTTGCCACGACAAACTGCGCGATACCGAGCAGAAAGTCAGTGCCATCATTGCCGACTTGGGGCTGTAGGGCTGGCGGCTACAGGAAAGGGCAAACTGCAGCAGATAGGGTCCGGCAGAAGCGAGAGCATCACCCTTAATCCATCAACGTGTACGAAGTGCGGCGCAAGTGCTCCTGGCCATCGTTCCAGGACGTTTCCAACAAGATACTTTTTCCTACCTTATACACAACATATGTTATGGTGTAAGGCTGATTGTTGCAATCCTGGTGCGTAGCCTCATGGCGGCCTTCCTGTGCAGAAGTCAGCGCAAAGGTTCTGGCTCCTTCCGGACCGTCAATACTTACAGCATTTTCGCGGCTGAGCACCACAAGTTGCTCGTGCTCTCCTGAACAAGTGTTCAAAAATTCCACTACTTTCTGCTGGCCACTAAATTCCTCTTTCCAGCGGTAGCAATAGGTGCCGTCCCAACTGTTACCCTGTGGCTTTTGGCAGCCGCTAAACACCAAAAACAACACACCCAAAAAGAAGGCAATTCTCAGGGAATTTTTAAATGCAGTAGAATAGAATAACATACGTTATGGGCAAAAAGTGGGCAGCAATAGCGCTTTATAAAACACTCCCTCCCTCTCTTCATTGTATACGCCCCTCCCCGAAAAACGGGTTCAGCCATCCCTGTTTTCCGCGACATATTTACGCGGCTTATGCATGGTCTGCTGAGCCTTTAGCGGTTCTGCATTCAGCCTTTTTTGCATACAGTTTGCCCAAAAAAAGCAAAGGCTCCCGAAGGAGCCTTTGCATCAATTAAGGATAGTATGTGAGCAGGAAGGCCAACTCCCTGTCAACAGTCTTTCGATGATCTTTTGGCGACCTTTTGGCGACCTTTTGGCGATCAGGGAATCAATACGGCGTCCACCACGTGGACCACACCGTTGCCGCCTTGTACGTCAACTGCTGTGATGTTGGCAGTACCGCTGCTGCTGGTGGTAATAGAAACAGCGCTGCCGGTGATGTTGATGGTGAAGGTGCCACCGCTCAAGGCGGTAATTACCTGACCGTCACTCAGGGTGCTGCTCAGCACGTTTGCACCGCTAACAACATGGTACAAAAGAACCGCCTCCAACGTGGCTACCGGAATGTCGTTAATGGTATTCCAGATAGGGTCGCTGTCCAACAGGGCCTGGAAGGCAGCGTTGGTGGGAGCGAATACCGTGAAAGGACCCACGCCGCTCAGTGTGCCCACAAAATCAACGGTCAGATCGGCGCGCGTTAACGCGGCTACCAGGGTGCTGAAGTTGCTGTTGTTCAGCGCAATGTCTACCACCGAAGGAATACCAATGACGCTGCTCACAACGTGAATCACGCCATTGGTGGTTTCGATGTCGGTCTCGATCACTTCGGAGCTGTTGATGAATACGCCACCCGTCAGGTTCACCAGCGCGCTGATGTTGTTGTCGGTGGTGGATTCAGTGGCCAGGGTGCTGATGTAACCAGCGGTCAGGTCAGAAGACAACACTTTTCCGCTCACTACGTGATTGAGTAAAATGTTGGTCAAAAGGTCAACCGGAACGTCGTCCAGGCTGGCAAAACCGTTCGCTGCCAAAAAGGCCGTGAACGCGTCATTCGTGGGAGCGAAAACGGTAAACGGACCATCACCTTGAAGGGTGCTCACCAGGTCGGCGCGTGTTAGCGCGTCTACCAGGGTCGTAAAACGGGCATCGGCAATTGCCGTGTCCACAATGTCCAGTAGGTCATCGTCGTCATCATCGTCGCACGAAGCGAACGTGAAGGCGGCCAGTCCCAGCATCAGGAAGGGCAGGAAATTTCTCAATTTAATCATGGTTTTTTGCTTGAGGGTTAATTAGAATGGGATGAGGCTTTGAAACAGGCTGTTCGCAAAAAGGTTCAACCGTACAATAATTTTACGCCATTTTTAGGCCATGGCTTTTAATTTTTCCATCTCCGGGAAACTCGTAGACCTTCATCAAAACCGTATTTTTCCGGGTCGCATAACTGTACAAAACGGTATTATTCAACGGATTACGCCGCTAGAGGACAACCAGGCCTTTTCGCCCGTAAGCCTTCTACCCATTATCATGCCAGGTTTTGTGGATGCGCACGTTCACGTGGAAAGTTCTATGCTCCCCCCGACCGAGTTTGCGCGGATGGCGGTAGTTCACGGAACGGTAGGGTCCGTGTCTGACCCACACGAAATCGCGAATGTTTTGGGCGAAACCGGCGTGATTTTTATGCTGGAAAACGCAGCCCGGAGCCCGTTTAAAAGCTGTTTTGGGGCTCCCAGTTGTGTTCCGGCAACTGGATTTGAAAGCGCAGGAGCAACACTAGACGCAAAAGCAGTGGCGCGATTGCTCGATCGCCCGGATATCGGATACTTGGCAGAAGTTATGAATTTTCCGGGCGTTTTGGCCGCCGATCCGGAACTTATGGCCAAAATAGATGCGGCCAAGGCGCTGGGCAAGCCCATTGACGGCCATGCACCGGGCCTCCGACGAAGGGATGCCGCGCGCTATGCAGCCGCTGGAATAGAAACCGACCACGAGTGCGTTACCCTGGAGGAAGCGTTGGACAAAGTGGCCTGCGGCATGCATATTTTGATCCGCGAAGGCTCCGCAGCCAAAAATTTTGACGCACTCTGGCCGCTGCTCCTCTCCCATCCCGATCGGGTCATGTTTTGCTCGGACGACAAACACCCCAACGACCTGGTGCACGGGCACATCAACCAGCTGGTGGCCAGAGCGGTGACCAATGGCGCACCACTTTTTGACGTGCTGCGCGCGGCCTGCTACAATCCGGTGCGGCACTACCGCCTGCCCATTGGACAGCTCAGGGTTGGCGATCCGGCTGATTTCATTGCGGTGAAGGACTTGGAACGCTTTGAAGTCATGCAAACCTGGATCGGGGGCCGCGAAGTTGCCCGTCACGGAAAAACGCTGCTGGATCGCGTCCCGACCGCTGCGCCCAACAAATTTGCTGCGCTGCCGCTGCTCCCGGAGCAACTTCAGGTGGCTGCCGAGGGCGCTGAACTTAGAGCCATCGTGGTGCACGACGGGCAATTGGTCACCAGCAGTGCCTGGGTACCCACGCCGCTTTCGGGCGAATGGGCAGTCGCCTCGCCCGGCGACGACTTGCTCAAACTGGTGGTGTACAATCGCTATCAGGTGGCGGCGCCCGCCATTGCTTTCGTGAAGGGCTTTGGCCTGCGGCAAGGCGCGCTGGCCAGCACGGTGGCCCACGACAGCCACAACATTATTGCCGTGGGTGCCGACGACAAAGCCCTGGCCGCTGCCATCAATGCGCTGGTGGCCAACGGCGGCGGCATATCGGTGGCGGATGCCGCCCTAAAAACAGCTTTGCTTGCCCTGCCCATTGCCGGCCTGATGAGCGACCAGGACGGCTGGGAAGTAGCTGAAGCCTACGAATCGCTGGACACCCGCGCCAAAGCGCTGGGGAGTCACTTGAAAGCGCCTTACATGAGCCTGTCCTTTTTGGCCTTGCTGGTCATTCCGAGCCTGAAACTTAGCGACCAAGGCCTTTTTGACGGGGAGGTGTTTGCGTTTTGTGAGCTGTTTCGGTAGCCTGCCGCCCCGCAGAGGTCCCGCAGGGATCGCGCAGATGTTGCGCAGAGGTCGCGCAGAGTTCGCGCACGGATCGCGCATGCATCGCGCAGAGATCCCGCAGGGTTCGCGCAGGAGTAGCGCAGAGGTCGCGCAGGGCTTATCCCGCCGCTCCCGGGTCGTAAACGCCCGGCATCTGCACCTTCTCAATGGCCCAATAGTCATACTGGTCCAGGTGAAGCGTAAAATGGGCCGGGCCGCTGAACGTAAAGCCCTTGCCCCGGACATTGGGGTAGCCGATGTAACTGACGCGAACCCGGGCCAACGCGCGGTTGCTGCCGAGCATGGTTATTTCTTCCAGCTCAAAATTCAGCAACTCGATTTCGTCAAAGGAATCGGTGAAATCGCAGAGGCGATCCACCATTGCGCTCATTTCGGGGGAGTCACCGAGTTCGCCTTGGGGCAGGTACATGATGCTCTCCAGCATCGCGTAGTATTTGCCGAAGAGCATGTCGAAAAATTCGGCGACGGTGTGCTCTACTTCAAATTCCTCGTTGGGGTAGAAATCTTCAAACACGAATTGCTGGCTAATGCCTTCCATGCGGATGTTTTCAATCGTTTCCTCCATGAGCTCTTCCGTCAGGTAACGGTAAAACTCTCTCGGAGGGACACGATATAGGGTGGTTACTTCAATTCCGGCCTTTTCTAATTCCAGGGAAAGGCGTTGCAGTTCAACGCTCAACTTTCGGTCAGACAGGCGGCTTTCGCGGGGGTATTTGGGGTTGCCCAGGTAAGCAGCTACCGTGGTGCGCGTTGCTTCTGCAAACTTGCTTTCTACGGTTTCCAATTGGCCGAGCCAACGCGCTTCCAAACCGCCGGGCAGGTCCTGGCCTCCTGTTAATACGGTGCCAAAACGAGCGGCCAAACGGAGCTTGGCAACTTCGTTTTCTGCCTGCTGACCCAGGTTAATCTGGTTCTTTTCTTCCTGTAGCATAGCACTAAGGTAGGGGTTTACAAATTAACTACAATATCATATTTTTTTTAGATGTCTAATATTTACTACGTGTAACTCGCCCTTTTTCAAGGGCTTGAGGCTATGCGCCGCGCTCATACAAACCGCACTAAATGAATCATCGGCAAATTCGAGTGCAGGCAGGTCCAATGCCCGTGGTCCGGCAGCGCCCACCAACTGCCCTGCTCATC